>NZ_BAEX01000013.1 GCF_000246945.1 Myroides injenensis M09-0166
ACACGTAGTATAAAGAGAGCGCTTTTTGTATCTAGTATAATTCACTGGGAGATATTCCAAATTCCTTTTTAAAAGCTGTTGCGAAATGTCTTGCATTTTTGTATCCAATTGCATCTGCTACTTCAGTCACGTGCATATCTAAATCTTGAAGCATCAATTTAGCTTCTTTCATTTTTAATTTATGCCAGTATGCAAATACTGTTGTATTGAATAATTCTTTAAAAGTTTTTTTTAAGGTATATTCATTTGTTCCGACTAAACGTGCTAACCCTATTAAGGATATATCTTCATTTAGATTTTTGGTTAAATATTCTTTTATATAATAAGCATTTTCAACATCTTTCTTATTGAGATTTAAATTGGTGGATTTTGAAAATTGTTCAAATTGTAGCAGTAATAACTCTATTACTTTAGATTCGAGAAACATCTTTTTATAAATGCCAGTACGCTTACAATTAATCATTTCCTGAATAATCATAAACATATCAAGACTTATTAGATGATTTTGTTTTACAAATTGTGTAAACTCACCTTTTATAATTTTAGTTTGAAATTCATTTGAAGCAGGAATTATTTCATCTAGGTATTGTAGAAAAAAATCTATTTTCATTTTAATTTCAAAAAAGGCGAATTTATCAAGTTCGTGTACATAAATAGAGTCTATTTCCTTAGTATATAATATATTATGTTGGTTTTTTGTAAAATTAAATAATTGTTCTTTCTTATTACAATTCGTTAGTGAATAGGATGTACCACTCAAGGTAAAATGCATTTCTACATGTTCAAAAGTATTTTGGTAGAATAATTTATTTTGTTGCTTAGAGGTCATTTCTCCATAGCCAATATGAATACCATTAAAGTGAATTTCTTTATAATATCCTTTAGTTCCTAAATGATCAATATTCGTGACTAACTCGTTTGTATGAACTTTTAGTTCTTGAAATATATCACTATTTTCTTTTTTATATAGTGGATGCAGTTGGTCAATATGATATATACCTATTTCCATATTTTTTATTCCTTATTGCGGAGATTAAATTCCTTACAGCGGAGTTAATCTCGCCGTATCATAAATACATTTGTTGTATCTAATAAATATTAGAATAATTCTAAATAGCAAATGTAACTCAATTTTTATAATTATGGCGAAGGACAAAAAGAAAACGGGTATAATGAGGTTGCTTGAGATAACAGGCAGCAAGAAAGTAGTGTTGATTTTAGCTGCTTTATTATCAGTGATACACGCAGTACTTAGTTTAGTACCTTATGTTTTGGTTTTCTATATTATTAAAGAACTTTTAAACTCAACAACAGACTTTAAATTAATTCAAACTTATTTGATATACGCAATAATTGCAGGTATTGTTAGTATGTTTTTATTTTTCTTATCGGGTGTAATGGCTCATATTGCGGCATACAATGTTTTGCATGAGCTACGTACCTATATTGCTAATAAGGTAGGAGTATTACCAATGGGATATCTATCTAATAAAAACTCAGGTGCATTAAAGAAAATTTTATCTGATGACGTAGAAAGGATTGAACATTTTATATCTCATCAGATTCCTGACTTTGTAAAGGGAATTTCTCTTCCGTTAATTACATTAGGGTATTTATTCTCACAAGATTGGCGCTTGGCTTTAATAAGCTTTGTACCTATTGTCTTGATAGGAATTATTATTCCGAAAATCTTTGCGACTCCTGATGGTAAAGAATTGTTAGATAGACAAACTGAAACTTTAGAAAATATGAATGCAGGAATTGTCGAATATGTTAGAGCTATACCAGTGATGAAAATATTTGGTCAAAGTGCAGAAAGCTTTAACAAGTTTGGTGATACCGTTATCAGCTATCGTGAAGCAGTACATGCATGGACTAAAAAAAGTGTTCCTGGTTTTGCATTATTTACGAGTGTGATGAATAATGCTATGTTACCGTTATTAGCACTAGGGTTATATTTATTTTTTAACAATGATTTATCGACTTCTACATTACTTCTGTTTTTGATATTAGGAACTGGGTATATTAAGCCAATATTTGCTTTAAGTAATATGGCACCACAGCTCGCTTTAATAAGTAATAGTATGGGAGGAATTGATGAATTGCTTGACCAAGAAATATTGCCGGAGAACAAGGATGTACAGACACCTTCTAACTATGAAGTAACATTCGATAACGTTTCTTTCTCATATGATGAAGACAAAACAGTATTAAAAGATTTGTCATTTACTGTAAAAGAAAAATCAATTGTTGCTTTGGTAGGACCTTCAGGTGCTGGAAAAAGTACTGTCGGCCAATTACTTTCACGATTTTGGGATGTAAACGATGGCTCTATAAAAATTGGAGGAATAGATGTAAGAGAATATCCTACTAACCAACTTATGGAAATAATTTCATTTGTTTTTCAAGATAGTTTTATGTTCCAGCAATCCTTATATGACAATATTAGAATGGGAATGGATAAAACAATTGAACAAGTAGAAGCAGCTGCAAAAGCAGCTCAGATACATGATTTGATTATGTCATTGCCTAATAAGTATGATACTATGTATGGACAATCTGGTGTGCATTTAAGTGGTGGTGAGCAGCAGAGAATTCAATTAGCAAGAGCCATTTTAAAAGATGCACCTATTTTAATTTTAGATGAAGCTACGGCTTATGCGGATCCTGAAAATGAACTTAAAACACAAAATGCCTTTAGTTCATTAATTAAGAATAAAACTGTTTTAATTATCGCGCATCGACTAAGCACTATTACTGATGTAGATCAAATATTAGTATTTGATAAGGGACAATTAGTTGGGAATGATAAACATGAAGAACTATTAGTACAGAATGCTTTATACCAGCGATTATGGAATGCACATACACGAGCAAAAGACATAATACTATAACTGATAATTGTAGCATTGATTAAAATAAATTAAAAGAAATGATTAAAAATATAAAATACGTTACCTCACTAAATAAGAAGGATACTCAAAGAACTATCTTTTGGCAATTAGTGCAAAGTATCTTTACTTCTGCACCTACAATTGTATTGTTAATTATTGTATGGGAATTATTTGAAGAGACTCCTAATAAAAGTTTAATATGGACTGTATTATTCATCATGTTAATAATGATGATTCTACAATATATTGTTTCATCTAAAGTAATGGTCAGCACCAATGTATGGGTATATAATTTATCTAATCGATTACGTATTAATATGGGGAATAGAATGCAGAAGTTTTCTTTAGGGTTTTTTAAACAAAAAGACCCAGGAGAAATTACTTCTGTAGTATTACAAGATGTTGCTAATTTTGAAATTATTTTTGGGCATAGCATTGGAAATATTGCCTCTGGTATTTTCGGTACTGTTTTATTATCTTGTGTTTTGTTTTACTATGACTGGCGATTAACAGTTTGTCTTTTACTTGTAATTCCTTTGGTAATTCCTTTCTTAAAACTAGCAAATTATATAATAGCTAAAACTGGTAAAAAATTAGTTTCTGCACGTAATGGTGTTGGTGCAAAATTCTTAGAGTACGTGCAAGGAATACGTCATTTAAAATCATATGGACAAACTGGAGAAAAGCATAAAGGATTAGAAGATTCGTTTAAGAAACTAAAGAAACTAAGTATTAAAATGGAGTCATTGCCAGGGCCTTTAGTTATAACTGTTACTATCCTTTTCGAAATAGGTTTTATCTTAATGGTTGCATTGGGATTATATTTTCTTATTAATGAGAGTATATCTGTACCTGTACTAATTACATTTTTAATTTTGGGATATGCGCTTTATACTCCATTAAAAGTTGTTATGGTAGATTATCTTTCATTAAGTTCAATGAACGAAAGTCTAAATAGAGTGGTAGAGGTATTAGAAACTCCAATTATGGAAACATCTAAAGAATTAGTACCAAAAGAGTATGATATTGAGTTTAACGATGTAAGTTTTGGTTACCTTGAAAATCAAAAAACAATCGCAAACTTAAGTTTTAATGTGCCTGCAAGCTCTATGCTTGCATTGGTAGGACATTCTGGATCAGGGAAGACCACTGTAGCATCTTTAATAGCTCGTTTCTGGGATGTAGATAAAGGTGCAATTAAGATAGGAGGAATTGATATTAGAGATATTAATACGGATCATTTTTATTCATTAATTAGCGAAGTATTCCAAGATGTATATTTATTTGATGATACGATATATAATAATATCAAAATGAATAATAAGAACGTTTCTGAACAAGAAATTATAGATGCAGCCACTAAAGCTATGGTTATGGAATTTGTAGAGGATCTTCCATTAGGACTTCATACACCAGTAGGGGAAGGTGGTAATAAACTATCGGGAGGTCAGAAACAAAGAATTAGCATAGCTAGAGCATTATTAAGAGATGCACCTATCGTACTATTGGATGAAGCTACAGCAAGTTTGGATCCAGAGAATGAAATCTATATTCAACAAGCTATTCAAGAATTAGTAAAATCTAAAACAGTTATTGTGATTGCTCATAAATTAGCTACTATACAAAATGCAAATCAAATTATTGTACTTGAACAAGGACAAATATTAGAGCAAGGAAATCATTCCACTTTGATGGCTTTAAAGGGTAAATATTTTAATATGTGTAAAATACAACAGCAATCTGGAGGTTGGAAGATAAGTGGTAAGCCTAGCAATTAAAGAAAAAATATAATGTCGATTGGAGAAGTTAGCATTTAATGTGTATTAAGATAAATTTTTAAAATAGGTACAAAACCTACCTATTTTTTTAATGCTTTCTATTCCTTTTGTTTTTTGGCAGTATCATCTTGATACTGCCTTTTTTATTCTCCAAATAGAACTCCCGAAATATTCCAATAACTAAAACTTGTACCTTCAGGTTGCCCCATAGGTATTTGCACTTGTATATTGTGAGTACCAGCTTTTAGATCACCAAGAGATACCCATATAGGTGAGGTAACGCTGCCAGGACACCAATTAGATCTGCTTAAATCTGATGATGATAATCCGTTATTAAAATTACCTGATGCTGGGTTATAGTCGCGATAAGAACCACAATCTTGTCTCCATGGATAAAAGTCAGTGACCTTTTTCTGATCTAAAATAATGCTGTTAATTTTAGGGTTAAATTCATCCCCATTTTCCCAGCCTCCATGACCTGTTGCAGTATAGCGTAGACGAGCATTTTTTAATGGTTCTGTTAGAGTGAAATTAACAGTGACGCCTTGCGGTGAAGAGAACATTGTAGGATAGCTTTGACCAGCCATTTCTAATAAATTGATAGTGTTGAATAACGACATTATGTTTTTTACTTGTTTAGGTGTAGATTCACTTGGATGAATCGTTACATCAAGAGAGACTTTATGGCCTCCTTTATCATAGTTACCTATATATATGCCTACTAACCATTCACTATTATTTAATAAGGGTGCGAATTCTGTGATTTCTTGTCTATAAGTGGTTTGTTTTTGCCAATCTTTTTCTAAGAAATTAATATGATTATATGCTCCAATTCCAAAAGAAGTAAAAAATCGCATTAACTCAATAGGAGGTGTATAGTTATCTGTTGCAATAACACCTTGATATTCTTTTTCATTTCCCCCTATGTATTTAGGAAGAATATTTACTCCATCTTTTAATGCGTCATAAAATGATATTTCATGATAATTAGGTATTAGAAATACACTTCCAGTTCTATCATAAGCATCACCATTTGATTGCTGTGTGAGGTTTAAAAATACTTGATCACCACTTGTAATTATTGGGAACTTTACTTTTTTTACAATTAATGTCCCTTCAGCATATCTATAGATATTGTCTTCCGTTTTATGTTCGGCGTTATAATTTATTAATTCGTCTTTAAAAATGTTTAGAGTTGTGAATTTACTTTCCCAAAGTAATTTGTCATAATCATTTTTATTTACAAGAGTTGATTCATTTAGTTGTACTACTTCTTTAATATTGAATGTAGCATTTGTATTGATCTTTCTAGCTACAGTTTTGAATGTACCATTGCGATCTATCTCTAGTACTACTCCTAAGTCACTTCCTATATTATTAGGACTTCCTTTACTTGCTAGTTGCTTGGTATACCAAATAGTATATTTATTTGAGTTGATTACTGTAGTCGCTTTATTACATATATAGCCTAATATCTCTTTTGTCTCATTTAATATCTCATAATTGTAAACTGGAGGAGTGTATTCTGTTTTGATTCTTTTTGCTTTGTTGAGTTGTGCAATGGAGTAATGTTTGTCGTTTTTTAGATCTACGAAGGTCTGCTCTATTGGATATTTTAATTTACCAGCTATGAGATCTTGTTGGTTAAGCTTTAGGTATTCTTTTGTCATTAATACTAATAATGTAGCATTATTTGTCGTCACTAATTCATTGTTAACATAAGCATCATATTCAATTAGAGTGGTGTGGTTTGGTTTTTGAGCATTACTAATTATACTAAATAGAATTAGATATAAATTGAGTAACAATGTTTTTGCTTTCATATAGTACTTGCTTGGATATAATAGTATGATTTATAAAAGTAAATAAAGCAATTGCGATTTCAAAACACACTACTAAAATTTATGAAAGAAGCTTTCTTACACTATATATGGCAGAATCAATTATTTTCAAGCAATGATTTGTTTACCTCGTCTAAAGAGCAAATAAAGATTATCTCTCCTGGAGTATATACAGGATTAGATGGTCCAGACTTTTTTAATGCCCAACTTTTTATTGGCACACAATTATGGGCTGGAAATGTAAAAATACATATCAAGGCATCCGATTGGTATGCTCACCATCATGAGAAAGATAGGCGCTATGACAGTGTTATTTTGCATGTAGTTTGGGAATATGATATCCCTATATATAGAGAATGCGGAGCTGAAATTTCTGTCTTTGAGATAAAAAATATAGTTTGTGAAAAATTAGTAACAAGGTATGAATATTTAAAGATTCCAAAACAGTATTTGTTCTGTGAAAACGATATTTCAAGTATTGATCCTCTAGTATTACTTCAGTGGAAAGAAAGTTTGTTTTTTGAACGATTAAAAGAAAAAGTAGAACCTATTCAACGTTATTTATGTGAAACAAATAATAATTGGGAACAAGTGTTTTTCTGCTTTCTAGGAAAGAGTTTTGGTTTGAATATGAATGGGGAATATTTCTTTTCTGTTTTAAAAAAACTATCTGTTATAAACATTTATAAACACTCAGAATCTTTGATACAAACAGAGGCTATGCTTTTAGGAATAATTGGTGCATTGCAAATAGAAGATGAGGTGAAAGATTGGTATAGCTCTAACATCATTAATGAATGGGAATTTTTAAAACATAAGTATGGTTTAGAAGAAGGTGATAAAAAATGTTTGAGTTTTTATCAATTAAGGCCTAATAATTTTCCTACTATACGAATGATACAATTTGCTTCTTTATATTTTAAGCATGGTAGCAAGATTAATGAACTATTTAAAAAGAATTTATCTATTGTCGAAATTTATCAATTTTTCGACATTAACATTAGTGATTATTGGACGACACATTATTCTTTAAATAAAGAAAGCAAACGAAAGATTAAAAACCTTACTAAAGATTTCATTGATTTATTATTTATTAATACCATCTTACCTTTTCAGTTTGAGTATTATAAAAGTTGTTTGGTGATTGAAGATCAGTCAGATAGGTTAGCGGATATTTGTTGTAATCTTCAAGCAGAAAAAAACAGTATTGCCCATTTATTTAGTAAGCTTGGACTATCTGTTGATAATTTAATGGATAGTCAAGCTGTATTACAATTAAAGAAACAATATTGTGATACACGCAGATGTATAGACTGCTTAATAGGGAAAAGTATATTGAAATGATTTTTGTACTTTTGTTATTAGAAAGTAATAAAAACCATGATAAATAATATTCGATATTTTTTTGAAAAGAGAGGGTTTAAAGTTTCTTCTAGGATAGGAGATAGATTAGGAATTAAAGCAACACGAATACGTCTTTTTTTTATTTATATCTCTTTTTTTACACTAGGGTTAGCTTTTGCCTTTTATTTAACACTGGCGTTTTTAGCTAAGATTAAAGACTTAATCTATACAAAACGAAGTTCTGTATTTGATTTATAATTTATTCTTGTTGATGTTGCCATATAATTGGTTAATAATAGATGTGGCATTCTCATCGTACTAAATGGTTTTATTATACTAAATCCCAAAGGAAGGGGGTGGTGCTTTTCTATCTTTTATTATTCTTAATTCAAGGAATAGTCTTTTATTGCACGCTATTTTATAAGAATACTGATACTTCTATTAATCTTATTGACCCCAATCAGCTAATTCTTTATCATATAAAGATAGATAGTATTCGGAAAGTAGTCAATAAAAAAAAAATACTGTTTATCCCTTCAACCCAAATTTTATTAGTGATTATAAAGGCTTCTCTTTGGGAATGTCTATCGAAGAAATTGATAGGTTACACAAGTTTAGGGAGACAAATAACTATGTGAATTCTAGTCTAGAGTTTCAACAAGTTACTCAAGTATCTAATCAATGGTTAGACAAATATTCTCCTTATTTTAAGTTTCCAAAATGGGTGAATAATAATAAACCTACTTCATCTTATATTTCGTCAAAAGCTGTAATCCAACAAGAAGAGATAGTTGTAAAATGTATTAATTCAGCTAATGAAGAAGATCTACGAAAAGTTAGAGGAATTGGTGCTACGTATGCTGAAAGGATTATTAAAGAGAGAGAAAAACTAGGTGGCTATTTGGCTATTGAACAGGTGAAATTTATTTATGGATTACCAGAAGAAACTTTTAATGAGTTTGTTAAATATTTTATTGTAGAAATAAAACCTGTAATTGTTTTGCTAAATATAAACGAATCAAATATTAATGAAATAAAAGAATTGCCCTATTTGAATTATTATATAGCAAGAGAAATTGTGAAATATCGGAGTATGAATGGTGATATTGTTAATAAAGAGCAATTCCGACAAATTGAGAAATTCCCTCTTGACAAAATTGATATAATTAGTTTATATTTGAAATTTACGAATTAAAACTATCAACTATGAATTTTGAATACAATGAGACACAAGCAATGATTGCGCAATCAATAAGAGATTTTGCGGAACAACATATTCGTCCGCATATTATGGAATGGGATGAAGCACAGATATTTCCAGTAGATTTATTTAAGAAATTGGGAGAAATGGGCTATATGGGAGTATTGGTGCCTGAAGAATATGGAGGATCTGGACTTGGATATCATGAGTATATTACAATAGTTGAAGAGATTTCTAAAGTAGATTCTTCTATTGGTTTATCAGTAGCGGCACATAATTCATTATGTACAAATCATATTCTAAGTTTTGCTAACGAAGAACAAAAGAAAAAATGGTTACCAAAATTAGCAACAGGAGAATGGATTGGTGCATGGGGATTAACTGAGCACAATACTGGTTCGGATGCTGGTGGAATGAGTACTACTGCAGTAAAAGACGGTGATCATTGGATACTAAATGGTGCAAAAAACTTTATTACACATGCTATTTCTGGTAATGTTGCAGTTGTAATTGTTCGTACTGGAGAGAAAGGTGATTCTCACGGAATGACAGCATTTGTTGTTGAGAAAGGTACACCTGGTTTTTCTAGTGGGAAAAAAGAGAATAAATTAGGAATGCGTGCTTCTGAAACAGCTGAACTTATCTTTGATAACTGTCGCGTGCCTGATGCGAATCGTTTAGGAGAGGTAGGTGAAGGTTTCATACAAGCGATGAAAGTATTAGATGGAGGGCGTATCTCAATTGGAGCATTATCGCTTGGTATTTCTAAAGGAGCTTATGAAGCTGCTCTTAAATATTCTAAAGAAAGAGTACAGTTTGGCAAACCAATTAGTCAGTTCCAAGCAATAGGATTCAAATTAGCTGATATGGCTACAGAAATCGAGTGTTCTGAATTATTATTGCACAAAGCAGCTTTCTTAAAAAATAACAATAAACCAATGACTAAAATTGGTGCGATGGCTAAGATGTATGCCTCTGAAGTATGTGTGAAAGTGTCAACAGAAGCTATCCAAATTCACGGAGGTTATGGATACACTAAAGACTTCCCTGTAGAGAAGTTCTTCCGTGACTCTAAATTATGTACTATAGGTGAAGGAACTACAGAGATTCAGAAATTAGTAATCTCTAGAAATCTTTTAAAAGAGTAATATAATAAAAATTTATATTGGAAGGGAAGTTATTTAACTTCCCTTTTTTGTTGTCTTTCGTTGAAGGCTGTTGCTATTAAGCTAAGAGCCCCATCTCCTACTATATTACAAGCAGTACCAAAGCTATCTTGCAGGGCGAATATGGTTAATATTAAAGCTATTCCTGTATCGTCAAAGCCCAACATTGAAGTAATTAGTCCTAAAGATGCCATTAAAGCACCGCCTGGTACTCCCGGTGCACCTAATGCAAAAATTCCTAATAGGAGCACAAAAAGAATTAGTGTACTTACATCGGGTAAAAAACCATAAAGAACGAGGGATACAGTCATCACAAAGAAGGTCTCGGTAATCATTGCACCGCATAGATGAACATTCGAGAAAAAAGGTATTGTGAAGTTTGTTATTTCTGGTTTAAGGACTTTACTCTTATGCGCAGACTGTAGTGCTACACCAAGACTAGCCGCAGAAGACATAGTGCCTAATGCAGTTAGATAAGTAGGACCATAATGTTTTAATACTTCCCATGGATTCTTTTTTGCATAAATACCTGCTATAGTGTATAGAATAGTAATCCAAACAATATGTGCTAATATAACAATGAGTATTACTATTATAAATATAGGAAGTTGAGATTGAATTGTACCGACATAGCTTAATAGTGCAAAGTTAGATGCTATATATAGAGGAAGTAATGGAACTAACACTCTATTTACTAATAGTAATACAATTTCTCTAAAGTGATCAAAAGCAATTTCTAATGGTTTGGATTGTGTCCACAATATTCCTAGTCCTATCATAAGCGCTAGCACTAGGGATGTCATAACATCAAATACAGGAGGTATATCTAGTTTAAACAGCATTGTTGGTAGAATTCTTCCTGCGGTTGCAGAAGAGGGAATGTCTAACCAAGGTAAAATCGTATATCCTAAAGTTCCACTAAATAACCCTGCTCCAATACTTGAGATATAAGCAATCACTAAGGATAAACCAATAATAGCTGAAGATTTTTGATCTAGTTTTGCGATAGAGGACACAATAAATCCAAGAATAATTAAGGGAACTAAAAATAGAATCAGTTGACCTAATATATGTTTTGTCGATAAGATAACTTGCAATGCAATATCGTTTAGATAAGGACCAATAGCTAATCCTATAATTACCCCAGAGATCAGTCTAAATATTGTATTGTTTACTAGCTTTTTTAGCATAACATAGAGATATTATAATGCGAAGGTTTAAATACTCCCTTCTGATCGTATTTCCTTCTGGCTATATTTTGTAACCATAAGGCTTAATGCACCATCTCCTGTAATATTACATGCAGTACCGAAACTGTCTTGTAGTGCAAATATTGTTAGCGTAAGGGCTATTCCTGCATCATCAAAGCCAAGCACCGAAGCTATGATACCTAAGGATGCCATAACAGTCCCTCCAGGTACCCCCGGAGCTCCTATGGCAAATATCCCTAATAAAAGTATGAATAATATCATAGTTCCTACAGTAGGAATTGTGCCATATAAAACTTGAGAAACAGTCATTACAAAGAAAACTTCCGTTAATACTGAACCACATAAATGAATATTAGAAAAAAATGGTATTGTAAAATTAGTGATTTCTGGTTTAAGTATTTTACTTTTATGAGCTGATTGTAAAGCTACTCCTAGCGATGCTGCCGAAGACATTGTTCCTACAGCAGTTAGATAAGCAGGTGGATAATGCTTAATTATTTCCCATGGGCTTTTTTTAGAATAAATAGCCGCTATGGTATACAATACACCTAGCCAAACGAAGTGAGCTACGATTACAATTAGTATTACAGTCAAGAATACTGGTAATTGAGATTGTATCGATCCTTCATAACTTAGTAATGCAAAGTTAGCCATGATATAAAATGGTAATACAGGTACCAATACTCTGTTTACTAATAAGAGTACGATATCTTTAAACGAATCAAATGCACGCTCTAGTGGTCTAGATTCCGTCCATAGAATACCAATACCTATCATAAGCGCAAGAGTAAGAGACGTCATTACTCCAAATACTGGAGGTATATCTAATTTAAATAACATTTCAGGAAGTTCTTTAAGAGACTCTACATTATTTTCTATTTTTAAGTGGGGAATAATATTAAACCCTAATGCACTACTAAAGAAACCTGCGCCTATACTAGATAGATAAGCTATTATGATAGAAAAACCAATAATACCTATCTGGCTTTTGTCTAATTTAGCAATAGATGATACTACAAATCCAAGAATAATTAATGGTACCAAGAAAAGAATAATTTGACCTAATATATGTCTAGTTGATAAAATGATTTGTAGTAAACTGTCGGTTAGATAAGGTCCTATAATTAGACCAACGATTACTCCTAATAAAAGTCTAACTATTGTATTACTAAAGAATTTCTTCATGTTTTTATTATTGATGTATTTTTTATTAAAGTATTATGTTTTACAAATCAAAGGTAGTGTAATAAGGTTTTTTTTAATACTGTATTGTGAAATATACCATATTTATGGTATGATAAATAAGTGCTTTTTGGCTAACTATAAAGGAAGTGTTACTATTAATCAGTTATGAATAATAAAATATGAAAAGAATGAATTTGTAAAGAAAGTTATTGTAATGTATAAAGGTTAGACTTTTATAAAAATGACATATGTAAAAAACCGAGAGATTGTTTTTAAGGGGGGAAAGATGTAGAAGATATATATAGATTAAACTTTAATCCTAAATGTTATATATGAGAGGTAAAGCTTTTAAAAATATTAAAGAAGTAAAGGAAAGATTTATCTAATAAAGAAAAAGACCATCTTATATCGTTTGGATTTAATTTATATAAACAGTAGCAGAACATTAGACAAAGCAAAGAAGGTGACTCATTATATAATGAGTCACCTTCTTTGCTTTGTCTATATGATGGTATAAAATAGTTAATCTTTTATTTTAGGAGGTTTGTATTTAGCATTTGTCTACTATCACTCACTACCCATTTACACCATTCACGCAGTTTATTTTACCATTCGCGCATTCTTTTTTTTAGAAATAGGTGTGCTGCGTTACGTTTGTAAGGTAATTAAGAATCTATACAACGATGAAAGCACTATTATCTATGATATTAACCTTGTTTTTAGGGGCAGTACACGCTCAGACAATCACCATATCAGGTACAGTGGTTAATGAAAAAAATAAACCAATAGAGAATGTAAATGTATATCTGGAAGAGAGCTTTGAGGGAGCGTTATCAGATGTTAAAGGATATTTTACCTTCACTATAAATGATACTGTTGTAAAGGATGTACTAAAGCTAATGCATCCGCAATATGGCAATATGGATGTGTATATCGATACAGAAGAAAATTACACCAATAGTTTCGTGATGAGTGGACAGGACGGTTTATTGGGTGAAATAGTAGTAGTCGCTAAGAGTAAAAATAAAAGAGAACGAGCAGAGAGTATTGGACTTAATGCTATGGATGTAGTGAGTACAGCTGGGAGCCCTGGAAATACTATAGGAGTATTAAGTACCATGCCTGGTGCGCAGACTAATGGTGAGGATGGAAGACTACTGATAAGAGGAGGTAAGGCAGATGAGAGTGGTATCTATGTGAATGGGATAAAGGTGTTTCAACCTTACACAGCATCAGTAGGTAATGTGCCAGTGCGTTCTAAATTCAATCCTTTCTTGTTTAAAGGGATGTGTTTTTCGGCAGGAGGATATAGCGCAGAGTTTGGGGATGCTTTGTCAGGAGTATTACAGTTAGATACATCTGATGATATAGACCCTTCTCGTAAGGATATCTCTATCTCTACAGTAGGGGTTAGCTTTGGGCAGACTCATCAGTGGGGAAAGAATTCACTTTCATACAGTCTTAACTATCTAAACTTAGGAGCATATACAGCACTGGTAAAACAGCGATATAATAGTAAAAAGCCTTTTAATACAGCTTCTGCAGAGGTGGTTTATAAGAGAGAAGTGAAAGACGGAGGATATAAATTGTATACGGCAATAGACTTTACGTCTATCAAGTATGAACAAGAAATAGAACCAAGTAATCGAGTAGACACATTAGCTTTTAAATCAAATAATGTGTACATGAATAGTCTTTATTTTAAAAAACTATCTCCATTTATGCGATTAGATGTAGGAACAGGAGTAGGATATTCAGATTATAAAGGGGATAACAATGAAAAACATATTGGTAGAAAGAATTGGGATTTAAATCAAAAAGTAAAATTGTCTTATCAGTGGAACAGCAAGTGGCAATCTTTTATTGGTACTGATATGCAAATAGCCCAGTTAGACTTGACGCGTAGCATAGGAAAATACTCTACTAATAATGAAACAGATGCTACTAGATTTGCTTTGTTTTTTGAGAACAATTGGAACATTGGATTAAGGGTATCCTTAAGAGCAGGAGTGAGGGTGAATAAATACTCAGCTATTTCAGATTGGACAATAGAACCAAGGACAATGCTTACTTATCAGGTAGATACTAAACAACAAGTGTCACTGTCTTATGGAGTGTTTAACCAAGCTTTAAATTTAGAGCAATCTTTATACTTAAAGCAAGAAGATTGGATGCAGGCAGATCACTATATTTTTAACTATACATATGAGTTTAAGAAGAGAATGCTTAGAGCGGAGTTATTCTATAAAGACTATAGTAAACTGCTGTTGACACCAATAGGTAAACTAAGTCAGTATTCTCAATTAGGAGAGGGATATGCAAAAGGATTTGATGTGTTCTGGAAAGATAGCAATACGTTTAAGAATTTTAAGTACTGGATAACCTATACCTACATTGACTCTAAAAGAAAAGAGATGTATTGGGATGAATGGGTACAACCGTCTTATGTAGCTAAGCATAACTTCTCTGTAGTAACGAAGTACTGGATAGAGCAGTGGAAGTCACAAGTGAGTATGACGTATAACTTTACTACTCCTCGACATTTCTATAATACCGACATTACAGATAAGGTAGTGTATAAAAGTAGTCAGATACACAATGTAAGTATGAGTTGGGCTTATCTATTAAGTGCACAAAAGATACTTTATGCATCAGTGGATAATCTCTTAGGTCGCAATCCTGTGTATGCATATCAGTTTATTCAACAAGGTGGGCAGCCAGATGTGATAAATCCAACGGCAAAGAGATTTGTATATATCGGATTTATGTGGACAATGAGCTCAAACAAGAAGTCAAATCAATTAGATAATTTATAAAAACTATTTAGACAACAAAATGAACGACTCACGCATTAATTTTATGTATTAATAGCTAATTAGTAGAGGTTTGCAAGGGAAAAGGGATAGATTATATTGCTATTAGTTGTATAGCTTCCATTTTGTTAAGAGTTTTTAAAGGGATTTTGTTCGGGTCTCATTCGAGGTTTGTTCGGGAATCCTTTGTTAAAGCCTCATTATATTTAGCTTTCCCCGAACAAGACCCAAACAAAATACTAGCGAAGGAATAATGCGAATTGTTAGATTTCTTTATTAACAGGTGTTAGCTATAAAATAATTGAATAATGAGATTAGGCAAGATAGCTAAAAACTAGTCATAATAGTCCTTTTTAGAGGGTGTTATGTGGAGAGGTTTTCTAATACTATCTCTTTAATAGAGTCTATTTGTTAGACGTTTAACGAAGAAATAAGAATATTAATTAAAATAGAAATTATGAAAAAGTTACTTGTTTTATTTTTGATTGTATTAGGGGTGCCTTGTATGGCACAATCTAAGTACGAGTTAGGTATGCAAAAAGCGATGCAAGAATGGCACGCTGGCAATAGTACAAATGCCAAAGCGGTATTAGATAGAGTTGCTGTATTGGATAAGGAGAATTGGATTCCTGTGTATTACAAAGTATTTATTGATATCACTGATGGCTTTAAAAATCCTGATAAAGTAGAAATAGAGGGAATTATTGAGAATAATCGTTTGATAATAGAGAAATGGTTAGATATTGGTGGAGATGAATGGTATATATTAAAAGGCATGAACGAAACATTGGAATTATTGACTGACCCAATGAACAAGGGGATGCAACAAACCCCCATTATTAGCAAAGCTTATGAAAAAGCGATCAGTCTGAATCCTAATAATCCTAGAGCTTTATATTCTTTAGCTAGCTTTTATATCAATAGTGCTAAGTTTACAAAAGTTGATACCACATATTATTGCGAAATGTTAAATAAGTCAATAGAACTTTTTGATCAGCAATCAAATGACTTGTCATTCTTTCCATCATGGGGAAAAGAATGGGCAGTTAATATTAAAAGTAAATGTGCTGTAAAGGAATAATTATGAAGTTACACATTAATTGTAATTTAGATATTTGTAAATTGTAATAAAAAAAGATATGGCTGTGAAGTGGCGTAGACATATTATACTAGCTTGCAGTATTGGAGTTCTTACTGGACTGGCTATATCCTATTATTCTTTTCAGGATAGTGGAATGTCATTTTTGGAGTTAATGATAAGTTCAGTTTTCTTAAAAAATACATTTTTTTCATTTGTGTTGTCGGTATTGATTTATGCTGCTAATTTATTTTCTACTTTACTTATGGAAGGGATATTGGATAAACTAAATGTGAGGTATGAACTGTCCTTAAGTAAATTATCTAAAAATGCTATTTTCTTTATTAATGGTGTAGTCACATCTGCAATATCGTATTATTTGTTTTTAAGTATCCTATTGAATTGGTTCTATAATATATCTTATGCAACTTTTTTTAATGGAGATTATATGCGATTGGGTAATTTTATTGCAATTGTAATGATTAGTGTTTTTGTCTTATTGATTGTCTTTTTATTTGGTTATAATGATCGATTGAGATTGTTAGAAATTAAAAATAAAGAAATGGAGATTGCCTTGCAGAGGAGTCAAATTGAAAGTATGAAAGAACAATTGTCTCCCCATTTCTTATTTAATAATATGAATGTGTTGATAAGTACAATACAAGAAGATCCAATAAAGGCAGAACGATTTGCTAGATCGTTTTCAAAAATTTATCGTTATGTATTAGAAAAGTTAGATTATACGATGTGTTCTGTATTGGATGAATTAACCTTTATAAAGGATTATGTATATTTACTTAATGTGAGATATGACAATGCAATAGATTTTGAGATTGCTGATGAAGTTTATAATTATTTAGAGGAGCAAATTCCACCATTGAGTTTACAAGTATTAATAGAAAATGTAATAAAGCATAATATAATTCCCTCAGAGGGAAAAATAAAAGTTGTTTTAGAAATACAAAATGATGGGTTGTTATTGTGGAATGAAAAACGCATTAAATCAAGAAAAGAATTTTCTTCTAAAGTAGGGTTGAAAAATTTATCCCAACGATACAGTTTGCTATTTCATCAAGATATTATAATCAATGATTTAGAAAATAGCTTTAGCGTTAATATTCCTTTTAATAGAAAAGATAGGTAATGAAAATTGTAATTATAGAAGACGAAAAACCAGCTGCAAGATTATTAACAAGAGAATTGGAGAAATTAGGACTTAGTGTATTAATTACGTTACATTCTGTTAATGATTCGATCACTTGGTTTTTACAACATGAACATCCTGATTTAATATTTGCAGATATACAGTTGTCTGATGGTTTGTCCTTGGATGTTTTTGAGCAGGTAGATATAAAAAGTGCTATTATTTTTGTTACTAGTTTTGATCATTATGCAATAAAAGCATTTAAATTAAATAGTATCGATTATCTATTAAAACCAATAGAAGCAAAAGAGCTAGTAAGAGCTATTAATAAATATAAGGCACAACAATTGCAAGTTTTACCTAAAGTTCAAGTTATACAAGACAATATCGGACTTCCCAATTATGCTAAGCGTTTAATGATAAAAGTTGGGATGCAAATAAAAATGATATTAGTAGATGAGGTGGTGTGTTTCTATAGAGAAGATAGAGGAGTCTATGTTTCTACAATAGGGGGAAGAGTACATTTACTAGAAGAAGGATCTGTAGATGCTATTTTAAAAGTATTGGATACTTCTAAATTTTTTAGAGTGAACCGGTCTCAAGTAGTCTGTATCGAGTTTATAGAGCAAATTATACAATTGTCTACTTCTAGGTTGAAATTAATTATGAAAGACTTCGCTGAGGAAGTGATAGTAAGTAGAGAGAGGGTAAATGAATTTAAGAAATGGTTAGCAGAAAATTAGAAGTTATTGTCGGAGATTTGTTTAGCTCTAAAAAATATGTGCTAAAAAAATTAATATTTAGTTGCAGTATATGAAAAAAGTTTTACTTTTGCACCACCAAATGAGAGGAGGTGTATGAAAACATGTTGATCATTCCAATTAAAGATGGAGAAAATATCGATAGAGCACTAAAGCGCTATAAAAGAAAGTTTGACAGAACAGGAACTTTACGTCAGTTAAGATCTCGTCAACACTTTACAAAACCATCTGTTTTGAAAAGAGATAAAATGCAAAAAGCTGCATATATTCAAACATTAAAAGATTCAGTAGAAATCTAGTATTCGTTTGGATTAAAAAATAAGACCGTTGTAATAAAGTATTAACTTTGTTGCAACGGTTTTTTTTATGAATGAAGATTTACAGAAATTTTTGGATTATTTAAAGTGTGAGCGGAATTATTCTGTGAAGACACTTGTTGCTTATGAAAATGATATAGCTACTTTCTTAGAATTTTTAGATGAGGAGGGGTATGTGTATTCTGATATTACTTATGATGTCATACGTGGTTGGATAATTAATTTATCTGAGAAAGGATTAGAGAATCGCAGCATCAATCGCAAAATAAGTTCTCTGCGTACTTTCTATAGGTTTTTACAACAAATAAAGAGAATCTCTGTAGATCCATTGCAACTACATCGTTCTTTAAGAATGAAAAAGAAATTACAATTACCTTTTTCGCGTAAGGAAATTGCAGATGTAAGACAGATTTTAGAGCAAGGAAATGATTTTGATTCTCTACGCGATTTAATTATTGTAGAGTTGTTATATGGTCTTGGCTTGCGCAGAGCAGAGTTGGTTGCATTAAAAATTGTAGATTTTGATTTTTATCTTCATCAAGTCAAAGTTGTTGGTAAAGGTGATAAAATGCGATTTATACCTCTGGTTGAAGAATTGGAGAAAATCGTTAAAAGATATCTATTAAGTAGGGAGTTGGTATTGAGAGATATAGATAATCACAAGGTTCTCTTAATAAATAGTAAGGGAAATAAAATAGATGAAATGTTTGTTTATAGAGTAATAAATCGCTACTTTAGTAATGCAACAACAAAGGAGAAGAAAAGCCCTCATATGTTGCGACATTCGTTTGCAACGCATTTAATTGAGAATGGTGCAGATATTAATTCAGTAAAAGAGTTAATGGGGCATGAGAGTTTGTCAACAACGCAGATGTACACACAAGTGAATCTTGAAGAGATGAAGAAAGTATATCTCAGTGCTCATCCTCGAATTAAGAAAAGTAAAAATTAACCTATTAAAATCGTTAGTTATGAAAGTAAACATTCAAGCCATTAATTTTAATGTAGATCGTAAGTTAGTAGATTTCGTTAATGAGCGTTTGGGAAAAGTGGAGAAATTTTTTGATAAAGTTATTTCAGTCGAAATTTTCTTGAAATTGGAGAATAGTAATGAGAAAGAAAATAAAACCGCAGAGATGAAATTATTGGTACCAGGGGATGAATTAATAGTTAAAAAAACTAGTAAATCTTTCGAAGAAAGCGTGGATTTAGGAGCAGATGCTTTAGAGCGTTTAGTTGTTAAATACAAAGAGAAAATGAAATCACATTAATTGAAAAAAATAACCAAATTGTTTTTTTTAATCAATAAAATATATACATTTGCAGTCCGTTAGAAATAGCGGACTTTTTCTATTGAGCAAAAAATGCCGGTGTAGCTCAGCTGGCTAGAGCAGCTGATTTGTAATCAGCAGGTCGTGGGTTCGAGTCCCTCCATCGGCTCAAAATAGAAAAAATCAAACATAGTTTGAGGGGGAGATACTCAAGCGGCCAACGAGGACGGACTGTAAATCCGTTGGGAAACCTTCGCAGGTTCGAATCCTGCTCTCCCCACTACTAAATATAAGAGGCATAAGCCGGTGTAGCTCAGGGGTAGAGTGCTTCCTTGGTAAGGAAGAGGTCACGGGTTCAAATCCCGTCATTGGCTCAGGTTTTTTTATTATATTTGAACACTAATTTATATAACTAAGATTAAATTATTAAATCATGGCAAAGGAAACTTTTGATCGTTCGAAACCGCACTTAAACATCGGTACTATCGGACACGTTGACCACGGTAAAACTACTACTACTGCTGCTATTACTAAAGTATTAGCTGATGCAGGATTCTCAGAAGCTCGTTCATTTGATTCAATTGATAATGCTCCAGAAGAAAAAGAGCGTGGTATTACTATTAACACTTCTCACGTTGAGTACCAAACTAAAAACCGTCACTATGCACACGTTGACTGTCCAGGTCACGCGGATTACGTGAAAAACATGGTTACTGGTGCTGCACAAATGGATGGTGCTATCTTAGTAGTTGCTGCTACTGATGGTCCAATGCCACAAACTCGTGAACACATCTTATTAGGACGCCAAGTTGGTATTCCAAGAATTGTTGTGTTTATGAATAAAGTTGACTTAGTAGATGACGCTGAGTTATTAGAGCTTGTTGAAATGGAAATTAGAGATTTATTATCTTTCTACCAATACGACGGTGATAATGGACCAGTAGTTAAAGGTTCTGCTTTAGGAGCTTTAAACGGTGAGCAAAAATGGGTTGACGCATTATTAGAATTAATGGAAGAAGTTGATAACTGGATCGAAGAGCCAGTACGTGACAACGAAAAACCATTCTTAATGCCAGTAGAAGACGTATTTACAATTACAGGACGTGGAACTGTTGCTACAGGACGTATCGAAACTGGAGTTGCTAATACTGGAGATGCTGTTGAAATCATCGGTATGGGAGCTGACAAATTAACTTCTACTATTACAGGAGTTGAGATGTTCCGTAAAATCTTAGACCGTGGAGAAGCTGGAGATAACGTAGGTCTTTTATTGAGAGGTATTGATAAAACTGATATCCGTCGTGGTATGGTTATCTGTAAACCAGGATCAGTTAAACCACACGCTAAATTCAAAGCTGAGGTTTATATCTTGAAAAAAGAAGAAGGTGGACGTCACACTCCATTCCATAATAACTACCGTCCTCAGTTCTACGTACGTACAACTGACGTAACAGGTACTATTACTTTACCAGAAGGAACTGAAATGGTTATGCCTGGAGATAACTTAACTATCACTGTTGATTTGTTAAGCCCAATCGCTTTATCAGTAGGTTTACGTTTTGCTATCCGTGAAGGTGGTAGAACAGTAGGAGCTGGTCAGGTTACTGAAATTTTAGACTAATTTTTTAGTATAAATAATTTTTAAGTCAGCGGTTACGCCGCTGACTTTTATTAACAAACGGGTGTAGTTCAAGGGTAGAATAGCGGTCTCCAAAACCGTTGATGGGGGTTCGAATCCCTCCACCCGTGCAAATAAGATTTAAACATGGCAAAGGTTTTTAATTACATATCAGAGTCTTTTACAGAATTGAAGTCTAACGTTACTTGGTCTCCATGGTCTGAAGTTCAACGATATACTATTATAGTGGCTATATTCGCTATATTGTTTTCGCTTGCAACTTGGGGAGTGGATTCAGTATTCGGAGAGTTTTTAGGAATGTTCTATAAATGGGCTAAAGCATAACAAAAAATATTATGGCTGATACAAGTGTCAAAAAATGGTATGTGATCCGTGCGGTAAGTGGACAAGAAAATAAAGTTAAGAATTATATCGAAACTGAAATTTCAAGACTTGGTCTTTCAGATTACTTATCTCAGGTTTTAGTACCGACAGAAAAAATCGTTACAGTAAAAGACGGTAAGAAAAAAACCACTGAGCGTGTTTATTTTCCTGGGTACGTTATGATTGAAGCTGCTCTTACAGGAGAAGTTCCTCACGTAATAAAAACAATTACTGGTGTAATTGGTTTCTTAGGTGAAACTAAAGGTGGAGATCCTGTCCCTTTAAGAGAGTCTGAAGTTAATCGTATGCTTGGTAGAGTAGATGAATTATCTGTAAAAGTAGATACGGGAGTTATTCCTTATGAATTGGGTGATAGTGTAAAAGTTATAGATGGTCCTTTCAACGGATTTGACGGTGTGGTTGAGAATATTAATGAAGAAAAACGCAAGTTGGAAGTGATGGTTAAGATTTTTGGTAGAAAAACACCTTTGGAATTAAACTTCACACAAGTAGAAAAATTATAATGTTACATACATACACATCTTGCTTCCAATTGAGATGTGCTAAATTTTTGAAAAATGGCAAAAGAAATTAGTAAAGTAGTTAAACTACAAGTTAAGGGAGGTGCTGCGAATCCTTCGCCACCGGTTGGACCTGCTTTGGGGGCTGCTGGAGTTAACATCATGGAGTTCTGTAAGCAATTTAATGCTAGAACACAAGATAAACCTGGCAAAGTTTTACCAGTACAAATTACAGTGTACAAAGACAAATCTTTTGAATTTGTTGTTAAAACGCCACCTGCCGCTGTTCAATTATTAGAGGCTGCAAAAGTGAAATCTGGATCTGGAGAGCCTAATAGAAAAAAAGTAGCTAGCGTTACTTGGGAACAAGTTCGTGCTATTGCGGAAGATAAAATGCCTGACTTAAATGCATTTACAGTTGAAGCTGCTATGAGTATGGTAGCTGGAACTGCAAGATCAATGGGAATAACAGTAACAGGAGCAGCTCCTTTTTAATTGTAAACGACAGAAGAAATGGCAAAATTAACTAAAAAGCAAAAAGAAGCAGCTGCTAAGATTGAAAAAAACAGAATGTACTCTTTAACTGACGCTTCGTCTTTAATTAAAGAAATTGCATCTGCAAAATTTGATGAATCTGTAGATATCGCTGTGCGTTTAGGAGTAGATCCTCGTAAAGCTAACCAAATGGTACGTGGAGTTGTAACATTACCTCACGGAACAGGAAAAGATGTTAGAGTATTAGCATTGGTTACTCCTGATAAAGAAGCTGAAGCTCTTGCAGCTGGAGCTGATTATGTGGGATTAGATGAGTACCTACAAAAAATTAAAGATGGTTGGACAGATGTTGATGTTATCATCACTATGCCTGCTGTTATGGGTAAATTAGGTCCTTTAGGACGTATTTTAGGTCCAAGAGGTTTAATGCCTAACCCTAAGACTGGTACAGTTACTATGGATGTAGCGAAAGCTGTTCAAGAAGTAAAAGCTGGTAAAATCGATTTTAAAGTTGATAAAACTGGAATTGTTCATGCGGGAATCGGAAAGGTATCTTTTGATGCTGAGAAAATCGCTGACAACGCAGCTGAATTAATTCAAACATTAATCAAATTAAAACCAACTGCAGCTAAAGGTACTTATATCAAGTCTATTCATATATCTAGTACTATGAGCCCTGCTATTGCTTTAGATCCTAAAGCAGTATAATTGGTAAATAAAAAATTACACGTATGACTAGAGAACAAAAAGCAGTCGCGATTGAGGACTTAAAAGCAAAATTAGCTGATAGTAATATCTTTTATATCGCTGATATATCTGGATTAAACGCAGAGGTTACTTCTAACTTAAGAAAAGCTTGTTACAAAGTTGGAATTAAATTAGAGGTTGTGAAAAATACATTGCTTACTAAGGCGATGGAAGCTTCTGACAGAAATTACGATGAGTTACCTTCTACTTTAAAAGGGAATAGTGCAATTTTATTCGCTGAAGTTGCTAATGCTCCAGCTAAAGTTATTAAAGAGTTCAGAAAAAAAGCTGAGAAACCAGCTATTAAAGGAGCTTATATTAATGACGAAGTATATGTAGGTGAAAACTTACTAGAGACATTAGTAGCTATTAAATCTAAAGAAGAAGTTATTGGAGAAATCATTGGATTACTTCAATCTCCAGCTCAAAGAGTTATTTCAGCTCTTAAAAATCAATTTAAAGACGAAGAATAGTAATATCATTACAGTCTTTAAAATGTTCCATAAAGAACGCACATTAATAAATTATATTTTTACAAATCATTAAAAGATAGAAAAATGGCAGATTTGAAACAATTCGCAGAACAATTAGTTAACTTAACAGTTAAAGAAGTTAACGAATTAGCAACTATATTAAAAGACGAGTACGGAATCGAACCAGCTGCTGCAGCAGTTGTTGTTGCTGGTGGTGCTGAAGGTGGTGCTGCAGAAGAGCAAACTGAATTCACAGTTGTATTAAAAGAAGCTGGTGCTTCTAAATTAGCTGTAGTTAAAGCTGTTAAAGAATTAACAGGTTTAGGATTAAAAGAAGCTAAAGATATCGTAGATTCAACTCCTGCAAACATCAAAGAAGGTGTTTCTAAAGATGAAGCTGAAGGTCTTAAAAAAGCATTGGAAGAAGCTGGAGCTGTTGTTGAGCTTAAATAATTTTTTTCCAAAAAATATTTTAGGTTTAGGTCTTGGAAGTGATTCCAATGACCTAAACCATTTTGCGTATAAAGAGATTTGTACCAAAATACAATTCAAATTCTAATCAAAATTTTTTGTCCATTGATGATCACAAATCAGACTGAAAGACTAAATTTTGCTTCTACAAAGAATATACCAGCATATCCAGATTTCTTGGATATTCAGGTTAAGTCTTTTAAGGATTTTTTTCAACTAGAAACAAAATCTGAAGAAAGAGGCAAAGAAGGTTTGTACAATACCTTCATGGAGAACTTCCCGATTACTGATACTAGAAATCAGTTCGTGTTGGAGTTTCTTGATTACTTTGTTGATCCTCCTCGTTATTCAATTGAAGAATGTATTGATAGAGGACTAACTTACAGCGTTCCGCTAAAGGCACGTTTGAAGTTATACTGTACTGACCCTGAACATGAAGATTTTGAAACTATCGTTCAAGATGTTTATTTAGGAACAATACCGTATATGACGCCAAGCGGTACTTTTGTAATCAATGGAGCAGAGCGCGTTGTAGTATCACAGTTACATCGTTCACCAGGTGTGTTCTTTGGACAGTCTTTCCATGCAAATGGAACGAAGTTATATTCGGCGAGAATTATTCCATTTAAAGGATCTTGGATTGAGTTTGCTACCGATATTAATAGTGTAATGTATGCTTATATCGATAGAAAGAAAAAATTACCTGTTACTACCTTATTCCGTGCTATTGGATTCGAAAGAGACAAGGACATCCTAGAGATTTTCGACTTAGCTGAAGAGGTAAAAGTATCAAAAACAGGTTTAAAAAAATATATAGGACGAAGACTTGCTGCACGTGTTTTAAACACTTGGCATGAGGACTTCGTTGATGAGGACACTGGAGAAGTTGTGTCAATTGAGAGAAATGAGATTATCTTAGACCGTGATACAGTCCTAGATAAAGATAATGTCGAAGAAATCATTGATGCTAACGTTAAAACTGTCCTTTTACACAAAGAAGACAATAATCAGGCAGACTATGCCATTATACATAACACGTTACAAAAAGACCCTACAAACTCTGAAAAAGAAGCTGTAGAGCATATCTATCGTCAGTTGCGTAATGCTGAACCGCCTGATGAAGAAACTGCGCGTGGAATTATTGATAAATTGTTCTTTTCTGATCAACGTTACAATCTAGGTGAAGTTGGTCGTTATAGAATGAACAAGAAACTTAACCTTGATACTCCAATAGATAAACAAGTTTTAACAAAAGAAGATATAATCACTATTGTTAAATACTTGATTGAATTAATCAACTCTAAAGCTGAGATTGATGATATTGACCACTTATCTAATCGTCGTGTTAGAACTGTTGGTGAACAATTATCTGCTCAATTTGGTGTTGGTTTAGCTCGTATGGCAAGAACAATTCGTGAGCGTATGAATGTACGTGATAACGAAGTGTTTACACCTATTGACTTGATTAATGCGAAAACGTTATCGTCTGTAATCAATTCTTTCTTTGGTACTAACCAGTTATCTCAATTTATGGTTCAAACGAATCCTTTAGCTGAGATTACTCATAAACGTCGTTTATCGGCTTTAGGACCTGGTGGTTTATCACGTGAAAGAGCTGGTTTCGAAGTACGTGACGTTCACTATACTCACTACGGACGTTTATGTCCTATTGAGACACCAGAGGGACCAAACATTGGTTTGATTTCGTCTTTAGCTGTTTATGCTAAAGTAAATAATATGGGATTCATTGAAACTCCTTATCGTCCTGTAGAGGATGGAAAGGTTGATATAATCAATGAGCCTGTATATTTAAGTGCTGAAGAAGAAGAAGGTATGTTAATTGCACAAGCAAACGTACCAATGGATGCTGAAGGTAATATTACTGAAGAGCGTGTTGTTGTAAAAGAAGAAGGTGACTTCCCAGTTGTTGAGCCTAAAGATCTTCACTATACTGACGTTGCTCCTAATCAAATTGCTTCTATTTCTGCATCTTTAATTCCTTTCTTAGAGCATGATGATGCGAACCGTGCATTGATGGGATCAAACATGATGCGTCAAGCTGTTCCATTATTACGTCCGGAATCTCCAATTGTGGGAACTGGATTAGAAAGACAAGTAGCTTCTGATTCTCGTGTTTTAATTAATGCTGAAGGTGAAGGTACTGTAGAGTATGTAGATGCTCAAAAAATTATAATTAAGTATGATCGCACAGATGAAGAGCGTTTAATAAGCTTCGATCCTGATGAGAAAAGCTATAACTTAATTAAGTTTAGAAAAACTAACCAAAGTACTAGTATTAACTTAAAACCAATCGTAAGAAAGGGTGATAGAGTTACTAAAGGTCAAGTACTTTGTGAAGGATATGCAACACAAAACGGTGAATTAGCTTTAGGTCGTAACTTGAAAGTGGCATTTATGCCATGGAAAGGATACAACTTTGAGGATGCTATCGTGATTTGTGAGAAAGTAGTAAGAGAAGATATCTTTACATCTATTCATATTGATGACTATACACTAGAAGTGAGAGATACTAAATTAGGTAACGAAGAGTTAACTAATGATATCCCTAACGTTAGTGAAGAGGCAACAAAAGATTTAGATGAGAATGGTATGATTCGTATTGGTGCAGAAGTGAAACCTGGAGATATCTTAATCGGTAAAATTACTCCAAAAGGTGAATCAGATCCTACACCAGAAGAAAAATTATTACGCGCAATCTTTGGTGATAAAGCAGGAGATGTAAAAGATGCTTCATTGAAAGCTTCACCTTCATTAAGAGGTGTTGTTTTAGATAAAAAACTTTTTGCTCGTGCAGTAAAAGATAAACGTAAACGTTCAAAAGATAAAGATGAGTTAGCTTTATTAGAAACTAAGTTTGAAGTTAAATTCAATGAGTTAAAAGAGCGTTTAGTTGATAAATTATTCTTCATTGTTAACGGAAAAACATCTCAAGGGGTGTTAAACGATTTAGGTGAAGAAGTTTTACCAAAAGGTAAGAAGTTTACTCAAAAAATGCTTTATGCTGTTGAGGATTTTGCTCACCTTACAAAAGGTCAATGGACAACTGATGAAGATACTAATAGAATGATCACTGATTTAATTCACAATTATAAAATTAAATTAAATGATCTTCAAGGTGTCCTAAGAAGAGAGAAGTTCATGATTACTGTAGGAGATGAATTACCATCAGGAATTTTAAAATTAGCAAAAGTTTATATTGCTAAGAAACGTAAATTACGTGTTGGTGATAAAATGGCGGGTCGTCACGGTAACAAAGGTATTGTTGCGAGAATCGTTAGAGATGAGGATATGCCATTCTTAGAAGATGGTACACCAGTTGATATCGTATTGAACCCATTAGGGGTACCTTCTCGTATGAACATTGGTCAGATTTATGAAACTGTTTTAGGATGGGCTGGTCAAAAATTAGGTAAGAAATTTGCTACTCCTATTTTTGATGGTGCTGAGTTAGATCAAATTAATGATTTAACTGATGAAGCAGGTATTCCAAGATTTGGTCATACTTATCTATATGATGGAGGAACAGGAGAAAGATTCCACCAAAGAGCGACAGTGGGGGTTATCTATATGTTGAAATTAGGACACATGGTAGATGATAAAATGCACGCACGTTCTATTGGACCTTACTCTTTAATTACTCAACAACCATTAGGAGGTAAGGCACAATTTGGAGGTCAACGTTTTGGAGAGATGGAGGTATGGGCTCTTGAGGCTTATGGTGCATCAAGTACTTTACGTGAGATTTTGACGGTGAAATCAGATGACGTTATTGGTAGAGCGAAAACTTACGAAGCAATCGTTAAAGGTGAAACTATGCCAGAACCAGGACTTCCTGAGTCATTCAATGTATTGATGCATGAATTAAAAGGACTTGGATTAGACATCAGATTAGAAGAATAAACTAAGATTATGGAGTAAGCAGTGTTTTACTGCTTACTCTTATATCATACACTTTAACAAGTAAGTTTACCATGAATAAAAATAAAGAGAAAAATACCGTTAAAAGGTTTAATAAAATCTCAATCGGTTTAGCTTCACCTGAATCAATTCTTGCAGAATCAAGAGGGGAAGTTTTAAAACCAGAAACTATTAACTATCGTACTCATAAACCTGAAAGAGATGGTCTTTTCTGTGAACGTATTTTCGGTCCAGTTAAAGATTATGAGTGTGCTTGTGGTAAGTATAAAAGAATCCGTTACAAAGGTATAGTATGTGACCGTTGTGGGGTTGAAGTTACTGAGAAGAAAGTTCGTAGAGATAGAGTAGGTCACATCAATTTAGTTGTGCCAATTGCTCATATTTGGTACTTCCGTTCTCTTCCTAATAAAATTGGATATATTTTAGGTCTTCCATCTAAGAAATTAGATATGATTATCTATTATGAGCGTTATGTAGTGATCCAACCGGGTATTGCAAAAAATGCTGATGGTGAGCCACTAAAACGTCTTGATTTCTTAACAGAAGAGGAGTATTTGAATATTTGTGATACTCTTCCTATGGAGAATCAATATTTAGATGACAAAGATCCTAATAAATTCATCGCTAAAATGGGTGCTGAATGTATTATGGATTTATTAGCAACAACTGATTTAGATCAATTGTCGTATACGTTACGTCATGCTGCTAATAATGAGACATCTAAACAAAGAAAAACTGAAGCTTTAAAACGTCTACAGGTCGTAGAGTCTTTCCGTGAGTCTAATTTAAACCGTGAGAATAGACCTGAATGGATGATCTTAAAAGTGATTCCAGTGATACCACCTGAATTACGTCCATTGGTTCCATTGGATGGAGGTCGTTTTGCTACTTCAGATTTGAATGACTTATACCGTCGTGTAATTATTAGAAACAACCGTTTAAAACGTTTAATGGAGATCAAAGCTCCTGAAGTTATTTTACGTAATGAAAAACGTATGCTTCAAGAAGCTGTGGATTCACTATTTGACAACACAAGAAAATCTTCTGCTGTTAAAACTGAGTCTAACCGTCCATTGAAATCACTTTCTGATTCATTGAAAGGTAAGCAAGGTCGTTTCCGTCAAAACTTATTAGGTAAACGTGTTGACTATTCTGCTCGTTCAGTAATTGTTGTTGGACCAGAATTAAAATTATACGAATGTGGATTGCCAAAAGATATGGCAGCTGAATTATACAAACCTTTTGTTATCCGTAAATTGATAGAAAGAGGAATTGTTAAGACAGTTAAATCTGCAAAGAAAATTATAGATAAGAAAGAGCCTGTAGTTTGGGATATCTTAGAAAACGTTATTAAAGGACACCCAGTTTTATTAAACCGTGCTCCTACGCTTCACAGATTGGGTATTCAAGCTTTCCAACCAAAATTAATTGAAGGAAAAGCTATTCAATTACACCCATTAGTGTGTACTGCGTTTAATGCCGATTTCGATGGTGACCAGATGGCTGTTCACTTACCTTTGGGACCTGAAGCAATCTTAGAATCTCAACTATTAATGTTGGCTTCGCATAATATCTTGAACCCTGCTAATGGTGCACCTATTACTGTACCATCTCAGGATATGGTTCTTGGTTTGTATTATATGACTAAGTTGCGTAAAAGTACTCCTGAAGAAATTGTAAAAGGTGAAGGACTAACTTTCTATTCTGTAGAAGAAGTACATATTGCAATAAATGAAGGTAAACTTGATTTGAATGCTGGTGTTAAAGTTCGTGCAAAAGACTATAACGCTGAAGGAGAATTAGTTTATCAAATTATAGAAACTACAGCAGGTAGAATTTTATTTAATGAAGTTGTGCCAGAAGTAGCTGGTTATATCAACGAGGTATTGACTAAAAAATCTTTAAGAGATATTATTGGTCGTATCTTAGCTATTACTGATGTACCTACTACTGCTGCTTTCTTGGATGATATTAAGAGCATGGGATACGGTTATGCGTTCCGTGGTGGATTATCATTCAGTTTAGGAGATATTATGATTCCTGGACAAAAACAAGAATTAATTGATGATGCGAACCAACAAGTAGATCATATCACTATGAACTATAATATGGGACTTATCACAAATAATGAACGTTACAACCAGGTAATTGACGTTTGGACATCTACAAATGCTTTATTGACTGAACTTGCAATGAAGAATATTCGCGAAGACAAACAAGGATTTAACTCAGTATATATGATGTTGGATTCTGGAGCGAGGGGTTCTAAAGAGCAGATTCGTCAGTTAACTGGTATGCGTGGTTTGATGGCTAAACCAAAAAAATCAACTGCAGGTGGTGGTGAGATTATTGAGAACCCGATTCTTTCTAACTTTAAAGAAGGTCTTTCGATTCTTGAGTATTTCATTTCTACACACGGTGCTCGTAAAGGTCTTGCCGATACAGCATTGAAAACTGCGGATGCTGGTTATTTAACTCGTCGTCTTCACGATGTTGCACAGGATGTTATTGTAAATAGCGAAGATTGTGGAACATTAAGAGGTATTGAAGTTAAGCCACTTAAAAAGAATGAAGAAGTTATTGAGTCATTAGGAGAAAGAGTTTTAGGACGTGTAGCATTGAACGATGTTATTAATCCATTAAATTCTGAAGTATTAGTTGAGGCAGGAACTGAGATTAATGAAGCTACTGCAAAATTAATTAATGCTGCACCTATTGAATCTATTGAAGTACGTTCTCCATTGACATGTGAGGCAAAAACGGGTATTTGTGTTAAATGTTACGGACGTAACTTAGCTACTGCTCGTATGGTTCAAAGAGGTGAAGCTGTTGGTGTTATCGCTGCTCAATCAATTGGGGAGCCTGGTACACAGTTAACATTGAGAACATTCCACGTTGGGGGTACTGCTGGTAATATTTCTGAAACTTCAAGTATCACTTCTAAGTTTAAAGGTCGTTTAGAAATGGAAGATCTTAAAACAGTTAAGAGTGAGGATGCGGAAGGAAATGTTATTGATATCGTGATTTCACGTTCTACTGAAGCTAAATTATATGATGTTAATACTGGAATCTTATTAACAACAAATAATATACCTTACGGTTCTACTATTTATGTTGGTGATGGAGATGTAATTGAAGAAGGTGCAACTATCTGTAAATGGGATCCATATAACGGTGTAATTGTTTCTGAATTTACTGGTAAGATTGCTTACGAAGATATTGAGCAAGGTCAAACTTTCATGGTAGAGATTGATGAGCAAACTGGTTTCCAAGAGAAAGTTATTACTGAATCTAGAAACAAAAAATTAATTCCTACTTTATTAATATATGGTAAAGATGGTGAGTTAATTCGTTCATACAATTTACCTGTTGGATCTCACTTAATGGTTAATGATGGAGAGAAAATTAAGGCTGGTAAAGTTTTAGTTAAGATTCCTCGTCATACTTCTAAAGCAGGGGATATTACTGGAGGTCTTCCTAGAATTACTGAGTTGTTAGAGGCTCGTAATCCTTCGAACCCTGCAGTTGTTTCTGAAATTGATGGTGTAGTTTCTTTCGGAAAAATTAAGAGAGGTAACAGAGAAATTATCGTTGAGTCAAAAACTGGAGATGTTAGAAAATATTTAGTAAAATTATCTAACCAAATCTTAGTTCAAGAAAATGACTTCGTTAAAGCTGGTGTTCCTTTATCTGACGGAGCTATCACTCCAGATGATATCTTAAGAATTCAAGGACCTTCATCTGTTCAACAATACTTAGTAAATGAAATTCAAGAAGTTTATCGTTTACAAGGGGTAAAAATTAGTGACAAACACTTTGAAGTTGTTATTCGTCAAATGATGCGTAAAGTTAGAATTCAGGATCCGGGAGATACTCTATTCTTAGAAGACCAATTAGTACACGCAATTGACTTTATCGAAGAAAACGATAGATTGTTTGGAATGAAAGTTGTTGAGAATGCTGGTGAATCTGATAACTTAAAAGAGGGGCAAATTGTTTCTGTTAGAGAGTTACGTGACGAGAACTCATTGTTAAGACGTGAAGATAAAGAATTAGTTATTGCACGTGATGTTATGCCTGCTACTGGTACACCAGTTCTTCAAGGTATTACAAGAGCATCATTACAGACTAAGTCATTTATTTCTGCTGCTTCATTCCAGGAAACTACAAAAGTATTAAACGAAGCTGCTGTTGCAGGTAAAGTTGATAACTTGTCTGGATTAAAAGAGAATGTAATTGTAGGTCATAGAATCCCAGCTGGTACAGGTATGAGAGAATATGAAGATATAATTGTAAGCTCTTTAGAAGAAGACGGAATATTATAATAAAAAATATTTATAAACGGTATAGTTATGTCAGAAGATCAAAACCAATTTAATATTGAATTAGATGAAGCAACTGCTGAAGGAACTTTTTCTAACTTAGCAATTATCAATCATTCTACTACAGAATTTGTAGTTGATTTTGTTAACATTATGCCTGGAGTACCTAAAGCTAAGGTTAAGTCACGAATAATTTTGACACCACAACATGCTAAAAGATTACTTAGTGCATTAAGTGAAAACATACAACGATTTGAGAATGCTAATGGAGAAATTAAAGATGTAGAATCACCTTATAATTTATCTTCAGTAAATTTTGGTCCTAAAGGTCAAGCTTAATTAAACGTTTAGATAGTATAGAAAAAGCCCTACTTACAAAGTAGGGCTTTTTTAATGCATAATAACTAAGGAAAAAAAAATAATACAATATGTTGAACAATTATGGTGTTGACTTGATTCTTATGGCTTTCGATCTATTTCATCACTAGTTTTATAACGTTCAAAGACCTTGTTATTTGCAACTAAATTTTTTATATTACTTGTTTATCTTTCGTAATGTATATATAAGCACTTTCAACGTCCTTTTTAAGCTCATTAATTTGCAATTTGACAGATAAATTTTGACTTAGATTACTTGATAATAAGTTTAGATAATACTTAGCTTTTTGTAAATGTCTTTCAGCATTTTTTTTATCCTTTAGCATTTGATATGTATTTGCTAAATCTATACAAGTTTGAGTATAGCATTTACATATAGGAATGCCATTACAAATACATTTTAATAGGTTTTGTTGTAAAACTTCTGCCCTAATCATTGCTTCTAAGTGTAAATAAAGTGCTTCAGAAGTTGCACCCTTTTGAAGGGCTTGTTGTGCTTGTTTGGTTTTTGTGTTCCAAGCTTTCTGTACAAATAATAAACAAGTTGAACTCATTATAGTAAATTTTGATTAACAAATTCCCAGTTGACTATTTTCCAATAGTCTTCAATAAATTTGGCTCTTGCATTCCTATGATCTATATAATAGGCATGTTCCCAAACATCAATAGTTAATAGAGGTTTTTTATTATGAATAAGAGGATTGTCAGCATCTTTCATAGGAATAATTTCTAGTTTTCCACTTTCACTTAGTGCTAGCCAAGTCCATCCAGCTCCAAAAAGCTTAGTAGCAATTGTTGAAAATTCCTTTTTAAAGTTTTCAAATGAACCAAAATCTCTTATTATTAAATCTTTTGCTATTCCAAATGGTTCATTTTGTCCATTTGGTGTAAGGCATTTCCAGTAAAAACTGTGATTATAATGTTGCGCGGCATTGTTATAAATCGCTAATTCTCCTTTTTCATAAGTTAACGTGATAATGTTTTCTAAACATTCGTTCGCATATGGACTATTTGTTAGTAAATCATTAAGGTTGTTTACATATGTCTGATGATGTTTTCCATGATGGTAGTCAAATCCTTCTTTTGTTATAATAGGCTCTAATGCATCTTTAGGATACGGTAATTGTGGTAAAATGAATGTCATATGTTTATTATTGTTTTATTAGATGTGTAAAAATATAAATTTAGTTTAAACTAAAAAAGTATTTAGGTGTTTATTATGTAAACAATTCTCTTAATGTAAACTTCATATTGGTTAACAATAGGATAAAGTCTATTTATTGTATGATTGTGTGTGAATCCTTTGATTTGTATTGTTTACGTGAACTACTAAATTGAAAAATTAACAACACAACCATATCAACAGATGAAAAAAGTAAGACGTAAAAGTCAATTTGTTTTTTTTATACTAGGCGCTTTGTCACTTTGTAATTATAGTGTATTTGCTTCTAGTAGTGAAGCTCTTCATGCGACAAATAAGAAGAATCAAATTTTTGACCAGGTAAGAAACTTTAAGCTTAGTGGACAAGTTGTCGCTAGTGATGGCACTAGCTTACCAGGAGCAACTATTCAAGTACTTAATAAGAATATTGCTGTGGCTTCAGATATTGACGGAAAGTTTTTTATTGATATTAATGATGACTTAAGTTCTGTAGATATTGAAGTTTCTTTTATTGGTTTTAAATCACAAGTATTAAGAGTAAAAGCAGGCGATTTTGTAAAAGTACAATTAAAAGAAGTGGATAACTTATTGAATGAAGTTGTCGTAACAGCTTTAGGTATTAAAAGAGAGGAAAAGCAACTAGGATATTCACAGCAGACTCTTAATAGTGAAAATATTGATAGAGCTAGATCTAATAATTGGTCTGATGCTCTAAAAGGTAAAGTAGCAGGTCTATCAATGGTTTCTGCTAGTTCAGGACCAATGAATTCTTCACAAATCAAGCTTAGAGGAGATCGTTCTTTAGATTTATCTCAGAATGCAGCATTAGTGGTTGTGGATGGGGTGATTATGAATAGTGACTTATGGAGTAGTGGGGCAAATGAAGCTTATATAGGTACTGATGCACCAGTAGACTATGGTAATGGAATTGCAGATTTGAACCCTGATGATATTGAAAGTATTACGGTATTAAAAGGACCTGGGGCCGCAGCTTTATATGGTTCGCGTGCATCGAATGGTGTTTTGATGATCACTACCAAGTCTGGTAAAAAGAATACAGGTTTAGGTGTGTCTTTTAATTCAAATGTTAGTTTTGATGTGATACAGCGTTGGCCAAAATATCAATATGAATATGGTCAAGGAAATGGTAAGAGCTTTAATAAAGCAGGTGACGCTTATTATTCATATGGTCTTTCAGAAGATGGTGCTAATACAGGAAGTACAAGTAGTGCATTCGGACCGAAATTCGATGGGCAGTATTTTTTTCAATACGATCCATTAACGGAAAGTCAGGGTGCTGAGCGAACTTTATGGCGTCCTTATAAGAATAATATAAAGGATTTTTGGAGAACAGGAATGACGATGACAAATACTCTCTCTTTTTCTGGAGGTAATGATAAAGGAAGTATTCGTACGACGGTGACTAATTCAAAAAATGAATGGATTATGCCTAATACAGGATTTGATCGTACAAGTATCTCAACAAAAGCAAAATATAAAGTATCTAAATCAGTAACTGTAAATGCGAATGTAGGTTATACAAATCGAAAAAGTGATAACTTACCTGGAACAGGATATGGAAATCATACGATTAGTTATTTTATGATCTTTCAGAACCCTAATGTAGATTTAGATTGGTATCGCCCTATTTGGAAGAAAGATTATTATCAAACTGACCAAATACATCCATTTAGCTCTTATATAGAGAATCCATATTTAATAGCTTATGAGACTACGAACCCAATAAATACGAACACGATAACTGGTAGTTTGTCTACTGATATAGAAATTACTCCTAAATTGAAATTAATGCTGCGCGGATCTCTTAACTCTCGCAATGATAAAAGAGAGCAAAGAAGACCTTATAGTACGACCAAATTTGGTAAAGGTTATTTTAGAACACAACAGATTAATTTCCAAGAAATCAATACTGATTTCTTACTTTCCTATACTGAAAATGATAGTGACATATTTACCTATAGTGCATCTATAGGAGGAAATATGTTGGATTCTAAATATCATGATGTTTCTGCTTATGTTGATGGACTAGTGACTCCTGGAGTTTATATGTTAAGCAATGGTAGAAATAATGCTATTGCTAATGTAAGTGATAGAGATTATAAGGTTAACTCACTTTATGGTATGGGATCTATAGGTTACAAGAATAAAGTGTTTTTGGATGCGACTCTAAGAAATGATTGGTCTAGTACACTGCAAAAAGGAAATTGGTCTTTTATGTATCCATCATTTAATACAAGTTTTATTCTAAGTGAGATTTTTAATTTACCTGCTATAATTGATTATTCTAAACTTCGATTTTCTGCTTCAGAAGTTGGTAATGGAACGGTACCTTATCAAACTTTAAAATATTATAATAATAGTGCATTTGCAAGTTCTGCAACTTCGCCAACAACTTTGCATAATAGCAATTTAAAACCTGAGAAAACGAGAAGTTTCGAATTGGGCTATGAACAGCGTATGTTTAAAAATCGTTTTGGGTTTGATGTGACTTTATATGAAACAAAAACAAAGAATCAAATTATCACTGTGCCTTTAAATTATGTAACAGGGTTTAATAAAGCAATTATTAATGCTGGAGATATTAGAAATAGAGGAATAGAGCTTGTGGTTAATGGTACACCAGTTAAGAATAAAAATTTCAGATGGGATACTACACTTAATTGGGCTAAAAATGATAATAAAATTTTAAGCTTAGCAGAGGATTTTAATGGTGGTGATCAGCAAGTATTGGCTCAATCTGGAACGGTTTCAATTATTGGTAAAGTTGGAGGAAGTACTGGAGATATGTATGGTTATAAGTTTGTGAGAAATGATCAAGGACAAATTATTTATAATGATAAGGGGTTACCTGTGCAAGCAAAGGAAATAGAGTATTTGGGTAGTGCTTACGCAGATTGGTCTATGGGGTGGACAAATACTTTTAAATATAAGAATGTAACTCTAAGTTTTACAATTGATGGTCAATATGGTGGAAAAGTATATTCTCAATCTCATCATAAAATGAGTGAGCAAGGAAAATTACAACATACGTTATATGGACGTGAACAAGGTTATATTATTGGAGATGGTGTTGTATTAAATACTGATGGATCATATAGTCCAAATACTACTAAAGTGAACCCTGCAGATTATTATGCTGAATATTATAGAAGAGCTAATGTGGAATCAAATAGTTTTGATGCTTCCTATGTTAAATTGAGAGAATTAAGTATAGAATATAATTTTTCTAAAAAAGTATTGGAACGTTTAAAAGTGAAAAAGTTAAGTCTTTCTTTATTTGGACGAAATCTAGCAATGCTTTCAAACTTTCCGTTGTTTGATCCAGAAACAGCAGCATTAAATGGAGGAAGTATGATGCCAGGAGTAGAAATGGGACAAATGCCATCAGCAGCAACGTATGGATTTAATTTAAAAATTGAAATTTAATTAAAGATAAACTACAATGAAATTAAAATATATAATTACTGTATTTATAGCTACAATGTTGGGTGTAGTATCATGTACATCAGATTTTGAAGAGAAAAATATAGATCCTAACCGCTTGCAACAAATAAGTCCAGCTACATTGTTAAATCCTATTATTTATGAGGTAGCTACACATGGAATGTACAGAAGCTGGTCTCACAATAATCATTTAATGCAAGATATTGTTGATTATCCTAGTAATGTCAAAGGTCTACAACGATATGATTTGTCAGATGATGTAGGTTCTTCTTCATGGAATACTTACTATAGATGGCTTAAAAATGCTAGAGATATGGAGGCTGAAGCAATAAAATCTCAAGATCCAAACTATGAAGCTATCGCTATTACACTTAAAGTTTGGATTGCTTCTAATCTAACGGATATTTTTGGTGCTATCCCATATAAAGATGCTTCAAAAGGGGAAGATAAGATACTCTATCCAAAATTTGATAAACAAGAAGAGGTTTATGATCTTTTAATTGCTGATTTAGAGCGTGCTAATAGCCTTTATGATGTAAAAAGGCAATTGAAATTTAATCCGGATATCTTGTTTGTTAAAAGCGATACCTATTTCCAGAGTTGGCAAAAATTTACTAATAGTTTGTATTTAAGGCTGCTTTTGCGCATTTCTAATCGTACTGAGAAAAAGAGTTATGAAAAAATGATAACAGTTTTTAATGATCCAGTTAAATACCCTGTTATTGCAAATAATGACGAGTCAGTAATTCTATCTATTACTGGGGTTACACCAAATGTTTCGCCATGGAGTAGACTACAAGATTTTACTTTAAGTAAAAAGATGGCTTCTTTCTTTTTGGATAATTTAAACAATATGAAAGATCCTCGTCGAGCTTTTTATGCTACAGAAGCTTATAGAGTGGAAGGAAAAAAGCAAATTAAAATAGGATACAAAGGTATTCCTAGTGCATGGGATGGTGATGATTCACAATTTGATTATGAAGCTTCTACCTTAAATAAGATAATTGCTGATAATCCTACTAAAGCACCAATTTTGAGTTACGCAGAAATTTTGTTTATGAAAGCTGAATTAGCACAAAAAGGTTATTTGTCAGATGCTAAAGGTTATTATGAACAGGGCGTTATATCCGCAATGTCTTTATTAGGGATTCAAGTTCCAGTTGATTATTTTAATAATGATTTCACTAGGTATGATAATACACTTGAACGCATAATGCTTCAGAAGTATTATGCACTTTATATGAATGATTATCAGCAATGGTTTGAATATAAACGTACAGGTTTTCCAGTCTTGCCAAAAACTAAATCAATGTTGAATGATGGCATTATGCCAAGTCGTTTTCCTTATCCACTTTCAATCAGAACTCAGAATAAGGTTGAGTATGAAAAGATTATAAGTGAAATGGGAGGAGATAATATTAATATAAAAATGTGGTGGCAAAATTAAATTTACACAATGAGTTCTAGAAGAAATTTTATAAAAAATATAGCACTAACTGCTAGTGGTGCATCTCTGCTTGCTACAGATTCAGTACAAGCCTCAGTATTTAGTAGTGAAATGAATTATAGTATAGGAGGTACTACTTCTTTTCGACCAATTTTAATTAAAGGAAGAGTAACTGCAAATGGTAAAGGAATTTCGAATGTTTCTGTTTCAGATGGAATAACAGTTACTCGTACAGATAAGAATGGTAATTATTCTTTTTTATCTCATTCGCTAAGAGATTTTGTTTTTATCTCAATACCCTCAGGATATCAAATTAAACAACAGAAAAATGGTTCAGCTGATTTCTTTTTTCGCATTAATAAGCAAAAAGATAAAAATAAGTTTGAGTTTGTTTTAACTCCATTATTGGATTCAGATAATACACATCACTTCTTAGTATTGGCAGATCCTCAGATCCAAAAAGTGGAAGAAGCAGAAGAACTGTTAAATGTAACAATTCCAGATGTTCAAAAGACGATAAAGGAAATAGATAGCTCTAATATTTTTGGAATAGGATGCGGTGATTTGATATGGGATAAACATGAGTTATTTGATAGTTATAATGAGGCTGTAAGAAGGAGCCAAATTCCTTTCTTTCAGGTGATAGGTAATCATGATGTTGATTTAGGCATGCGATCCGACGAAAAAACAGGTATTACTTTTAGCAGTATGTATGGACCTCAATATTATTCGTTTAATAGAGGAGAAGTGCATTATGTTATCTTAGATGATGTTTTTTTTATAGGAAAAGGCAAAGAGTATATAGGGTATATTACAGAAGAGCAGTTAGCCTGGCTAGAAGCAGATTTACTAAATGTACCAAAAGGCTCAACAGTTGTTGTAGCGCAACATATTCCATCAATTACTGGATACTTTGACAGAAATCCTAAGAGTAATTCACTAGGAGCTATGGTAAGTAACCGAGAACATCTCTATAAAATTTTAGAAGGTTATAATGCGCACTTAATGTCTGGGCACACACATTTTAATGAAAATATAGTAATGTCAGATTCGTTATTTGAGCATTGTCATGGTACGGTTTGTGGAGCTTGGTGGAGTGGTCCAATATGTTCTGATGGTACTCCTAATGGCTACGGTGTATATAAAGTCAATGGCTCTAATCTAGAGTGGTATTATAAGGGTACAGATTTAGACAAAAACAATCAGTTTAGAGTTTATAAAAAAGGAGAACATCCAGATTATAAAGAATGTTGGAGTGTCAATATTTGGAATTGGGATCCACAGTGGGAAGCTTATTGGTACGAAGATGGAATCCGAAAAGGGGAGTTAGTACAAGTTGTAGGGAGAGATTCTCTAAGTATAAAACTTCATGAAGGACCTAAATTACCAGAAAAAAGAAAATGGGTAGAACCAGAATTAACTAATCATTTGTTTTTGTTCACTCCTTCAAAAAATAGTAAATCTATAGTTGTAGAAGTAAAAGACAGATTTGGAAATATCTTTAGTGAGATGTTTAGTTTGTAAATGTAGGAGAAAAGGCTGCTGAGGAATTATCTGAGGCAGTCTTTTTGATTTTAAGATTATGGTTGAGTTGAGATAACTTAAAAGTCAAATATCTCAATTATTTAAGAAGCTCACTTAGCTTCATAATATTCGGCATTTAAGTGATCGTAGAGCTTGGATTTCGTCGCCAGTTCTTCACTACATCGCACAAAATCTTCTAAGGAAGTGTTTGCCCCATTCTTGAGGGGGAAGGTGAAAAAGTTAAAGTTTTTATATGGAAATCGTCTTGATTTTTGCAAAATAAAGAAGGACTATAGAAATTTTAGAATACTAAAAAGTCCAGATGACTTTATTATATTATCACTTATCTAAATCATTACTTCCGTTTTATTTTTAAACTTTTAAAAAATTAATCATCTAATTATTAAAGGACTTTTTGAATAGAAGTGCTTAAAAATATTCATGGAATCAAGTATTCTATATATACCTTTATTACTATAGGCGATATAATTTTTTCAACAGTGCGTCAACAGTTCTTCAAGACTCCTTCAACAAATAGCCCTCTATATGGAGCAATCATGGCGAATTGTTGAAGAAGTGTTGAAGGATTTAGCTCTAAGGCTTATGAATACTGGCTTTGGCAAGTATTCCAATTTTTACGGATTAGATTGTTTTTGTTATAAAGTATTGTTATTTAGTTAGATATGTTTTTTAGGGTTAAAAAAAAGTGAGGTGTTTTTTTATTTGTACTGACATTTAAAATGATAATATAAAAACTCATATCCTATTGATGTGCAAAGGATCTATTTGATATAGAAATCTATTTTGAAAATATAACTATTAGTTAATTAGTGCTGCACTACTCCTATTAGGATTGTTTATTAATGCTGATACTGGGGGGCATTTACTGAAGATTAGAAAGATGTACTAGTAAAAGAACTAATGCTTGGTGAGATAGCTTTTGTTCTTTATGTTATAAAATCGATACCACATTATCATTAGGATGATATGGAATTTAATGGACTTTATCGTTATAGTTCTAAAGAAATTTCAGAAAACTAAAAAGTCCAGATGAGTTTATGATATTGATCTGTATTAATTGTATATCGTACTGCTAATATTACTATTAAATAAATGATGGTCAAGATTAAGCTGTTTTTGTAAATGGAAGAATCTCTAAAGTGTGTTTATCTGTTTTAGATCAAAACTCTATACATTATTAAATTGAAAAATATTGTTTGAAATACAAGATTGTTAAGTTATTAATAAAAGAGAAAATGCGGAAATAATTTTAAAAAGTAGTATATGTTTTTATTGAATAAAGTGAGTAATTTATAATGTTATCTTAAAAAATAAGTATAAAATAGTAGAGATTCTAAAATACTTCAAATAAATTTTTCAATGTAAAGTAGATGTACTACTTTTGTTTTTCCACAGTAGTGTGGGTTATTGAAATAGTCTGTATTTTAAGCGGTAGCACCGCTGATGAAAAGTAAAGTCATATGAAAGAAATTACAAAAGAAGTTTATCTAAAATGGTATGAAGACATGCTATTTTGGAGAAAGTTTGAAGACAAACTTGCCGCTTTATATATCCAACAAAAAGTAAGAGGATTTTTACATTTATATAATGGGCAAGAAGCTGTTTTGGCTGGAGCTTTACACGCAATGGATAAGTCTAAAGATAAGATGATTACTGCGTACAGAAACCATCCACAGCCAATAGGATTAGGTGTTGATCCTAAAAAAGTTATGGCTGAGTTATTAGGTAAAGGTACTGGTACATCTCAAGGTTTAGGTGGATCTATGCATATCTTTTCAAAAGAGCATAACTTCTTTGGTGGACATGGAATTGTAGGAGGTCAGATTCCTCTAGGAGCTGGATTAGCTTTCGCTGATAAATATTTTGATAGAAAAGCAGTTACAATGTGCTATTTTGGTGATGGTGCTGCTCGTCAAGGTTCTTTACACGAAACATTTAATATGGCTATGAATTGGAAATTACCAGTTGTATTCGTTATTGAAAATAATGGATATGCGATGGGTACTTCAGTTGAGCGTACTGCTAACCATACAGATGTTTGGAAGTTAGGGTTAGGATATGAAATGCCTTGTGGTCCAGTGGATGGAATGAATCCAGTAAAAGTTGCTGAGGCAATGTATGAAGCTATTGAAAGAGCTCGTCGTGGAGATGGTCCTACATTATTAGAAATGAAAACATATAGATATAGAGGTCACTCTATGTCAGATGCTCAACACTACCGCACAAAAGAAGAAGTAGAAGAGTACAAAAAAATAGATCCAATTACTCAAGTTTTAGATGTAATTAAAGCAAATGGTTACGCTACTGAGGAGGAAATTGAAGTTATAGACCAACGAGTGAAAGATTTAGTATCTGAATGTGAGCGTTTCGCAGAGGAATCTCCTTATCCAGAGAAAAATGTAATGTACGATGTTGTGTACGAACAAGAGAATTATCCTTTTTTACCTCATAGATTATAATATAAAGATATGGCAAAAGTAATTACAATGCCACGCTTAAGCGACACTATGACAGAAGGTGTTGTGGCAGCATGGTTAAAAAAAGTTGGCGATAAAGTTTCTGAGGGAGACATCCTAGCAGAAATTGAAACAGACAAAGCAACAATGGAATTCGAAGCATTTGATGCTGGTACATTGTTATATATTGGATTACAGGAAGGAGAATCTGCACCAGTTGATTCATTGCTAGCTATTATAGGAAATGAAGGAGAAGATATTTCTGCACTAATTGGTGGTAATTCAGTTGCTCCAGCTCAGGAAGCTGTTGCTAATTCTGTAGAAGAAAAAGTGGAAGCTCCTGCACCTAAAGCTGCGGCTTTACCAGAAGGAATAAAAATTGTTACTATGCCTCGTCTTAGTGATACGATGACTGATGGAACTGTTGCTACTTGGATTAAGAAAGTAGGGGATAAGGTTAATGAAGGTGATATTTTAGCAGAAATTGAAACGGATAAAGCAACAATGGAGTTTGAAGCTTTTGAAGCAGGTACTTTATTGTATGTTGGAATTCAAGAAGGTGAATCAGCTCCTGTGGATAGCGTTTTAGCTATCTTAGGACCTGAAGGAACTGATATCTCTGGTGTTTTAGAAAATATAAAAAATGGAGCTTCGACTACTGATGAAGCGCCAGCTCAGCAAGAATCTGTTAAAGTAGAAACAGCGCAACCTACAGAGGTTACTCCTACTACAGTATCAACAGGAAGAGTATTTGTTTCTCCATTGGCTAAGAAAATTGCTGAAGAAAAAGGAATAAATATTAATGAGGTTAAAGGAACAGGTGAAAATGGACGTATCATCAAAAGAGATATTGAAAATTTCGTTCCTGCAACTAAAGCGGCTCCAGCTCCGACAGCAGTAGCAGATGCAAAAGCAACAACATCTACTCCAGAAGTAAAACCTTTTGTACCAGTAGGGGAAGTTAGTTTTGAAGAGGTTAAGAACTCTCAAATGCGTAAAACTATAGCTCGTCGCTTAGGTGAGTCTAAGTTTACTGCACCACATTATTATTTGACTATTGAGATCAATATGGATGATGCAATGGCAGCTCGTAAGACAATTAATGAGTTACCTGATACAAAAGTGTCATTTAATGATATGGTTGTGAAAGCATGTGCAATGGCATTGCGTAAACACCCTCAAGTAAATACTCAATGGAAGGATGATGTAACAGTTTATAATCACCACATTAGTGTTGGTGTAGCTGTAGCTGTAGAAGATGGTTTAGTAGTACCAGTTTTACCATTTACAGATCAAATGTCACTTACTCAAATTGGTGGAAAAGTAAAAGAATTAGCGGTAAAAGCTAAATCAAAAAAACTTACGCCTGCAGAGATGGAGGGAAGTACATTTACTGTATCTAATTTAGGTATGTTTGGTATTCAATCTTTTACATCTATCATCAATCAACCAAACTCTTCTATTTTATCAGTAGGAGCGATTGTGGAGAAACCAGTTGTTAAGAATGGACAAATCGTTGTAGGTAATACAATGACTGTTACTCTAGCTTGTGACCACAGAACAGTGGATGGTGCTACAGGAGCACAATTCTTACAAACATTAAGAAGTTATATAGAGAACCCAGTAACTATGCTGGCATAATCTTATTGATTTATATGAAAAAAGCTCACTTTCTAAGTGGGCTTTTTTTGTTTTTGCCTGTAGAAGTAGTCTGTAATATTATAATATGATTATAATAACAACATAACTCTTTTTATTCAACCGTAATTACTGTATTCTATGACAATAAATTTCTTTGTTATATTGGTAATTTCGTATTTTTGGGTAAAATTAAATAACATGCGTTTAAATAGTGTTTTATTGTCATTATTACTAGTTGGCTGTTCTGCAACTAACGTAGTAAAAGATAATAAAGTGTATGTCGATCAAGAGTCAATATCTAATACAGTGTATTATCTTGCATCCGATAGTTTGAAAGGGAGAGATACTGGAAGTGAAGGAAATCATTTAGCAGCAAATTACTTGTCAAGTAAATTAAAAGAATATGGTATTCAACCATTTTTTAGTTCATATAATGATACATTGAGTAATGTTGTTGATACTTGGAATGTTGTAGGTGTAATTCCGGGAAAAGATAAAACTTTAAAGGACGAAGTAGTTCTTTTGGGAGCTCACTATGATCATATAGGAATTCAACCAGCAATAGATGGTGACAGTATCGCAAATGGAGCAAATGATAACGCTGCAGGTACAGCTGTTTTATTAGAATTAGCTCGTAATTTGAGTAGAGATAATAAACGTACAGTGATGATTGCATTTTTTTCTGGAGAAGAAAAAGGATTATGGGGATCTAAACATTTAGCAAAACGATTAAAGGAATCAAATGTAAATGTAGTTTCAATGTTAAACTTCGAAATGCTTGGTTTGGCTATGAAACGTGATTATATGACTTACTTAACTGGTTATGAAGAGTCTAATTTAGGCGAAAAGATAAACGAATTAGGGGGTGAATCGTTAGTAGGTAAATTTGATAAAGCAGAAGAATATCAATTGTTCAAACGTTCAGATAATTATCCTTTTTATTTAGAATTTAAAATACCAAGTCAAAGTTTTAGTTCTTTTGACTTTGAAAATTATGAATATTATCATCACGTAAAAGATGAAGCTCATTTAATGGATTATGATTTTATGCATTCTTTTACGGAGAAGATGATTCCGGTAGTAAATAAATTAGTGAATCTACCACAAGGTGAAATAAGATTGAAATAATATGAAAAATATAATAGTAACTGGTACTAGTAGAGGAATTGGTCTAGAAATTGTAAGACAATTAAATGCTAAAGAGTATCGTGTATTAGCATTATCTCGAAAAATAGCCAATGAATTAGTCGATTTGCCTAATGTGACGTGTCTATCAGTAGATATTACAAAAGAGGATGATTTAAAAAAAGTGTCTGATTACGTAGAACATAATTGGAAGTCTATTGACATTCTTATCAATAATGCAGGGGCTATAGTAAATAAACCTTTTGAAGAGTTGACAAAAGAAGATTTTGATAGAGTATATCAAGTTAATGTTTTTGGAGTTGCACAGCTTATACAAGTTTGTATCCCTTTTATGAAGGCTAATAGTCATGTTGTAACTATTAGTAGTATGGGTGGAGTACAAGGTGTAATGAAGTTTGGAGGCTTGGCAGCTTATAGTTCAAGTAAGGGTGCTGTTATCATCCTTAGTGAATTACTTGCCGAGGAGTATAAAGAAAAAGGCATATCGTTTAATGTAATTGCATTAGGCGCAGTGCAAACAGAAATGTTAGAAGAGGCTTTCCCTGGGTATCAAGCACCATTGTTACCAGAGGAAATGGCAGAATATATTGTTGATTTTGCAATAAATGGGAATAAATATTTTAATGGAAAAGTACTTCAAGCATCAAGTACAACTCCTTAATAAGAAGATTTTGATAGAAAAGCTTAGACCCTATTTACCAGAAGCCGCAGTAGAAGGTGTATTTGAGTTAATTAAGCATTATCACGTTCATTTAAAAATTGTTAATGAGCGCGTTACAAGACATGGGGACTACACAAGGCAACAAGATGGGAAACATATTATAACGGTTAATTCTAATTTGAATTCCTATCGTTTTTTAATGACTCTAGTGCATGAGATAGCTCATTTAGTAGCTTATCAAAAATATGGTGGACGAATAAAACCACATGGATTAGAATGGAAAGGTACATTTCAATTATTAATGCTACCTTTTCTAAGACCAGAAGTATTTCCTAATAATTTATTACCACTGCTTGCAAACCATTTTAGAAATCCATCTGCAAGTAGTGATACAGATGAGCGTTTATCTATTGCGATGCGGCGCTATGATAAACAGAATAAGAACAGTAACGTATGTTTTATTTATGAAATACCTATTGGTAGTCATTTTAGAACGTATAATGGAAAGGTGTTTAAACGAGGACCATTAAGAGTAAAAAGGTTTGAATGTCTTGAGGTAAGTTCAGGACGTGTTTATACATTTAAGGCAAATGCCGAAGTTGAGATATTGACACATTATGTAGTTAAAAGATAAAAGTATATATGAATTCAAATTATTATGCTGTTGTGATGGCAGGGGGGGTAGGATCGCGCTTTTGGCCTGTAAGTACACCTGAGTTTCCGAAACAATTTCACGATATGTTAGGATCAGGAGAAACGCTAATACAAAAAACATTTAAGCGTTTATCTCAGTTAATACCAAAAGAGAATATTTTAATTCTTACGCATGAAAATTATAAGGAAATTGTTCGTGAACAATTGCCAGCTGCCCAAGAAGATAATATTATTCTAGAACCTGCAATGCGTAATACGGCACCGTGTATTCTGTATGCAGCTATGAAAATAAAAAAACATAATCCAGATGCTGTAATGGTTGTAGCGCCTAGCGATCACTGGATAGAAGATGAACTACAGTTCGTGTCTAATTTGCAGCGTACATTTGATGTATGTGAGAGAGATAGGGTATTAATGACTATAGGTATTTTACCGACATTTCCTAATACTGGTTATGGGTATATTGAATTTAATAAATTAGATTCACGTCCTATTAAGAAAGTTGTACAGTTTAGAGAAAAACCTGATTATGTTACAGCTAGAAAATTTATACAAAGCCGTCATTTCTTATGGAATTCAGGAATATTTGTATGGAGTGTAGGAGCAATACTAGATGCTTTCTCACAATATCAACCAGCAATGACAGAATTATTTGATAAAGGTTTTAAAGATTATAACACTCCTAGAGAAAAGGAGTTTATTGAAGAAAACTATCCTAAAGCAGAGAATATCTCAATTGATTATGCTATAATGGAGAAAGCAAATAATGTTTATGTACTTCCAGCTACTTTCGATTGGAATGACTTAGGTACGTGGGGATCATTATATGAGAAGTTGCCAAAAGATAATGGTGACAATGCTATTGTTAATGCAAAGGTTATTTTTGACAATGCTACAAATAATATTGTGCGCACCGATAAAGATAAATTAGTAGTAATTGACGGATTAAATGACTACATAATTGTAGACAAAGAAGATGTCTTATTAATTTATCCTAAGAAGAAAGAGCAAGAAATAAAAACGATTAGTCAGTCTATTAATGAACGATTAAAAGAAGAATAGGTATAAAAAAA
>NZ_BAEX01000012.1 GCF_000246945.1 Myroides injenensis M09-0166
ACACGTAGTATAATACAGTAACCAATAATACAAATATTGCGATTATCTTAAAACACGTATTTAACTTTTATTTAACTAATTAATATCAATAAACTAAAGTAAACAACACTATTATAATCAACAATTATACTTAAAAGGTATAAAATACGCAACAAAGATATATTTCATCTATATCGATTAATCGTTATTTACTACTCAACCTATCATTTAAAACTTGATCACAAGTAAAAAAGAAAAGTAAATGAACTAATTTCACTTTAATTGATAAGCAGTAATTGTTCCTTAAATAAGGGAATAAAAAAAAGCGACTCAAATATTGATCGCTTTATATAAAAATTAGATTATAACTATTTTTTAATTTTTAACTGATTATAAGGATCAACATACTGAATTACTATACCATTTTTAAATACTACGCGATGCTCTCCATAAAACCAAATTTCCTTTCCATCAAAATAATTAGTAGATATAGGCTTACCTTGAATCTCTTGGACATCTTTCATAGAAGAACCAATAGAGAAAAATCTATTCATATTTTTAATATCGGAGTCTTCATTAGAGTTCGTGTCAGCCCCCCTCTGTGGTGCTTCTTCTACTTGCACTGTTGTATTACTAATAACAGACGATTTATTACTACTTTGGTCTTTAGTATTGCTTGTATTAACTTGTTTCTCAGAAGCATTCTTTAAATTTACTATACTTTCTTTATCTACTAAATTAACTACTTTATTATCATCAACACTAACTGATTTCTCTTTATCTAAATCATTACTAATTATATTAGATTTCACTTTATCAGGCTGTGTTTTATTCATATTATTATTAGAACTATTCACATCAGGACTAGTAATTTCTTGTAACTCTTCTAATTCGCTGTTTTTTAATTCCTTTGGTATTGACACCTTTACGTAATTATAAACGAATCCTAAAAATAACACGACTAAAATTGTCAAAAGTAATTGCCTCTTTTTTACCTTGTTAGTATTATTTTTACGCAATCTTATTTGATGATGTTCTATTGAGGTTTGTTGCGAAAAGTTATTTCCAACTTTCTGATCTTTCCCCTCCTCTAAAGATTCATTCACCTTTGTAAAACCACATTTTATATCATACTGTTCTTTTTTTTCTGAATCACCTAAAACAGCATAAGCATCTTGTACCTCTTTGTATTTTTTTTCATAATACCCATCTTCATATAAATTCTTATCAGGCTGATACTTTAAAGAAAGTTTACGATATGCTCTATTTATTTCTGCATGGTTAGCATTTACATCTACTCCTAAAATCTGATAATAATTCATATCATTAAACTATTTAAAAATAATTACTCCTCTTTTGTAATTAACTGAGAACTCACCAAATTCTTCTAAAGCACTCTGTCCTAATAAAAGTGGTGCTTCCAAATTATGTACAACAGAAGCTTTTACATTCTTTAATTTTTTATTTCCAATCTGCACAGTTCTTAAGTTAATAATTGTTCCATCAGCTATACTTCCGTCTGCTATTATGTATTTAGCTTCTCCCTTTATATCTTCTTTATCTAACTTATTATTTTTCAGTAAATACAAAGCTTCAGTTAACGAAATTGTAACATCACTGGCACCTGTATCAAAAACAAAAGACATTTCAACTCCGTTAATTCTTACAGGAACGTGATAAACGCCTGCTTGTTTAACCATAGAAACAATGTTTTTATTATTTGATGTATATCTTGTCTGCTTAGGATAATCCCTCTTTGTGGTTACCTGATGCTTTTTTTCATTACCAGAGCGCGAACAACGACTACAACTAGTTGAAAAAAAATATAAACTCACAATCATTATTAATAAAAGCCCTCTCATTATAATTTATTAATATTACCTATTTTAGGTATAATCTGTATTAAAAACTGTTGATTTTCACTTTCAATATCAGATCTACCTACACCATTTACACCACTACCTGCTATTTGTAATTCACAAATACTATTGTCAAAATATATGTTATTATTTATCCATAGATTATATAGTGCTAGTGCTCTCTCATAACTTAATTCATTGTTATGTTCATAACTATCTTTAGATGCCATGCCTTCAATAATGATCATATACTTAATATTTTGATTTAGATATTGATTTTTCATTCTTTCAATCAAAAAGAAAATACTATAACCAACTTCTAACAAAAAATCTTTATCATTTGAGTTTATAATACTAGACATAGCATCAAACTTTATCTGTCTATTAAGAGCAAAGCGTTTATGTCTCTCATCATATTGAAAGAAATCTGAAGGCAATTCTTTTACAGCATTTTGAATTTCTATGATTTTCTGTAATTGATTTTCTGTAGCGAAATATTTTGTCTTTAACTCGTCTAATTCATTCTTTAATTCATTGTTCTTTAATTCGATATCATTTCTATCACTATTTTTCTTTTTAGTTACAGCTATAGATAATACAAATAATACTAACATGATAAAAAATAAACTAGTCATTAAATCTGCATAACTTGCCCAAAAAAAATTGCTTTGATTTTTCTTTCCCATATCTTACGTATCTAAATTACCTATTTTTGGAATCACTTGAATTAAGAAGCGTTGATTTTCACTTTCAATATTTGAACGCCCTACACCATTGACACCACTTCCTGCAATTTGTAATTCGCAAATCTTGCTGTCAAATTCAATCCCATTATTAATCCAAAGACTATATAATGCTAATGCCCTTTCATAACTAAGTTCATTATTTCTAAAATACAAGTCTTTTGATGACATACCTTCAATAACTATCATATATCTAATCTCTTGACCTTTATATTTTTCATGCATTCTATCAATTAAATTAGATATACTATGTCCTACTTCAAGTAAATATTTCTTATCACTCTCAGCAATATCACTTGACATTTTAACAAAGCTTATTTGGCGTTTTAATGCAAATCTCTTGTGAGTAAAATCATACTCAAAATATTTTGTTGGTAGCTCTTTTACTGCATTTTGTATATCTGTAATTTTTCTTAATTGATTCTCGGTTACTTCTTGTTTTTTCTTCATTATAGTAACTGATAAAACAAATAACACCAACATTATAAAGAATAGACTTGTCATCAAATCTGAATAACTAGCCCAAAAAAAATCTGCTTTTTTATGCGCTTTCATTAAATAAAACTAATAACAAAATAAATGATAAAGCTTATTGCTACAATACTACCTGTAGAGGCAAAAATATAAAGTAAAACTTTCAACAATTTGTCTTGAGCAAAGGGTTGATTACTTTGCGTTTTAATTCCTTGTTGATTTAGTAAACTCTTTTCTACTATACTTACTAATTCACTAAAAGAAGTCTCAATTTTTGTATTAACTTCTTTTGTATTCTCTTTAAAAGTTTTTACTAGTTCTTCATGTTCCACAGCAATACCGGTATTAACTGTAATAAACAACTCATCTAATCTACTTATTAAGCCGTTCATTTTCTGCTCAACTTCAGTGCTATATATCTCAACTTGTGGCTTTAAAGCTTCTATGGCTTCTGTCCCTTTTAGCTTTTCAAATGTCGAAATTGCTTGATTGTTAAACAATTCATATGCTTTTTTAAAGCTACTATCAAAATCTATTAATTGTTCTTCCATCATTTCTTTTCGATCGCCAATTTGTTTTAGCTCATTTCTAGTCAACATAATTAGCTCCTTATTTACTGAAGAAGCTGATTTTAAACTCTCTGCAATCTCAACAAAATCATTTGTACGATCCAATTGTTTTAATATAACTCCATTTAACTCTTTTGAATTTGCTACAAAACCATTAATGTTGTTTAAATAATCTTGGAAGACTGCGAACCTAGAAGAACTCTCTTTTAATTCTTTTAGCACGTTTACATTGATATTGGCCAATTGGGCAACGTCAACTTTCTTCAATTCTTCCATTATCATAACCTGACTATCAAAACTTCCTTTTATTCCATGTAGAACATCTTTAAACTCAACAACATTATCACTAAAGGTTTCATTAAATTTCATTAAATTACTTTGCAACAAGTAAATACTAGATGCTGTGTTCTGACTCAGTACAGGTAATAAGTTTGTTTGAATCCATGAAAAGAATTGATTCTTTAAAAACTCCGCACTATTTCTTGATCCTTTAAATAACCAACCAGAGAGATAAGTTGTTAATAATAATCCTACAAAAGAAGCTATCATAGCGATTTTAACACCACTTATTAATATATCAACTGAACTACCAAACTCATCACTAGATACACTTGGAATCATAAATAATCCCACCACTATACCAAGCATTGTCCCCATTAGCCCTAAATATAATGGTATAGGTATTTGGGCATTTATCTCCTCTTCTACAGCATCAGTATTTCTATCTACAATGTCTTTAATCAAATTAAAATCGCTAACAGCTCCTTTATTCTTTATTAAATATGTATTGACAGAATCTTGAATATTATTGTATACGATTGAGTTCCTATTTTCACAATTAACAATTGTTATTTCTATGTATTTATTTTCCATTTATTACAATTATGAAAATTTTATTTGACTTTTTTGACTTATTTTCCAATTCCCTTCAATATAATGAGCGACCCCAGGTTTTAATTCTATAATTAAATTATTAGATGAATAGTTATTTTTAACCTCACAACCAGAATCAATATAAAATGTATGATTAAAAATATACATTGGAATTTTTTCTGCATTATTTACTAAACTAAAATTAGCAGTATTATCAGAAATATTATACAATTTATAAACAGCCTTAGATTGACTTTCTTGACTGATAAACTCTCCACTAATAGGCGCCCCATAGTACAACACTCCAGATTCCTGAGCTTCATAATCAGGATTACTATCATTAAGCATTATCTCTTTATCTCTGTATTTGAAATTTTTTAAATTGGCATAAATTTTTTCTAAGGGGAGTTTTGCTATTTCACTCTCAGTTAAATATATTTTTTCAGTTTTAAACTCATCTAAATTTGGAACGACATTCTTATAGTAGGATATTCTTCGTTTAACATTAAAAAAAACTTTAATCTGTAATGCTATAATTATTACTATAATTAATAAAATTAAGATATTGTGTATCCCTTCAAAAAAAGTTGGAAATGTTTCTTGTGTTTCCATTATAGTTATATGAATTGTATTTTACATTTTTTTGTTATAGACCAGCCATTTGCTGTTTTACTTGCCTCTCCTTTTTCTAATACCCGTATATCTTTAGTATCCTTATTAGGTGAATTTTCACAAACACACCCACAATTGATATATTCATCCATACTAAAAATTAAAGTTGATATTAAATTTTTATCATTAATATCTAGTTCGAAAGAAGCATGATACTCATCTATTTTTTGTAAAGAATAAACAGCGTCTTTTTGCTTTGCTATAGCAGTAAATACGCCATTCTCTGGGGCATAAAAATATATTAATGTATGTTCAATCCTTTTTGGAGACTCTACTATTGTCTGCTTATTTTCTTGTTTGATAGCATCAATATTTTGCTTTAAATCTTTACTTGTTTTTGTTTCTATACTTGCTTTTAAAGACGTATTTTCTTGTTTAAGAGCCTTAATTTTTTTATGTAATTCTGTTATCTCAGAATCTATTTTTATTTTATCAACTAATGGTTCTTGTATAGTTAAATAATTAGAGTTACTAGTTTTATTTTTTGCTTTTTTATTACTTAATGCAGTTATAAAAACATGTACAAATACTCCTAATATAAAACAACAAATAGCAATTAAAACAACATACTTAGTTGCTAATCCAGATTTTTTATCGGCAGCTTTTACTTCTGTTTTTACTATTTTTTTTGTTTTTTCACTTACAATATCTTTGGGATTTTCTACCTCTTCTTGATTTGTATCTACTTTTAACTCTGCTAATAATTTTAGAGACTGTAAATCATTTTTATAAATACTAATCCTATCATTTTTACTAAAAAAATCGTTAAACTCTAGGTACTTCTTGTCATTAAAAATACCTTCTTCAAAATAAGAGATTTCAATAAGGGTACCATCATCTCTAAATTTAACAAACTCTTTATAAAGTGCTTCTGTTTTAGATTTCGGTGTAAATTCTTTTTCTTCTTTTTCTTTAAATCCCTCAAGGGTTACATATTTATTATGTACTTTAATAGAATCCCCTTTTGCCTGATTTATAGACATTTGTAAGCAATAAACCCCAATTGTATTTACTAACTTACTTTTTTGTTCATTACTTATTTTTTGTGTATTTTGACTAATAATAATATTACTAGTCAAAACACATAAAATCAAAAATATTTGCTTTACCAATCCCATTCTATTTCTCATTATCGTTAAAAGCATCAAATAACATATTATTTATAGTCCCTTTTAATGGATAAAAGAATAAAGTTTCCTCCAAACTAGCTTGTTGATTTCCATTTTGAGACTTTAGAGAATTTTTAAATTCCACACCATAATATCCTTTAGCTTGTTTTAACAAAGAATTCTTATACAATGAAAGTTTTTCTGAAGGAATACCAAAATTTTCTTGGAATGAATAACGCTTATTTAAATTAAACATCCATTCTACAAATTCATTATATTCATTTAAACGATCAAGAATAAATTCTGGGTCTTCAGCCTCTTTATAATTCAAATCTCTTAAAATCCCCTCATCATTAATTTTCTCATAGATATATTTAACTTTATCTAACTTTATATCAGCCTCCTCGGTTTCTAGTAATAATGCCCCTTTACAACTTATTTCTTTTACCTTATCTGTAATTTCTATTTGTATTTCAATAGTAGGATCTTGATAAATGTTTTGAAAAATTATACTTACATACTCACTCAATAAAGTCTTTTGTTTTGAAGAATCTAGTATATTAAGAATTTTTGATCCTGTACCACTAAAAGTAAAAAATGCAGGAGAAATAATTTCTTTAGCCTTCATAGTTTTAGCTATATAGTAAACAATACTAGTAACAAAGACTAATGGACCAATCTTTAGCTCATTATCATTTATTAATTTTTGACTAAAAGCATGATTTTCAATAAAGTCTGGTCTATTCTCTAAAGAGAATAAAAAGGATACAAATTCTTCAGATTTATTTTTAGATAAAATATCACTAGCAATTTGGCTTAAATAACTAAGCTCTTGATTATCAGAAAAGACTTTATTATATATGCTATTATATTTATTTACATAAGCATTCTTATTAGCCTGAGTATTACTAGCATCCCCAAATAAATTATTTGCTGCAAACCTAAATGAACTTAATAAATTTGCAGAATCATTAGTAAAAACAACTACATCTGTAGTACCTCCTCCAATATCAACTGAAACTACCGAATTACTCATAGATTGGATACCTTGAGTTTTATAAAAATGGTAAGGAGCAATAGCCTCTGTCACACTAACTAAATTGTCACTGTTATTATTAAAATATTTTTTAAATAACTTATTCCAACTATTGTCTAACTGTACTAAATTAAACTTACTCATACTTGTTGGATAAAGCCATCTCAATTCTACAGTATTTAAATCACCTTCATTTAAAATTACTTTATTGTACATTAAAAACATTAACGTTTCTAAATACCCCTCTACCTTCACTTGATCTTCTGTTTTGGAACCAAATTGAGTCCATTTTAAGTCAGTTTTTATATCATCAACCTTAGTACTATCAATTCTCTTAGTATAATGAAATGGTATAGTAAAATCTGCTAAAGCATCACACTTTCCTTGAAGGTTTAAATTCAAATTATGTGATAAGACTGTACGTTGAGGAAAAAAGAATTCACCAGTATTTTCAATTAAATCAGGTAAAAATTCCTTTAAAATAGTATCATCTAATGCCTTATTTTTTGGAGATTTTAAATATCTCTTAGTCTGCTTATTCTCTTTATCATAAGACTTTATAAGTTGCACATCATTCTGGGTAATCTCAAATGGAATAGGGTTTTTATTTACAGAGGTAGAATATTCAATATGAGTATTAGTGGTTCCAAAATCCACAGCAAACTTATATCCTATACTATTTGACTTTCCTTTAATCCAATTTGGAATCATAACTCCTTTTGCTGTTCCAGCTAATACTTGAATCACATCAAACTCATTATTAACCACATAGAATTCTGAGCTTATTCCTTGACCAGTAGAACTCTTTGTTTGACGAACTTTTTTATCTGTAGAAATACATTCGCCATTTTTAACTAAGTTGACCCGAGCAGTGGTCTCGCATATATTTTCATTATCAAAAAGAGCAACTCTATAAAAGTCTTTTCCTCCATGATATTTAATTATTGGAGTCATTGCCAAAACCATAGAATAATTATAAATCGCTCCTTTATTATTTGCTATATCAGGTTGTTTGGTATTGAAATCCCCCCCTGTTATATAATCTCTTTGATATACAATAACATTATTTCCTTGTATTGGTATACGAAGAGTCACTGCGATATACTTATGCCCATCGGCACCTCGTTCCTTAATTTCTAATACATTCTGTCCATTGATTTTCTGTGTTAAAAAATCATATGTAAAGTATTTAAAAAATTCTTCCTTTAAAGGAAGTAAATAACCAGAAGTACTATTTTCATCTTCATAGACTAAATTACCAGTTTGAAATCCTTTTGAATTCAATGGATATGGTAAGCTAATAATATATTCTTCTAAAAAATCAGATACTGTCAAATATGGATATTGCGTACCATCAAACGGTAATATTCTTTTATCTAAAGGATTATTATCATAATAAGGAGCTTTATTATTTCTATCCCAATTTGCTTTAACATAAGTTAAATCACTAGAGAACACATCCACTGGAAGTACTAAAGGTAAATTTTCACTATTTATAACTGAAACATTCGGTTTAATAACAAATCCGCTATAATCTTGTATTTCCCCAAGATTAACTACTTTTTTATATAAAGCAATACCTAAGGTTTCAACAAAGTTATTTGCATTATCAGTGGTTATTTTTTCATATCCTGCTTGCTGTAGACTTTGAGCAGTCAAATTATTAATTAAATTTTTATCACCTGGATTTATCAATGTGTAATTCAAATCCAAATATTTACAAAATGCTGGAAATAAGCTATAGGAATTCTCAACACTTTTCATCAAAGCATGTAAATACACTTGAAAATCAATATTTCTTTGATAAAGCGGAGTTATACTAGAGAATATTTGTCTATTCCCAAAAAAAACATCTATTTCTCCTTGATAATTATTAGCCGTTGTAGCAAACAAAGTTATAGGTGATGTACCACCAATAATATTCATTTTTTGCTTCCCTTTTTTATAATTTAATAGAAATATTTGTTTTATATCATCAAAATTATTAGCCTTAGCATCTTGGGTTAAAAACAACTTTAGAGTCTCTGCAAGCTGTTTATGACCATTATCTTTACTTTGTAATAATGTGTCTAAATCGTTTTTAATATCCCATGTTATTATACTAAAATCGTTTTGATGTTTTTCAAAATCAAAAAGTAATTCTGCAATATCTAAACAATCAGAAACCATTTTATGATAGATAGTATTACCATCTACATTACTATTATTAACAAATTCAAAAGCAACTTTTAATAAATCATAGCGAGCAAAAGGACTAGGAATAGAAGTAATCTGTTTTTGTACAGACTCTCCATTACCATCTATAATTCCTTGAATGGCAGCTTTCCCATAAGCAGATGATTCCTGCCAATGCACTAAATTATTATTTCCATCTTGATGTAATCTTAATACTTTTGCCATAATTAAAATTTATATTTTGAATTAATTAACTCCTCTGTAGATAAATAAAACAACTCATTAAAGCGAGCATTATCTGCTATCTTATTATCAATTTTTTTATCCATTTTTGACAAAATGAAATCAAACCTTCCATAACCTTTACCTCCTTTATCAAAAATGCTCGACTCAGCTTTATATCCATTGATAAAATCAAATAAATTATTGTCAGATACATTTAATTTAAAAGGAGAGAAACTTCTTTGATTCTGGCTCATTTCCCTTAGCCATTCATTATAATAACTAAAAAATTGATCTAGATGGCTATAGTAAGCACTTCCTAATAAAGATTTTAATTTTAATTCTTTCGCCCAATTTAATTCAACCGCCTCTTTTAACTTGTTTTTAAAGTATAAGGAAAACAGCATAAATTGAGATAAGGGTTTAACTATAAGTTGTTTAGTCATTTCTGCTAAATTCTCAAAACCAAAATCAATTTGATCATCAGATATACCAAATTCCTTGTATAATGGATAATCAGCCTTTGCATTTGTACATGTCAGGCTACCTTTAGAAAGATTACAGAAATCTATTATAGCTAAAGCAGAAGATAATTCTACAAAATGTGCTTGATTTCTTTGTTTATCTCCCCCTTCAAAATTTTCTTGTGCATTTGTATGTGTATCTGCGATATAATAAAAAGCATTCAACGAGTTATTAGCTACAATATTTGCATCGTAATAATTTAAAGCAGCTTTGGCTTTTGAAACAAATGAGGCTCCATCAATACTACTATTATCTTGTACTGTAACATTAAAATAAGGCAATACAGACAATGCTCCAATTGGCGCATCTTGTAATAATTTAAAATTAGAAAAACCTTGACTGATATTTCTAATATTCTTTAATAACAATGGAAAACCAGCAGCGCCAGTTCCTCCAAATATTGAACTAATAATAAATATTCGATCACCATTTTTAAATTGATTAGCCAACTCTTTAAACTCAGAAGAATCTATAAATTGATTCAAGACAACACTCCCAATATTAGGGTTTCCTTTAAAACCAACTGCCATATCTGCTTGTAAATTTTCTTCAGAGAACAAGAGTCTAACTAATGCCTCATTAGCTTGAGACATACCAGAAACATTAATATATTGTCCGAAATCTACATTGTTTGTATTTCCTAAATTAAATTTAAAATTTTTACCAGGAGTTAACTCATTGATCTCTGTAGCGAAAAAGCTACTTTTACCATCAAAAGATGATGATTCTTTTTTTATACTTTGATAATCTTTAAGAGCCTGAACTGTTCTTGTTACATCTCCATTTGCCGCATCAGGATCTACAATAATTGGAATAATTTCAAAATTATTTGTTTTTACTCCACTGGCAAGTAACATTGTTAATGCACGAATTACACGGGAACCTGTGCCCCCTATTCCGAAAAGGTATAATTTATTCATAATTAAAAAGGTGTCTTAGTTGCTTGAACGCTAAATGATTTTACTAGAAGTGATACGATAAAGCATAATATAAAACCATATAAGGCATTTACAATTGATAGTTGGAAATAGTCATTAATACCATAATAATTTCCTTGTTCACTTGAAATATATAAATCTTCAATTGCAGATAAACTAATATTATATGCTACTGCAAAATTGACAATCGCTATAAGAACTAAATATAAAAACCAATATATTTTTTTATAAAAAACACTGTAATTAGAAAATAAAAAATAGTATAAAACAGTCATTACTATAGAAATAATTATCATTAACCACCCCATAGTAACATAAGCTCCCGTTTCATAAATATCAGAGGAGAAGTTTTCAATATAAAACAAATTCAAAGGACTAAACCCTTCATATAGGGCTGCAAAAAGATCATTCATATTACTTTCTTATTTTAATTTTAAATTCACTATATTCTTCTTGATTACCATTAAGGAGATAAGATTCGTATATTCCTTGAAATAGATATTTAAATCCAAAGGTTTTATCCATATTCTTTAACACATCTAGATCATCTTCAGTGTTTACATCTAAAACCCACTGAGGAATTTTTTTAATCAATGAAAATTCCAAATCTGTATAATTACGGCTATCAGCCTGAAAATTTATAACATGAGTAAGATTCTGATTTAAACGTTGTAAAGAATTATGAGAACTAGGATGTATCTCACTAGTATTAAATTCATTTATTTCGTCTATACTATATTGCCCCTTTTTAATGACATAATTATCACTATCAAGCAGATATGAATTTGGTAAAAATGTTTTAGAAAAGTCAAATCCAATAGCAAAAGAAAAATCCTCTTGATTACCTCTACTTGTTTTAACATCAGATAGACCAAGAAAAGCGTTATTATTTAAACGATCTTGTTTATAACTTCCTTTGTCATTTTTTGTTTTAACTAGAGTATAATAAATAGTAGGTGAATTAGGGGTGAAATAATAATACTCTTTAATATTTTTCCTTTCTAGTAAATTCAAATTATCTATTAGATCATTTAAATAGGCTTGTCCTCCAAAAACAAAAATATAATAAGGTCGTATCTCTGCTTTTAATATTGTCTTCTTATTATTATAACTATAATAAACACCATTAAATTCAGAATCCATCTTCAATATTAAAGTACTTAAATCTGAATCTTTTTTTAAAGCTTTATTAAAAGCATCTTTTATAAAACTTTTTTGCGCATTCAATAAAGACAATACATTAGCACCATTTATAGAATAAATCATATCCGATACAACGAAAGTTACCTCTGTGTCATCTTGAATATTGAAGGACATATTTAATATCTGATTTAAATCGCTATTAGCTCGATTTCCTGCCTTACGAAAAGACTGTACACTAAGGGCATTAGTGATATCATTAGTATCTTCTGTTATATTTAAAGGGGTAATTTTATTGGTGATATAACTCAAATTAATATTTTCAACAGAATAAAAGTTCTTAAGATCTACAATCAAATCTATAATATCATTCTTATAACTCGTATTCCCCTGTAAATACCCATCTATACTTCCTGAAGATTCTAAGTAAAAATTAATTTTAGAGATTTCTTTTTTATCTTGCTCTAGTAAAATTTCAAATCCTGCTTTTTTCAAATACCCCTCTACCTTACTATCAATTATATGTCCTTGCTCGTCAAAAAAACCCTTATATTTTCTCTGATCTGAGTTATCTATTATCAGTTGCTTTACATCTTCAAATTCGTTTTGATTAATGGGCTGATTTTTATCAAACGTTTGTATTTTTTTATTTACAGAATCTGAATCTTTACAAGCTAAGAAACTTACTAAAAGTGTTAAAACAAGCACTATTCTTGTTAGTTTTTTCCTTACCATAGGATTATATTTTAATTACATTTATTAATTAACTTCATTATTAATTGTAACCAAAATTAACTATCTATTCATTACCTGAAGTGCGGAAATCCGTAAAGCATACTTTATTTTTAGCGAAGGTAGATAATCTGAAAAAAAAGTTACCCTACTATGGTGTATGGAAAAGCAAATAACAAATTATATGTAAAAAAAGGCAGACATTATTGATTATAATGTCTGCCTTTTCATTAAAGGATAAGTAATTTTATTTCTTCAAAATTATAAATTCAGATCTTCTATTTTGGGCATCTTCCCATTCTGTACATGGTTCACATTTAATTTTTAAATCCTGCGATCCATAGCCTTGATATTCTAATCTTTCTTGTTCTATTCCTTGACTAATTAGATATTCCACGGTAGCTTTTGCCCTATCCTGAGATAACTTAAGATTATACTCTGTACGTCCTTTACTATCAGTATGTGAAGCTACCTTTATTCGCATAGAAACATAGCGTTTCATCACCTTAACAAGTTTATCTAGTTCAAACTTACTCTCTAATGTGATTTCTTTTTGATCAAATGCAAAATGTATTTCCTCTAGAGTAATACGATCCTCTTCTATCATTAATTCTTCCAAAGGATGAAGTAGTACTTCAATTATTTGTTTACTATCACCTTTTTTTACAGAAATTTCAACTATTTCATCTAAATAATCAGGATGTGAAACTTTAATTGAATATGAATCATCGCAACCTAATTGTCCTAAAGCTATTCCTCCCTTATCAGTAACTGCTTTATTTTCTATTCTTCTTCTACTATTAGTAAACTCAATAATTGCATCACTTACCTCTTTATTAAAGCTCTTATTCTTTACTCTTAGTTCAATATCAACTTTACATATTGGAATCGCTTTATAAATATCTGTTCTCCCTATTCGATTTGATGAAAAGAAGCCTATTTTTCTATCTGGATAATAAGTAAATGCAAAATCATCACGAGCCGAATTTATTGGTGCTCCTATATTAACAACTTTAGCTTTTGAATCATTTAAATCTATACTATAAATATCAAATCCTCCATATCCGCCCCATCTATCTGATGAGAAATAAAGTATATTATCTTCACTTACAAATGGGTAATCATTTCGTGTGCCTGAATTAATTACACTCCCCATATTCTCAGGTTCTCCATAGTCATCATCTTCTAATAGTTCTACACGCCATATATCAAGTTCACCATAACTACCTTCCATATTAGAAGCAAAATATAAATATTTACCATCAGGGCTCACTGAGGGACTTTGGTAAGTATATCCAGCGGTAGTAAAAGGTAGCTTTTTAATCTTCTTCCATTTTTTATTCTTTAGTGTAGCTTGAAAAAGATTCATAATACGATCTCGATGTTTTACCGTTTTATTGTTTCTATAACGAGGATAACGGTAAGATTCTGAAGCAAAATACATTTTCTTATCATCGTTTAGTGAAGGAGCAACAATACCATCATTAAATCTTCTATTTATTCTCCCTTTTAATCTTGTAGCAGTAAATATTGGCTCCTGTACAGATTTAAACTCAGCTTGGTATATATCATAGTTTGGTCTGCGCTTATATTTGTCTCTAACTTCAAAGATTTTACGCATGAATTTCTTCTCTTGTTTTGTGCGATTAGATACAAAATATAAAGTATCATTCTTTGTTAGAACAGCACCAAAATCATCATAGAATCGATCATTTAGACCTGACTCTTGAAACATAAACTTTTCAGGGAGTTTTGATAAATCATAATATGCATCAGGATTGTGCAAAAAGTCTTTTGCTCTAGAATCCGTAGGTGCAAGTTCTGCAAAATCATCCATCATATCACGCGCCACTTCTTGCCTACCGCTTTTCTGTAAAACTTTAGCATATCGATAATAAATATCAGCAGAAACATCAGGATCTTTTAAAATAGCTTTACCATAGTATTTAGAAGCCTCAACAATGCGATCTAATCTATCATAACAATCAGCTAACTGCAAATAAATATAAGTATCTGTTCGTCTACCATAATCTAATCGTTTATATTCTTCAGCTGCTTTGCTATATTCTGTATTCTTATAGTATTTATCTGCTCGTTTAAGACTTGGCTTACCTTTTGCAAAGGTTACAAAATTTAAACTACAGAATAAAACACACCATACTAACTTATTCAAACCAATCTTCATGTTATAAATTTCGTCTAATATTCAAAGTTAATGATAAATCTTCCATCTCTACTATACAACGTTAATTAAGGGATTAAGTTGTCTAAAACAATGAAAAAACATATAATAGATTATACAAATTAAAACCTCAAGTTGCGTAAAATAAAAAAGGCAGTCTTCCTCAATAATTAGAAAACTGCTCTTTATTTTTTTGTTATTAAAACACTTGACTCAATAAATATAATATAATTTTCAATAATTAACAAATTAATAATCGAAAATCAAAATATCATTCTTATATAATTTAATGTTTTTATCTACTTCGAAATATTTATAAATATCATCTCTATAAAGATCCCCATCATCATCATGTATTAAAGGTAATAATACATCTGGCTCGCTATTAAAGCTTATATATACCCACTCATTTAAATGATCATAAGTAACTTCTAGTTTATTTCCTTCTGGGTCTTCCCATTTAGAAAATTTACAAACTAGGGTATCAGTAAACTGCTCTACTTCTTGCTTACTCTCTTCTTTTATTTCTTGATGGTCTTTTTTGCATTTTTTATTATTACATGCAGCTAGGACAAAAAGAACAAATAACCATTTTACTATCCTCATCACCTCTTAAATTACATCTTCTTACTTAAATTTTCTCTTCTTTAGTAGCTTATTTAATATTGCTACTAATGTAGGTCAAATTACAAATAAAAATCTTAAAACAATAAAAAACAAAAGAAAATTATAATGCTTATGCAGTAAATTATTTATTTTTCGTAATTAAGAGCGAGTCTATAGTTTTAATTTCTTATTATCTCTGGACGACGCATCTTATAACGCGTTCCAGATAGCGCTTCTAAATAAGCCACTATAGATTTTACCTCTTCACGGCTTAATTTTAAAGGTTGCATTAAAGAATCTGTAACAGGATATAGTGGGTCTGCAGCTTTCTTCTCTGGTGTTGGATCTATCATATGCATTCCACTATTATATATATTTACAATACCTTCCAGATTATCGAATAATCCATTGTGCATCCATGGTCTAGTTAGTAATAAATCACGCAATGAAGGGGTTTTAAACTTTCCTACATCATCCGGATCTTTAGTAATATTATACCTTCCAAGATCCTCGTATAATCTTTTATAATATGTTAAACCTATATTGTGAAAACTATCATCTGTCAAATCCTTGCCGTAGTGGCAATTCATACATCTGCCTTTAGTACGGAAAAGATGCATTCCATAAATCTCTTGATCACTTAGTGCATCATACTTTCCATCTATAAAAAGATCTACTCTACTTGGCTGACTTTTAATCGTTTTTTGAAAAGTTGCCAATGCCCCTACTATACGGTCATAGGTTACCTGTTTGTCTCCAAATGCCGCTTCAAAATAAGGTGCATAACCTTCTAAATGACTCAATCTCGAGGGTAACTCTTCTATATTCATTGCCATTTCATTATGCGCAGTGAGTGGACCACTAGCTTGTTGTTCCAATGAACTTGCCCTACCATCCCAAAAAAATACAGTACGATTTGCCATATTGTATAAACTTGGTGTATTTCGCATCCCTTCTAAATGATCATGTCCTAATGCTACACGTCTTCTATCTGTCCATCCCATCTCAGGATCGTGACATGAACTACATGAAATTTGTCCAGATTTAGAAAGTTTCGGATCAAAAAACAACATTTTACCTAACACTACTTCAGGTATTTCTTGCGTTGTGAAAAAGCTTGTGTCGCGTTTGATACTTTCAAACTCTTTCCAATCTACCCCTTTATCAATAGTAGGCACAGGCCAATCTTTAATATCTTTTTTATAGCTATCAATAATTGCAAGATACTCTGGATCTCCTTCTTTTAATACTTCTTGAAACACAGAAGTAAAACTCAAAAGACCTAGAGCAAAAAATCCAGATAATACATAGATTACCTTTTTCATTTTTATTGTTTAATTTAAGTATTAAAAAGTAACCCCTAGAGTTACTCCGTAATAATCGTTAGATTTATAATTTTTGTATTTTAATTTTTGTAAATCACCGCTGATGTATAAACCTATGTTGTTTTTAATGAAATAATCATATCGTAACACAGCCCCATAAGTTGTATAATCTGATGATAAAACCTCAAAATCATTAATTAACCACTGCTTAATACCTTCCTTATTATCCTCTATTTTTAAAGCATTTACACTTTTTGTCGCTTTGCGTAATGCCAGGTAAGGTTTTATGGTTAATAGATTTTTTTTATTTAATTGTTGCATATAAGCTACATCCACGCCATAGTTATTATAGGTAAACTCTTGTCTTCGCTCATATTCTTTTAAATGCTCTTTCACTTTTTGATAAGAGAAAAAAGGTTGTACTGATAAAGTATAATGACCAGCATTATATTTATACAAAGCTTCAATCAAGGTATTATTCTCTTGATATTTATAAAGTTTTTTCTCCAAAAGCTTAGTAATATAAGAAGTGTTATTTGAATACAATACATCAATACCATCTTTTTTTACATTATCATATTTAACTTTTCCTAGTATTGTATGATTACTGAAACTAATTTGCTTTATTGCTTCTATAGTAAATATTGAAGTATCTAATTCGTTTATGGTATAATATTCATTTCCATTCCCTCTTTTAGCTTCTTTTTCTAAATTTGACTTTGAATAAGTGATATTCAATGCTATATCATTCTCTCTGCCTAATGACAATCCCGTTGTATATCCATTACCCCTATAATAAGCTGTTGTAGGTGCATTACTAAAGAAATTATTATACACCCCTAATCCTATCATTTGATAAGCAGCAGCTTTTCTTATTTTACTCACATAACTAACATTAGTATCTTGCGTGTAATGATTTATGGCTCCTATAAAAGAAACTTTATACTGCTTATAAAAATTATAACTAGCCCCAAGTGATATTAAAATATCAGATGATGTACTTTTTGGTCTAGGATCCGAATCGCGATAGTTAGAAGTAGCATTATAGCGCATTGACAAACCAAATCCAAAACGATTAAATGCTTTTGCATAGCCTCCTGTGAAACTATAAACCTCCATTTTATTGATTCCTTTTACAGAATCGCCTAATACATAAGGTCCTATTTTATCAAGGTCAATAATACTATTCCATTGCACATTTTTTTGTTTCTGGTTCTGATAAGAAACCGCTCCCCATAAAACTTGGTTATCTTTTATTCTCTTATATGAATTACTTCTTACAGCAAAGGTTTGCTTATCATCTCCCCCTTGCAATAAATACTTTTTGTCACGCTGCTTATTGTAAGCTACCTCAAAATTAGAAAAAGAAAAATTACTATAATCCAGTTTATTAGCTGGATTATAGTAATAATTACTTTTAAACTCTCTTTCTATTTGATATTGGTTTTCTATTTTCCTAAAAAAAGATAAAGAATCAACTCTTTGCTGCCCATATATTACTTGTAAGGGCAAACAAACTATAATAAGAAAAAAGAGTTTATTAATTTTCATTGTTTAAAATTTATTAATGAACAATTCCATTTGCTACACTTGGCTCAGAAGCTTGTACAAAATCTTCTACCGAATTATTAGTGTCTTTATAAATATTTCTTCCTTCACTATTGGTACCGATTACTTTTCTACGAACTGTTTTTCCAAAACGTGTTTTATCGTGATTAACATCACCTATACCAGTCCATCCATTATCAATAGAAGGATCTAATATCACTAGATTAATCTCTTCTTTAATCGCTAAATTCACTCCATCGATTATCCAACTATTAGGTACTTCGTAAACACTTTTCTTAGTAATTTTACCTGCTTTGTTTGGATATTCATAGTCATATTTGTAATTAGTCATCCATGTCTCTGGATCCTCTCCCTTTGGAAAACGAGCTAAAGCAAATGACTCTGTTCCTCTGTTATTCATAAAAAACATATTAAAATTCATAGTACTGTAAATAACAGGTACGTTTGGAATAAGAGGATTATCTACTTGACCCAATTTTGGATTTTCTAGATTAGGATATTCGTAATCAGCTTTACTTAAATCAAAAGCTGGTACGTTTGGCGTTCTATGATCTACAGCATTATCAGCCACTATTATAAAGTCTCCAGGAGCAACGTCTTTACCTAAATCACTTGGAATCATTATTACACCTTTAACGGCCATAGCACTAGATCTTTTATCTGGAGTAACATTGTTATTAACATTAGATAAAAATTCAGACTGAAGAATTAAAAGACCACCTGTATTTAAAACTTTATCCGTATTGTTTACAATTTTAAAATATTTACTATTATTAAAAGATTTATCCTCCAAAGTACGAACGCCTACAAAAAATATTTCTTCTATAATAAAATCATCATTAAAAGCCTTAGCCACTACCTCTATCTCTACACTCTGTGTTTCTTTAACTAAATCAACAACAGTCGTTCCTCCTACTCCTATTTCCTCATCATCTATAGAAATTGCTCTACCATCTAAAACAATCTTATAACTTCCTGTTAGAAGACTAATTGATGATTGTCCACCTTCTAATTTTTCTTGAGTTACTTTTCCAGTATTAGTTTCTGTAATAGTTAAATCAACTTTTAAGAACTCTTTAATTTTATCAGATTTTAAATTAACTGTCAGTTTACTTTCTCTTTGAACAATCTCTGTCGTATTATCATCACTGCTACATGATGTAGTAGTAATCGTTAAGCTCAAAAGAGCTACAAATAAGGCTAAAATTCTTTTTTTCATATTTATTTATTATTTTATTTTTTAAAAATTATAAGTCATTTCCATTCCAAAATAAGGTGTACTATAAGCACGTAAATTAATCTTAGTATCACCTAAATAATAATATGGTCGTATTTTCGTATAGATATTATTGACAAAGAAAGAGACCTTGACTTTGTCAAATATTTTCTTGGTTACTTTTAGATTTGAAGTTAAATCATATCCATATTTGAAATCAAGATTATCTGTTGAAGAAACAGGTCTAATTAACCATTGTTTATAAATATCAGTCCTATCAGCCTGCGTATAATCAAAAATATTTCCTTCGTAATCTTTATAATAAATTGGAGTATCAGATTTGAAAGCTCTTCGATCATTTAAATATAATTCTCCTTGTAGTGACAACGAAACAGACATATCTAATGATTTTACGTAGGTATCAATTACAAGGTTAAAACGCATTCCCCCTTTATCATATCCTTCATCATTTGCATAAATACCTACATAAGGAATATTTCCACCATTTATTGACATAGTAGGTTTCCATTCAATATATTTTGTATTTTCATAAATGGTTTTAAACCATGCTCCACTTAGAGTAAATCTTGTACCTATTGACTCAAATCTTGGAGAATTATAACCAAATTCTATCCCACGTTTGTAAGTACTACTCCCATTTTGATTCATTCCAATTACATCCCAGGTGGTTCTTTCTTCATAAGGAAGTTCATTAATATCAGGCTTACTAGTTACTGTCTGATGATCAATCCCTGATGTATCATATCTTTTGTAATCATAGGAATTATAGGCACTCATATTTCTGAATCCTGTGGGCATCTTCTCATCAAAATAGGTAATAAAAGCACTATGTCCTTTATAGCTAAAATCAAAACGCACCTCTTTTTTAGTATTCTTAGCTGCTAATAAATCGTAATTTGTTTTATCTTGAACATAAGTCATAAAATTCACGTATCGATACGCTTCATTAGGGTGATAGTAGTTTAATTGCTGAAAATCTAAGTACGATTTATTTGGATAGAGCATCATTAAAGTAGGTTGCTTATAAAGCTCACCATAACCTAAGGTAACATCTGTTTTCAAGAAATCGCTTCCCAACTTAAGATTTGGCAATGACCACTGAAAATTAACGCGTGGTTCTACATAAACTTTTTTACTTATAGCATAACTATCATTTACTCCAAGCATTTTTGAAATTCGTACTCCTCCATATAGAGCTAATCTATGATCTGATATTCTATATTGTATTCTATCTCCAGCAAAAAAAGCTATATTCTGAAATGCAAGAATATCTTTAAATGCGCGTGGACGTGTACGAGTAGTTGCTGTAGGTGGTTTTAGCAAATCATACATTTGTCCTCGACCATTATTCTTTGAGTATTTGTAATCAATACCAAATTCAATATCGTTATTAATCTCAGCTATTTTAAAATCTAAATTAGCCTGCAGTTTTGTATTGATATCTAGTGGTTTACTCTCAGTATGTAAATAAGAAATATAGCTCAATTCTGGGAAATAACCATCATTAACACCTTGTTCAAAAGCGGTAGATATAACTGTTGCTCCAGGCATTTGAACAAACTTAGTTTGTTTTAAGTCTTCAAAACCTTGGCGTACACTTGTCTTTAATTCTATGTTTTTAAAAAGGCTTTCTCTATTAAATACATAGTCAAAGTTATTTGAGAATGAAAGTGTATATCGATTATTTTTATACCTATCAACATCTACAACATCATCATCTGGATCCACTTTTACATCATCAATATTTCCATTTAGATCTAGATTCGATTTCCAAGTAAGTGAATGGTTATTCTGAAAATTAAATTGTTTCTTAGAACGAATTGAGGAAGTAATACGTTTATAAGTTTCATAGATATCTCTAGGGTCAGACTTAGCATCTAATAAATCAAAACTTACATTCAAATCCCATGTAGGAGATAGCGATAATCCCTTTGCTATATAATATTGCTTACTATATCCATCTACTTTTAATCTAGCTTGCCAATCTGTATGACCACTTTTACGATTAATTAGTACTAATCCAGAGGTCAAGTCTCCATAAGAAGCTGAGGGAATACCCCTTATAACTTCCACACTTTCAATATCGTTTGTTGAGAGTGTACGCATATCTACCCCTATAGAATTAGTTTGTCTATTTGCTGCCACATTGAAATGAGAACCAACACCTTGATCAGCATCCACAGACACAAGCATATCAGCATTAGTGTTTAAGATATTACCATCCATTACAAACTGCACACCAAGTGAACTTGTGTTATATCCACTTTTGCCAAATTCTCTTATTAATATTTTATTGGTTGAAGTTAAATTGGGAGTTTTAGAAACACCACCAGGCAATAATTCCATTAAATCTGCAAAGCTAGAGGGTTGCAAGTGCTCCATAGCTTTACGATTAATAACTGACTTGGTAACAAGTCCTTTACCTTCCTCTGCTGTGATGACAACCTCCTCAAGAGTATTGTCACCAAGAGGTAATTTAACAGAAAAAGTTTGACTTGAAGTAATATTTAATGAATGACTAACAGTTTGATAAGAAATATGAAAGATAGTCAAATCATAGTTCCCTTTTTTTAAAGTAAAAACTGCTTTTCCTTTATGATCACTTAATTGAAAGTCGCTGTGATTTTCGTTACTAATTTGTACAGAAGCATTCTCTATAGGAACAAGATTCATATCTGTAACTATAACCTCTACTTTATTAATTTCTTGGCCATAGACCATTGATGTTAATAAAAAGAAAAAAACAACGCCTATTAACGATACTTTATTTAAAGAAATCATCTAATCAAACAATTAAAAATACTGACAAATATAGACAACAAAAATTAATAATTATCGCTTATTTAGACTAGTTCTATATATTTATTATAATAATAACTTAGAGTGATTCAAAATAACATTATAATAAGTAAACTATTATAAAAATAAATAAACTTTACAATTACACTAAAAAATGTAATTTTTTGTCATAAACTAAAAGCACTTTTCCTACACTCTTTTAAATCTTTCTGATTATTTTCTTCTTTTTTGATCCGAGATTCCATTAAAACTTATCAATTATTATCAATAAAAATCATTTACTCACCCCTTTTTATTAAAAGTTAAAAACATTACAATGAATTTTTATCTATGAATAAAATTTGTACATTTTACTCTTAAAAATACCAACAATGAAAACAATAGATGTAAAAAAATTCTTAGAGAGTAAAAATTATGGCGATCGATTCACACAATTTGAACAAAGTACTGCAACAGTAGGTGAAGCTGCAAAAGCATTAAACTGTGACGAAGATCAAATTGCTAAAAGTATAACTCTCTATAATGAGAATGGAGATGGTGCCTATTTAATAGTTGCCTCAGGCAATAGTAAAATTGACAATCGCAGTTTTAAAGATACTTTTGGCATAAAAGCTAAAATGCTAACATATGAAGACGTAGAGCGATTTGTAGGTCATAAAGTTGGAGGTGTTTGCCCTTTTGAAGTACTTTCTACTACAAAAATTTACCTAGACACCTCGTTAAAGAAACACCAAGTAGTCTATCCAGCTGCTGGAGATTCAAACTCAACAGTTAAATTGACACTCGAGGAATTGACTAATCTTTGTGATTTCGTAGATTGGATAAGTGTAACCAAGTAAAAACAATTAATAACTTTAAACTCATCTATTCTGTACCTGCTATAATTCTTCAGACTATAAAAAAAGCGAGGAAGTACTCCCGTACTCCCTCGCTTTTCTTTATTTAAACTATATTTTTATTTTACCAGAATCCTAATAATTTCCACCATGCTCCACCTACGATAGCCCAAATTAATAAGTTAACAACACTAACTACAAATCCGACTTTCCACCATTCACCCAATGTTGTATATCCTGACCCAAACACAATTGGCGCTGTTCCTGTTCCATAATGTGTTAAGGACATCATTAGTGAAGAAGAAAATGCTAACATTAATGCTAATAACATAGGAGGCGCGCCAAGTGAAATTCCTGCGGCAAAGAAAGCAGCAAACATTGCAGTAATATGCGCTGTAGTACTAGCAAAGAAGTAATGCGAATACACATATACAAGTACTAAAATAATAGTTCCCACTACCCAGCTTACCCCTAAGTGATCTATACCTGTTCCAACTGTTTGTGCTAACCAAGAAACTAATCCTAGCTTACCTAAGAAACTTGCCATCATCACTAAAGCAGCGAACCATACTATAGTATCCCAAGCTCCTTTATGTTTTAAAACATCATCCCAATTTAATACACCAGTAATAATCAAAATAGACAGTCCTACAAATGCAGCAGTAGTAGGCTGTATAAGAAAAGCATCACCAAATATCATCGCTGGTACTCCAGCCCACATTATTAGTAATAATACAAAAACTCCTAATGTAATCTTTTCTGCTAAGGATAAAGGTCCTAATTCTTTGATTTGTTTTTTAGCAAAGATTGGAGCATCTGGCGTTTTCTTAATCTCAGGAGGACAAATCATATAAATTACTAAAGGCATCACAATTAAAGAAATAATTGCAGGAACAAAAGCAGCTATTGCCCACATTCCCCATGACAAATATCCTTTTGATCCCATTGCTTCATAAATTAAACTTACAATTAAAGGGTTTGGCGCTGTAGCTGTAATAAACATCGCTGATGTAATAGGATTAGTATTATAATTTACTAATGCTAAGTATCGTCCTATCTTCTCTGTAGATCCTCGTTCAGGCTTTGAGCCGAAACTACTTGCGATAGAACGCATAATTGGATGAATAATCCCTCCTCCTCTTGCAGTATTACTAGGAGTTACAGGTGCAAGTATTGTTTCTGCAAACGCAAGCGCATAAGCAATACCTAATGTTTTTTTACCGAACAAGGAAATTAAAAAATAACCTATCCTAGCTCCTAATCCAGTTTTAGTTAAACTTATAGAAATCATAATCGAGATACCGATTAACCAAATAAGATCGTTTGAAAAGCCACTTAACGCATCTGCTAGTGCTGCTTTACTACTAGTAGGATTTGTAACACCAGTAATTGCTACAAGTGAAATTGCAACTATAGAAACTGCACCAATAGGCAATGCTTTTCCTATAATTGCTGCAATAGTTCCTACAAATAATGCTAACAAATGCCAAGCATTAGGACTAACTCCTTCTGGTACTGGCACTAAAAACCAAATAATTAAAGTGATAGAAACAGCTACTAGAGCAGGAATGGGCTTGATGGGGTCTAATTTAAATTCCATTTGACTTTCTTTTAGTATTAGATGAATACTTAATTAGAAACAAGCATATAATTCTTTTGTATTTAGAAAAATGACACTTTTTCCTAATTAAAATGTTAGGAAAAAAGCAATTCATAATAAAAAATCACATTAATAAACATGACATTTAAAACACTCTTTTCATGTATAAATTTACATATTATATGTAAAAAATACCAATTAAAAACTGCTTTTTTTAAATAAAATATAACTTACTTCAATACCACCTACATTACAATAAATAGACCAAAATCATTTTTTTTATAAATTTTATTTTATTAATTCCTCAACTTTCCTAGAATCAATACTTAACAATATTATTTAAAAAACTTAATTATAAAATCTAACCTTTTAAATGAAAAAAAATCAACTATACAGAAAACTTTCAGAATCGAAAACATAGCATACAAAAAATAAAAAAGGCTTCAATTAACAATATCATTAATCAAAGCCTTTCTTATTATAAACCAAATATAAACTACTGCTTTATCTATCTCTTATATTTCAATCTGTCCATTTTCTTGTTCTAATTTTATTTCAATCTCTTTGCCCTCATATTTTAACTGCAATAAACAATCGTCTAAATAAATTCGCGACTCCTCTGTATAATTCCTAGCCACACTTAATCGATATAAAGCCGTTTCAAAATCCATGGCTTTAATAACCTTCTTTGTTTCTATCGCACCATCTAAAGCAGCAGATAATGCATCCTCGCAACCACACCTTTTTAAAAGATTCATTCCTTTGATTAAAGACTTACGTGCTTTAACAGTAAATGCTCTTAAATCACGTGAATGATCGGTGCGATATGCTTTTTCAAAATTTAGTATTGCATCTTCTAGATAATCATTTGCCTTAATACATTGTTTTTCTCCAGCTTGTATTGCTGTATAATTTAATAAGAGTGTAAATAAGATAGCAATCACTTTTTTCATAAACCTTTTTTTATATTTAATTACAATTTTTAAAGGTACAAAAATTACAATTAGCCATTAAAATCTATAAAGAGCAGAAAACAAATAAGAAACAAAATTCAATATATGATATTTACAGTTTGATACATATAAGAAGGATAATAGTCTAACAAACTACCTATTTTGAATTTATTTGCCTATTCAATAGTTGGATTTTTATTACTCCAATCCTAGACCATTACTGTCTTTCTATAAACTGTATTACAATCATATATCATCTTTGTTTGGGTTCTGTTCGAGTAAAGCTAGTGTTTATATGCTCTTGACAGGCTTTATCCGAACAATCCCCGAACAAACTACCTTGATAACTTAAAATACGATATAACTAATCGTTACTTAATATGTAAAATAAGGGCTCTCTCACCCTAAAAGTGAGAAAGCCCCGTTTGTAAATAAACAATTAATTCTATCGTTTGAGAGGATTATTATAATCCCAACAATTCTTTTAAGAGTGCTTCATAAACACCTTTCTTAGCCTCATATCCTTCTATATATAAATTTGCATCCATGATTGAGGAAGCTGCTACCTGTGCTCTAACTTTCATTCCTGCATTAATCATTTCCGTAATACTTTCGGTCAATACCTTATCAGCTTTCTCAGAGAGACCTGTAATTAATTCAACGGTCTTATTTCTTTCGTCAAATATTAATTCATTATACCTAGACATACATCATCTTTTTAACAATTATATGCTTAAAATTACATAATTTAATTTCAAAAATCAACATAATAAACAAATAATTTATCATTTTTAATATATTACAAAAAAAGTAAACTAATAGAAATCATAATACAAGCTCCATTGCTTATTTTTTGGATTTCTCGCAAACATTAAGCTACCATTATCTACCACATTTAAATTAGCCTTGCTATCAGAAGATATTTGAAATAAGTATTCAAAACCTTCACCATACTCATCGTCTACTCCAATCCCTGACTGACAATATGATGGATAACCTCCAATCTTTGTTAAATAACTGTGCTTAACTTCGTTGTAGTAATTCTCTATTATACCATTTTTTTCTAATGCTAGTATTGCTTCTTCCTCACTATGTGAGAGTCCTCCTCCATCCCATAAAGGATAATCTTCTTCTAGGAATTCAGATTTCAAAGCAAAAGCTTTCAAAAACGACTTCTTATTGACTAAGTCTTTATACAGCACCTCATCCAATGAAATGTACTCACGTATTACCCAATGATTGCCCATTGCTTCTAATGGCTCACCAAATTGTGCAGAAACAAATACGGTAAGTAGTTTAATACCTTCTAATTGTTTTGGTATATAGGGAAGATTAGGTAGATAAAATTGGGCTAAAGGAATCATCTCATTACCTTCAATATCCAATGGTATTTGTTCATTTTCTTTATAAGCGAACACCCTGCCAATCCAACTTTCTTCTAATGTATTCAATGGACGAAAACCACCTGTAGTAAATGCAGTGGCTCTACGTTTTATTTTTTCTTTAATCTCGGCAATACTTTTCATTTGTTTCTTTATAATTAATTATTAATTATCTCTTAAATTTAATAATATAGACAGCTTTTTTTATCTAGTTTAACTTTTAACTATATTTAGCATTTTCCAACATATGGTAATCAGTTATAAAAACAATATAATCACAACAACAATAAACTCAAAAAAGATTAAGACTTTAATATTTTCACCAACAATAATAAACCACCTCCAACTCTTTAATTAAGTTAATTTCACAACATAATATCAAATATTTGATTTCTTATCGTACTTTTAGCTAAATTTTTACCAAAACATACACAGAAACACCATTAAATATTACATTAAATACTGTTATTTATAACTTTATTTCAATTTACGCCAACTATTTTTAATTAACACTAGCTTTTATTTCACTTCATATTTAAATTTTTACTAATACAATTAATAGTAAAAAGTGTGGAATAATATTTGAATATATTATAAAATAGAATTAAGTGTATACAAAATGCTAGTAGGTTTTAATCAATTACAAAGTACATTATTAAAGAAAAACGTCGAAGAAAAGAAAATATTAAATTGTTTAAATTTTTTACAAAGTCAAACAGTTAATGATAAGTCTATATTTTTGGTAGAAGAATCTTCCAATAGTGAGCTCTTATTATTAGATGATTTATTTAATGATTTTAATAACAATATTGTTGGAGTTATCTTTCTAAACGACATCCAAATAAATAAAGCTATTTTTCAAGATAATAGCTACCTCAATGGTAAAGTTGTCTTTATAAATAAAGTAAAGACTAATAATATATTTACGAAATCCATTAATCTTCTCTTTCTTGATGAAGTAGAAGTAAACTATACTATAATTGCGTTAGAAGAAAACGGAAAACTTAACTTTGAGAATAAACTAACGGCTTTGGGCATTTTAGGATATAACAACAACATTACTTTAAATGAGACCATCGTTCCCGCTATTATTAATATGCTTGAGGATACAAACGAAAATCGTATATCTTCTAGTAAATATTTTATTAAAGATATTCTTAAACCCACTTATTTTGATCAGGATAACAATTGGAAATTAACTGAATTAATGGCTACGCTAAAGCGAGGTGATTCTATATTAAAAGAAGAAAGATGGCTATCTAAAATTGAAAAGAAACTAAACAAATGGTTTATCTCTACAACGCGAAATATATTAGATTTAAGCAATCTTGCGCTTAATTCATTGGATGATATTCCTTGTATTTATAAAAACTCTTACTTATTTGAAAATGTAGAAAAGCTAAATTTATCTAATAATAAAATAAGTGATGTAAACGATGATATATTGTTATTTAATAACCTAACTAAAATTAATTTTACTAATTGTAGTTTAAAGCAAATCCCTTCAATTATTACAAATCTAGATCATTTAAATGAGCTCAACGTCTCTTATAATTCAATTTCGACTTTAAAAACTGCTTATCCTCTTCCACATCTAGAAGTTTTAAACCTGGAGCATTGTGGTTTTTCAAAAGTAGAGGAAGAATTTTATCAATTACCAAAACTAAAAGTACTCAAATTACAAAACCAAAAAGGTAGACCTGCTTTAGTGATTGACAAATCAATACCAACTCTTGAATATTTAGACCTTAGTCTTAATTATAGTGCAGATTTACTAGTAGCACAATCCTCATTATTGACTCTAAAAATGAATTACTGCAATCACGTTAGTATTAATAATGCAATATTAGATTGCACGCAATTACAAGTATTCGATTTCATAGCTTGGGATGATATGCAAGCTTTACCATCGGATTTCGATAAATTATGCAATCTGCAACGAATTAGTTTTTCTATTGACTATATTGACACAGATAGTTTAGAGGTTCTGGATAAAATCAAAACGCTAAAAACATTAATTATTACAGTAGAAAATTCAAAACCTTTTGTAAAATCAAAAGTTAAGCAAAATCTAGAGAAACTTCTAGAGCTCAAAAATTGGGAAAAAATTTATTGTAATGAGATTATGGAAGATGAATACTTTATCAAACAAGCAAAAAAACGTTCAAATTTTGTAGGTATACTTCCTTATGAAATGCCTCAATATTATACTATCATGTAATACAAGGAGAAGGATAATTATATCGAGTTAAATTAATTTCAATACAGTAATTTTAAAACCATATTTATTCTTTTTTAAATTCTACTGAACTTATAAGATTTATTAGTGACATTTTAAAAGATATTTAATAGTTAGAATTTTCACTTGATAGGTTAAAAATAGTATATTTGCCCTTATCTTAGGTAGAGATTATTTACTTTTATGAAGAGATATATTTCCATATTATTTTTATTATTATCCACTTTAGTGATGGCTAATCCAATTATTGATTGGACTTGCGCTGAAGAGGTAATGGTATGTAGTATGGATGATAATGGAGATATGTCTTGTTGTAGTGCTGATGCTAATCACGCTACATCAGATATGACTTGTTGCCCAGCTATGCCACGTGTTATGGTAACTCATCACGATCTTAAAGTCGAAGTATCTCAGTGTGTAACTATTGCTAAAACAAAAGTTGCTGCCATAAAAACCAAATGGTTTAACTCAAACTACGTGTCTGATTGGAAACACATTGACCTGGTTTCCGTTACTCCTAGTACCCCATCAATTGATGGTTTTAAATTTAAAGATATAGATCGACTTAACTATATCTGTATCTATCGAATATGATACCCTTCTTTATTGCTTATTTGTATAACTTTTCTGTAAGTAAATCTACAAATAGCTTCACTTTGTTGATGGCATTTTTCTGGTCATCTAATTAACATTTTTATCGAAAGGAAAGTAGTCATTGCCACTAATGCTTTGTCGTTGCACTATATACCTTGTTTTAATATTTACATTGCTATAAATGGTATACCTTCGTGTTTACTACAGTGATTTGTATCTGTTAAGCAACAATTATATTATTGTAATTCTACAAAGCTTTATATAATTCACTCTCCTTTCTATTAATTCATCACTTAACGCAAAAGATATGCTTAATAAAATCATTAAGTACTTTTTAAACAATAGGTTAATAACCATTATGTTATTAATCGTAGTTATCATATGGGGACTTATAACTGCACCATTTAATTGGCATCAGAATATACTTCCTAGCGACCCAGTACCAGTAGATGCTATTCCAGATATTGGAGAAAACCAACAAATTGTAGCAACTGAATGGATGGGACGATCTCCAAAAGACATTCAAGAGCAAATTACCTATCCCCTAACTACTTCCCTTCTTGGGATACCCGGTGTAAAAACAATACGCAGTAGTTCAATGTTTGGGATGAGTTTTATCTATATCATATTTGACGAAGATATTGAGTTCTATTGGAGTCGCTCACGAATATTAGAAAAGTTAAACTCATTACCTGCAGGCACGCTTCCAGAAGGAGTAATACCAACATTAGGTCCTGACGCAACAGCACTTGGTCAAGTATATTGGTACACCCTGGAAGGAAGAAACCCTCAAACGGGAGAGCCTACAGGTGGCTGGGATCCTGATGAGTTGCGTACTATACAAGATTTCTACGCAAAATATAATCTAGCTGCTGCTTCTGGAGTTTCTGAAGTTGCCTCTATTGGTGGATACGTAAAGGAATACCAAGTAGAAGTAAATCCTGATGCAATGCGCGCTTATAACGTTTCTGTAATGGATGTCATGTCTGCTATTCAGAAAAGTAATTTAGACATAGGTGCAGAGACAATTGAAATCAATAAAGCGGAATACCTTGTTAGAGGATTGGGATATATCAAAAGTATTAAAGACTTAGAAGACGCAGTGGTAACAGTGCGCAATAATGTGCCTGTAAAGATTAAAGATGTCGCTTTTGTTAACCTAGGTCCTGCTACAAGACGTGGAGGCTTGGACAAAGAAGGAATTGACGCAGTAGGTGGTGTGGTTGTTGCCAGATATGGTGCCAACCCTATGGAAGTTATTACTAATGTAAAGGCTAAAATAAAAGAAATGGAAGCTGGACTTCCTCAAAAAACATTAGCAGATGGCACGATATCCAAAGTGACTGTCGTACCATTTTATGACCGTTCTGGACTTATCCAAGAAACAATTGGTACACTAGAGAGTGCTTTAGCCCACGAGGTGTTAATCTGTATAATTGTAGTGATAGTTTTAGTAGTCAATCTAAGAGCTTCAATTGTAATTTCGAGTATCTTACCTATTGGAGTACTAGCTACTTTTATTATTATGAAATACTTTGGTATTGAAGCTAATATTGTAGCTCTGTCAGGTATAGCTATTGCTATTGGGGTGATGATTGACGTGGGAGTAGTCTTTGTCGAAAGCATCATCCGTCACATGGAAGAAGAAAGGGCCAAAGGAATAGAAAGCAAAGGAAAAGCATTTGTCAAGCTAATTGGAAATGCTGTATCTGAAGTATCTGGCGCTTTGTCTACTGCTATGCTGACAACTATTATTAGTTTTCTTCCCGTATTTGCTATGGAAGCCCAAGAAGGTAAATTATTTAAACCCCTAGCATATACTAAAACCTTTGCTTTAACCTCAGCTTTTTTATTAGGTATCATTGTATTACCTACATTAGCCTATTATATTTATTCCATAAGACTAGATAGCAAAAAACTGAGAAAAGCAGCAAATATACTTCTAGTTATTGCTGGTATTGGTTTAACTATCTATAGTGGAATATGGATTGTCCTAGCAATTTCTTTAATAGGACTAAACAATATATTTACTCCTAATTGGAAGGGAGAGACAATAGCAAACTACATTAACGTAGTAATAACATTACTTTTAGCTGTTTACTTCCTTACTATTGAATGGTTGCCTTTAGGAACACAAGAAAGCACAAGTTTAAACTTTATATTCGTTATTCTAGCTATTGGAGTTATTTTAGGAATTCTTTGGCTGTTAGTTATTTACTATGAAAATATCCTTAGATGGTCATTAAAGAATAGATGGAAGTTTATGTCTATTCCTATTTTAACTATGTTATTTGGTTTACTCGTATGGATTGGCTTTGACAAAACATTTACAGTAGTAGCTAGTGGATTTGAAACTGTTGGTTGGAAATCAATAAGACAAACAGCCTTCTGGCAAAAGTCGAGTGATAGATTCCCTGGCATTGGTCAGGAGTTTATGCCTAGTTTAAATGAGGGATCTTTTTTATTAATGCCCACAACAATGCCTCATACTGGAGTGGAACAAAACTTACAATTTATAGAAACCCTAGACAAGCGTATTACCAATATACCTGAAGTGGAATTAACAGTAGGTAAATGGGGGCGTGTAAATTCTGCACTTGACCCTGCTCCTACTCAAATGTTTGAAAACACCATTAATTACAGACCAGAATATCTTCTAGATGAAAATGGTCACAGACAGCGTTTTAAAGTAAATAAAAAAGGAGAATTTGAATTAGTTAATGGTACTACTTACCACCCCGATAACGGTTTTAGACTTATCCCTAAAGATAGTTTAATCGCAGATAAAAATGGTAAATACCTACGCCAATGGCGTCCACATATTAAAAAAGCAGATGATATCTGGCAAGAAATTGTCAATGTATCTCATTTGCCGGGATTAACATCTGCTCCTAAATTGCAACCTATAGAGGCTAGACTTGTTATGCTTTCCACAGGTATGCGTGCTCCTATGGGATTAAAAGTATCTGGTCCTGATTTGGAATCTATTGAAGAAGGAGGAAAAGCATTAGAAGCAGCATTAAAATCTATTCCTTCAATTATGCCATCTACAGTGTTCTACGACAGAGCAGTTGGTGCTCCTTATGTAGAGATTCATCTTAACCGCAGTAAGATGGCACGTTATGGAATTACAGTTTCTGATTTACAAGAAGTAATCGAAGCAGGAATTGGAGGTATGACATTGACAACAACCGTAGAAGGTAGAGAGCGCTTTCCTGTTCGATTGAGATATCCTCGCGAATTAAGAGATAATCCAGAGGCTTTAAGCAAACTTATTATTCCTACGGGAACAGGGGTACAAATACCACTTAGTGAAGTTGCAGATATAGAATATGCAAAAGGTGCACAGATGATACAAAGTGAAAATACATTCTTATTAGGGTATGTTATTTTCGATAAAGTCAGTGGAAAAGCAGAAGTAGATGTCGTTCATGAAGCAGATAAACTATTACAAGACAAATTAGCCTCTGGTGAGTTAACATTACCAAAAGGAGTTACTTATAAATTTGCTGGTAATTATGAACAACAAGAACGAGCAGCTCAACGCTTACTGATTGTTGTTCCTTTAAGCCTATTAGCTATCCTACTTATTTTGTACTTCCAATTCAAAACCATAACAGCTTCATTAATTCACTTCTCAGGTGTATTTGTAGCTTTTGCAGGAGGTTTTATATTGTTATGGCTATATGGACAGCCTTGGTTTATGAATTTTTCTATTGGAGAAATGAATATGCGAGATTTATTTCAAATGCACAGCATTAACCTTAGTATTGCAGTATGGGTGGGATTCATTGCTTTATTTGGGCTTGCTACAAATGATGGTGTATTAATGGGAACTTATATTCACGATACATTTGAGAGGCGACAACCAAAAACAAAAGAGGAAATTAGAGAAGCAGTTATCTATGCTGGACTTAAACGTGTTCGTCCTGCCGCTATGACTACTGCAACAGCATTAATAGCTCTACTGCCTGTACTTACTTCTACTGGTAAAGGTGCTGAAATTATGGTACCTATGGCAATACCTACATTTGGTGGTATGCTTATCCAATCAATGACCATGTTTGTTGTACCAGTATTTCAATGCTGGTGGAGAGAATGGGCGTCTAAAAAAGAGCAAAAAGCAACAGAAAAATTAGTACATCATGAAGCATAGCATATATTTACAGAAACTTGTCATCGTCTTATTCCTATTAGGCATTACAAGTGGTTTTTCGCAAGAACAAACACAAGATTCACTTAAGCACTATATCAATATAGCTTTAGAAAATAATCCTGCTGTTAAATCTCAGCAATTGGCTTATGAGGCTTTCTTGCAAAAGATTCCTCAAGCAGGTGCATTCGAAGACCCAGAATTGTCAATGGGATTTTATACAAAACCAATGGATATCGTAGGAGGCCGCTCTGTTGGTGATATTACTTTAATGCAGATGTTTCCTTGGTTTGGTACAAAGAAAAGTGCCAAAACAGAAGCTAATCACATGGCGCAAATGCAATATCATGAATATATAGAAACTAAAGAAAATACGATACTTCAAGTAAATACACAGTGGTATGTATTGCAAAAGCTACAAGAGCAACTTCTAAATGCCCAAGAGAACAATAAACTTCTAGAACAATTAGAACAATTGGCATTAAAGAAATTCTCTTCTCCTACCACTAGTACTTCTGCTACAAGCTCATCTACGGAGATGAAAACAAATACAGTAGCTACAAATACTACTACTTCAAGTATGGGAGGTATGAATATGGGAGGTAATACTACAACAGCGACGACTTCCTCTACTGCTGCTATGTCATCTAGTGGTGGAATGAGCGATATGGGAGGTGGTTCTGCTTCGGGAATGTCTGATGTACTACGTATTCGATTAGAAATAATTGAAACAGAAAATACTATAGAGCGCTTACTATCAGAAATAAAAGCAGAAAAAGTAAAATTCAATGCATTATTAAATAGAGAAGCTACATCAGATGTTACAATAGATAAAGAGATTGTAAAAGTGGATTTCCTTTTAGATGAAGAGCTTGCATTGCAATCACTAGAAACGAATAACCCGATGCTTGCTATGATTACTGAAGAAAGTATGGCATACAAGGCAAAGGCTGATATGGATAGAAAAATGAGTTATCCAATGATTGGACTTGGTCTGCAATATATGATTATTGGCAAGACCAATGATCCAATGCTTGCAATGGGAGATATGAATGGAAAAGATATGGTAATGCCTATGCTTACTGTTACTCTACCAGTATTTCGCAAGAAATACAATGCACAACAAGAAGAAAGTAAATTATGGTGGAAGTCTAGCCAAGAAAAGTTTACAAATACTTTAAACAACTTAAAAGCGGAGTATTACAGTTATAAAAATCAATTAGAAGATGCCGAGCGAACAGTTAAACTCTACGATAAGCAAACTATTCTAGCTGAGACAACTTTTAATTTGATAGTTAAAGAATTTGTTGCAGGTAAAAGCGATTTAAATAATGTGATTCAAGTACAGCGACAATTACTAGACTACCAACTAAAAAAAGCAGAAGCTATAGCAAATTATAATACGATGGTAGCCTCTATTAAAAAAACAGTAGCTATTAGTGATACTAAAAACAGGTAATGATGAAAAAGATACAAGATATATTCAAAAACAATGCAGTAAAATACAGTGCTATTTTACTAATAGGACTATTATTAGGTTGGTTAATATTTGGTGGCTCTGCTACTCATCAGCATAGTGGTGAACAAGTGAGTAATACTGAAACCATGGCAGTATGGACTTGTTCTATGCACCCGCAAATTAAAATGGATAAACCGGGTAAATGTCCACTTTGTGCAATGGATTTAATTCCTTTAAAATCCTCAGATGGCGGTGATGACTCAGTAGATGACAATGCTATTCAAATGTCTAAGCAAGCCATAACTTTAGCAAATATTCAGACAACAAGAGTAAGCAGAAAAGACCCTGTAAAAGACATAGAGTTATATGGCACTATTCAAGCAGATGAAAGATTACAGCAATCACAAACCTCTCATGTGAATGGTCGTATTGAGAAACTATATGTTAACTTTACAGGTGAAGCTGTAAAACAAGGGCAATTAATTGCAACTATTTACTCTCCTGACTTACTAACAGCCCAACAAGAATTACTAGAAGCAGAAAAGTTAAAAAGCTTCCAACCTTTACTTGTTGATGCAGCAAAAGAAAAACTTCGCCTATGGAAGATGTCAGAAGCACAGATTAATAAGGTGTTATCATCTGGAAGTGTTTCTCCTTATGTTAATGTTTATGCAAATACAAGTGGGATAGTTACTGCAAAGAATGTTAACCCTGGAGATTATATCAGTCAAGGAACAGTATTATACAGCATATCAAACCTATCAAAAATATGGGCAGTATTTGATGCTTACGAAAATGACTTACCATTCTTAAAAGAAGGAGATGAATTGGAATATACATTGCAAAGTGTACCTGGTAAAGTTTACAAAGGTAAGATTGCTTTTATTAATCCTATTTTAGATGCAACATCGCGTACAGCAAAAGTAAGAGTAGAAACAAACAATAACGATCAGGTTTTAAAACCTGAAATGTATGCTAGTGCAAAACTAAAAGCGCCTATGAAAGCATACAACAATGAGATGGTGATTCCTAAATCAGCAGTACTGTGGACAGGTAAACGTTCTATTATCTATGTAAAACAACCCGGCACCTCTACGCCTGCATTCTTAATGAGAGAAATTGTATTAGGTCCTTCTTTGGGTGAAAGTTACGTTGTTATGTCTGGCTTAAACGACGGTGAAGAAATAGTAACCAATGGTGTATTTGTTGTAGATGCTAGCGCGCAACTAGAAGGAAAAAGAAGTATGATGAACAATGATGATAATCACCACGCACATAAAGACCATACTGCCATTGACAGTAAAAATGCAGAACACACTATGTTTAAAGTATCTGGAAATTGTAACTTATGTCAAGAACGTATTGAAGCAGCTGCTAAAGATGTAAAAGGTGTAATTTCTGCTAATTGGGATGTACAAACTAAACTTTTACATCTTAACTTTGACAAATCAACTACTAACAAAGAAAATATTAGCAAAGCAGTCGCTACTATTGGACATAATACAGAATTGCATAAAGCTTCAAAAGAAGCGTATGATAACTTACATAGTTGTTGTCAATATACTAGAGATTAATAAATTAAATAATTTATCTTTAGATTTAACATTACTATAAAAAACAAGAGAACATTAATAATTAAAAATAATAAATATGAAAAAAGTACTTTTAGCAGCAGCAGTATTAGCAATGGTATTGGCTTCTTGTAACTCTAATAATAAGAAAAGTGAAACTGATACTACCACTAAAGAAACCAAGCAACACGTTGTAGCAAAACAACCTGATAACTCTAGTGCAATTAAACAATCAACAGATACTAAAGCTATATTAGATGCATATTTTGATGTAAAAAAAGGTTTACAAGAAGATGATCAAGCAAACGCATCACTTGCTGGGGTACGTCTTACAAATGCCTTAAAAGAATTAAAAGAAAGTAGTCAAGATCAAGAAGTAATTGCTATTACTGATCGAATGGTAGATCATGCAGAACAATTAGATAAAGGAAGTATTGACGATCAAAGAAGTCACTTCGAACCCCTTAGTCACGAACTACTTTCTTTAGTTAAAAAAGTAGGTGCTGATCGCGTAATCTATGAACAATTCTGCCCTATGTATAAACAAAAAGGAGGTACTTGGATTAGCGATGAAGTAGCTTTAAAGAACCCTCTTTTTGGTGCTTCAATGCTTGAATGTGGTATCACAAAAGAAGCTTTCACTCCACAGGCATAATCTACTAGCAAATAATACAAGAAGGGCTTACTTTGATAAAGTAAGCCCTTGTTGTATTCTGTTTATGATCTATCAATTAGCAACCTAAAGTCGTTTGAGAGGCAACTGGTGTTAACACTACTTTATCTCCTTTCTTACCTGAGAGATAAAGAGTAGGTCTACTCATATTGTAATTATATGTCGTATCAATTAAAAAGTCAATAATACCATCCCCATTTAAATCTCCACTAAACAATATTTTTGGTTCAGCTTCCTCAATACTTTTTATATCTAAAAGGGTGATAACCTCTTTTTGCCCTTTAACTTGTAATTGTAAGCTATACTTTTGAATACTGTAAAACACTCGCTTTACCCCTTCTTCATCCTCGGTTTCATCTAGTTTTGTTTTTTTACCTTTCGCAGATAAAACATAATCTGTTCCATTAAAACTAAACTCTTGCTTTTCTCCAGGATAAATAACGGATGGTAATTCAATTGCATTAATTGATGGATTAATATTTAAAAGTGTACCATCGACCATGAATAAGCAATTGGTGTCCCCTTCTAAAGAAACCTCTATTCCTGTCTTTTCTCCCTCAACATCTAACACAACATCAAACACAGAACTAGTAATTGGTAATACACTTGCAAGCGAATATACATCATCTTCACTTTTTAAAAGTCCAATCCACTCTCGATTATTGACATCCCTAGGAACCTCATCACCATGAAATATTCCTGTCTGCATTAATCTAGTTGTAAAAACAAAACTCTTAGGGTATAGTGTAGGAGTATAATCTTCCTCTTGCCCCTCTGTAATTATTGTTTGATTTATCTCAATATTAGGTGTTTCTGCTAAAGAATCTTTGTTAGGTGCTTCAACAGTAGATAAGTGATGTTCACCCTCTTGAGCATTAGATTTTTGAGTACATGCTTGATTTAACATTGCAACAGCAAATAGCATTATAGCTCTAAAATAACATTTTGTCATTTCTATTTTTTGTTTTAAAGTTTCAGAGAAAAAGCCCTTTTAATTGAATAAAAGGCTCTTATATGAATAATCAAAGACTACAAGGTAACGATTTGGTAACGGTGCTTATTGCTTTGCTTTTCAAGGTGTTTCCGTTAGCTCAATAGCAAATATACAAAATATTTGTTTCTCAAAAACGAATAAACATTTTATTCCCTGTGTGGATTACAGGACAAGTGAAAAGGGCTTTTTTAAGCCCTTTTCACTTAATACTGATAGAACAATTGCTATCTTTCGTCCTGTTCGTCCATTTTTCTGATAAGGGCTTCTTTTAGGGTATCTAAAAACTTGGTACGGTTTATCTTTCGGGATTTGAGTTCCAAAAATGTATGGTAGAAATCTCTCAAATCAATATTAAAGGTGCTTTCAAAGATTTTGACGATTGGTTTAATATCTGCATTGCCGTTATTGAATATACCTTGCGAATGTAGTGCGTAAATCAATTCCCTTAATGCTGTTTTGCTTCCTGTCCAATTTAGGTTTGGCAGGGTATTCAGTTTATCGTCTGTGGCTGTTTTTGATAACTGGTCTTCGAGGTAGTCCTGTATTAAATCGTTGGAAATAATCTTGGCTACCTTGTAATCGTGGGAAGTGGAAAAACTATAGTCGGTTTCAAAATAAAACGTGTCCAAACTTAATTGGACATTATGCTTGCCACGCACAAAATAGGTATGGTCAAGATAGGTGCTTTCGGTTTTGTAATAGCTGTAAAAAGCCATATTGTTATCGAAAAACCTTTTGAGTTTTGACAGTTCCTTGTTCAAATAGTCTTCTATGACCTTTTTCCCACCATAAGGTCTTTTGGCTTCAATCTTATAAATGGCATTGTAATAAATGAGCTTTGCAACAATGACAGGTTTCTGATGTTTGAAAAAACGGATTTCTTCGTCCTCATCACTAAACCCTGCTTTTAGCACATAGTCTTTTACTTCGGACAGGCATTGGGTAATAGTAGAAATAATGGCTTCTGTCTGCTGTAAAGAACTATCAACTTCAATATCCAATTCGTGGATTGCCGTTTCTAATTTGTTCAGTATTTCGGTGTAAAATTGTTCCATTAGATTACTCTGAAAGTTATTTTATCGGCTCACAACTGTAACCCAACCCAATCATATAATCGATTATTTCTTCTGTTTCAATCTTAAATTTATTGGCTTCAATCCGAAGGATATTTTCTTCATCTTCGAGGTCAAAGTTGATTTTGTAAACAGGGTACAGAGCTAAAAGAGAAATTGTTATTTTATCAGCAACTTTATCATTCTGAATGTTCGTTTTAAATATTTCAACTGTTTTCATCTCTAATATGCAATAGCAACTTTCTGATGAATGTATTTGTCTGAATTGATTTGTTTAACAATAAAGTCCGCTAAATCACTTCGGTTGATTTTACTACCACCTTTTGGGCAATGGTCGAGCTGTACACGATAGCTGCCTTTTTCTTTTCCGTTTAGTAATCGGCTTGGTCTGATAATAGTCCAATCAATGCCTGTGCTGTTTTCTAAAATGGTTTCCCATTTCTGCATATCGGAATAGATATTTTTAAACAATGGCTGAACGATGTATTTGATAATCCAACTCTGCGTTGCGGGGTCGGTAGGGTCAAATGCTCCTGCGGTCAAAGTGATAAGCCGTTTTGTGCCTGTTTTCTGCATTGCAGAAATAATCTGCTGTCCACCTTTTGAGTAAATATCTGTCGGTTTTCTCGTTTTTCCTGTACCCAATGCAGAAATTACAAGGTCGCCGTTTCAGGATTGTAAATACTGCCTTTGATTATTTTTAGGTTATCATTTGCAATGTTCAACGCTTCGGGATTTCGGGCTAAAGCAAATACTTGGTGTTTTTGCTCTAATAATTTTATCAAGATTTCTTTTCCTGTTCCGCCTGTCGCTCCAAATAGAAAGATGTTCATTTTTATAGATATTAAGTATTATATTTTCTTGTGTAACCAATTTCTATCTGAATAAAATGTTCCGAAAGGAATTAGTGAAGCTATGAAAATCAGTAGAAATTTTTTGAAGCTCCAATTCAATTCTACTTTTAGCATTATAGCCAAAATAAAATATGCGATAAATAGAAAACCGTGTGTTATTCCAATGGGAAATAGCAAAGTTTTGTAAAAGGCTATATCCAAACTCTTAATGACAAGCATATTGAAAAATAGCACCAAATAAGAGATACCCTCTAAATACCCAATAATGGCAAAAATTTTAATCATAATTAAATATCCATTTTTGTTCTAATCAATAGTGCAAAATTGGATATTTTAGTGCAAACGGATGCGGATAGGGAGTTCCATTACTCGGACAAATCGTGCATTAGCTTTGAGCGGTATTCTTGTGGCGAAACACCAATGATTTTTTTAAATAACCTACCAAAATAAGAAGGGTCATTAAAATTTAATTGATAAGCAATACCCGATATAGGTTCGGAAAAATCCTGTAAATACTTTTGAGATTGGATAATAATAAACTCCTGTGTAAACTGTTTGGCTGATTTGTTCCAAATATTTTGAACACAACGGTTTAAATAATTTGATGAGATATTGAGTAGGTCGGCATAATCGTTTATATTGTAATGCTCCGAATAATGCTTATAAACCAACTCTCTGAAAGAAATTGCAATGTCAAACTGCCTTGATAAGCCTTTTTTGAGTTCCGAAGATTTTAAGAGCTTCAGCAATAAGGATTGAAAAAGATACAGTACAATTTGTTCATCAGGTTTTGGCGTTCCCAATTCCTCAATAATCAGCTTGCAAACCTGCTCTAAAAATTTACTGTCGTTGCTGTTTAGTTGAATGATTGGAGCAACGGTAAACAGCTTAATGAAATAACTTTGGTCTTTGAACTGCTGTAAAATCTTATCATCAAAAGTAATATAATAGCCTTTGACATTTTTAGATTGTCGCAATAGCGATGTTACTTCGCCCTGCATTACTAACAATGCTTGGTTTTCTGATACTTTTTTTATTTCATTGCCTACCTGTTGTTCAAAGTTTCCATTGGTGGGAAAAACGATAAAATTAAAATTTGCTTTTAACAGTGGTGTCGGTGTGACAATGTTCTTTGTAAACAGGTTTTCTACATCATAGATTTGTACAGGTGTTTCCAAATACTGAAATCTATCGGGAAAATTCCTGATATATGTCTTCGTAAATTCTTTAAATGTGGTGTCGGTATTTTTCACTTTTAATCGCCTTGTAACAATCGGTTTTGTTTACCCAGTTATTTCCCAATAACCGCCAAATGTTCCTCCTTTTCTTATGAGTATTCCTGCATCTTTTAATTTAGCAATATGCTTTTCTATTGTTCTTGATGATTTACCAATAAGTTCTGCTATCTGTTCTGCTGTATATTCAAAATTTTTTTCTATCAAACTCAACGTTTCAAGCACTTCCTTTCCGAACTCTTCCCGAGTCTTTTCCGAAGTTCTTCCGAACCCTTTCCGAAAAGCGTTATCAATAAGCCTGTCTGAAATTCCTGTGTTGCGTTTTTTTTTGCCTTTCTTTTAAAAATTCGACAGTGTTCATTTAGGTTATATTCTGGTCAATTAACGGTCAATTCGGTCAATTAACGGTCAATTAAGTTTATACTTCGTTCCTCGACCAACATTTCCTATTTGAGTTATAAACCTGTTATCCGTCAGCCATTTCAATTCCTCTGTTGCAGTTGTTCTACCTATTTCATTTATTTGCTGATAAACAGAATTAGTTATCTCTCCTTTTTCCTGAATATGTAATATTGCTCTAATTTGTCGTTCATTCAAGCCAAGTTTAGCCAGCTGTTCGGTTGTCAGGTTATTTTTGAATAGCGTTACTAATAAGCCTGTCTGAAATTCCTTTATTTCAGGTTCGGGTAGTCCTGCTTCTTTACACGCGTTATATATTTTCAACATCCCACGTCCCCAAGAATCAATATACCCACCTTTGAAACAAACATCAGCAATGAGGATATTTCTTGGTTGGGAAGCGTGAAACCCTTTGAGTTCCTCTATGCTTAGCCCCTGCGGTAAAGCTCCCTCGTTCCAGAAGACGATTTTATCATCATAAACCCTGATTTGAGTTGGTGCTCCCATATAATTACGATGCACCAAAGCATTGAGTATCACTTCACGCAATGCCTCAACGGGGTATTCATTGGTTTCTATTCTTTTCATTCCTTCAAACGAAACTTTCCTTATAAGGAACTTGTGATGCAACTGCTCTAAAATGGTTTGAAGTATCACAATCAAGTTTCCCTCTTCATTCTCCTGAAAGATAAGGTCTGCATCATCTTTCCCGAAACGACCAATCTTTACAAAGATGTTCGGATAAAATTTTGCGGGGTCTTTGGCAAACAAAACAATTGCACCTCTTTTTAGTTGTCCGTTTTCGGTAAGCCTCAATTTATCAAATAACTGCGGAATAGTTAATCCCTTGCTTTCGGGTAAACGTCCTGAAAATTCTGCTTCCTGAACAAAGGTAGTAACTGCTTTTTCGTCAATATCATCATAAGTTGCTCGTGGCTCAATCACATCATCCCACGTTTTACCTGATTTCTTCAACAGAAATTCATTGAGTGACGCTCCTGTTAATTCCTGTTTGGTGCTTCCGCTTCGGTAATAATATCTGCCTCGCAAAGAAATAGGCACAGAATAAGGATGCGTAACGATTTCGATAAAATACTTGCCTGATTCTTCGTGCAGATTTACCTCAACAGTAATTCCCATCGCATTGCGGACTTTGTTGGGAATATCGTCCATTAGCTTTTTGTAATCCTCAATACCTACAACATTTCCATTGTCGTCTTTACCAATGAAAATTACCCCACCTTGTGCGTTTGCAAAACCGCAAACCCATTTCAGGTAATCATCGTGCCAAGCACTTTTGTATTCTATGTTTTGTTGTTCAGGCATTTTGTAATGTTGCTTGTTAATGAATTTCTTTTATCAATTTATTCCAATCCGCTAATTTCATTGTTGGAAATTGCCCTTTGTAAAAATCGCCAACAACCTTTAATGCTTGCAAAGTACGTTTTGTTTCGATAAGTGGTTTCAATTGCTCTATTAACTCTTTGTCTGTTATTCTTAATAACTTTCCATTTGAAACAAATTGTTCATTATCAACTATTTTTGTAGGCTCAATAGCATTAGGCGTTTCATCTTCGGATATAGGAAAGAAAGTGTCAATTTGATTGAAAAATTCAACTAAATCTCTACGCTTGAAAAGAATTGGTTCATCGCCATTTTTTAAGCGTTTGCGTAGAAAAGTACCTAATGAAACCTCATCTTGAAAAAACTGACGAGAATAAAACGAAACACTTCGTTTTTCATTTAAACGTACTTTGACATTATGAAAATTCCAACAGACTAAAACATCATTTTGCTGGTCGTATCCTAAAAAAATAAATGGAATATCCGTTTTTTTGATTTCGTCAAATTCCTCTCGTACGGGTAATTGTGCTCTTGTTGTGTCAGGTCGTTCTTTGAAATAGGCTGAAGACAAGTTTTTTATATAAACGTAAAATTCCTTGCCCTTAAATTGCATTAAAAAAGGTTGTGTTCCACTAATATATGAAAAATCAGTCGAAGTCTTTAAAACCTCAACCATCAGTTGTCGCAATGTTTCAGGATATATTTTTTCTATCTTCATACCTGTACGCTTTTAAATAGTAAACTTTTAGAGGATTTTAAAACCTCATTTTCAACTGTACTAACATTGGATAAGTCGCAATCAAAATGAACATTACTAATCTCGTAAGGAATGCTATCATTTTTAATTGCAGGAATATCCTTGAAATCAAAAAAAGCAAGTGTATCGCAAGCCTGTTGATTGTCAAAATAGGTGTCAAATGCTTTATCTAAATCATTACCAAGTGTTTGAGATACAATTTCATTTAGCCTAAATTGCAATTCTAAATTTTGTACTCTTTGATGGATAGAATCAATTAGTTCAAAAATATTTTTCCCTTTGCCTGTTTGAACAACAAAAATTGAAGCAATTAATAAATTAGAATTTTTATTTGGATTAAGCTGTTCAAGGGAAAATCTATGAATACGACTGACATTTGCTGTGCTTTTGACCTCTATTTTGTCTTGTCCGTCATTAAAATCAAACTTGTCTTCTGATGAAGAATGCCAAGATTGAATTAAATATTCGGGATTGTTTGCTCGCTCAATAATAAATAATTCTGCCCAAAGTCCTTGTATGGTTTTGCGTGGTGGACGATTGAAGCGACTGAATAGCTCTATTAGCTTCTGAATTTCTGCTTTGAGTTGCTTGTGTGAGGTGTTTTCGGGCAACTGCTCCAACACTATGCAAACCACCTCAAAAAAATATTGTTGAAAGTCAATATTTTTTGTTTTTAATGAAATAATAGTATAAACACTCTCTGATTGGGTGCTGTTTTCAGATAATCTACAAGGTCGATTAAATAAAACTGATATAAGTTCAAGGTTTATGTCTGCCGAGTAACCTATGTCATTACATTCAATAAAAAATAAAGGAAATCCCTCTGATGAAACCCCGATTTTATGCTTTTGAGTAAATGGCAAAGAAGCTGCCAAAAAACTATCTTTATTGACAGGCTCTTTTTGCTGTAAATTTGCAAATATTTTATAAATCGGGTATCTCATTATTTTCACTATTTTTCGTTTTTACTTTCTGTCGCTACATAATTAACAGCAAAATCTTCGGGGTAATAGATTGCCAAAGTATAAGCAATTTTTCCACCCCAATTTATTGAATCAGATTTGAGTTGTACTTTGTGAATCTGAATACAGATAGAATCTTCAAATTTGATTTTCGCATCTCCCGGATAAACTTCTTGCCCCGAAGTGGAACGACCTGTATGTAATTCTTTCAGTCTTTGAGTTTGTTCATTAAATGTACGCTCACGAGGATTTCCTGCATAAGCCATTTGAACTATATAAGCGTGTTGTAAAGGCGAATTTTGTTTTGTCGCAAGATATTTCATATACCTGATTGTTGCTTGCTTTCGAGCCGCATCAGGCATATTTGAGAATTTGAAATTTGACAAAAACTCAATTACTTCTTGTACTGGGAGTTTTGCATAGCGATGATTACGGTCGGGTGTGCCATAATCTTTATCATTAGTAAAATTGGTTTCGGAAATAAACTGCTCAACAAAACGAGTATTTTCTTCTATCACTTGGAAAGCGTTCATTTTTCGCCAACCGTTTAGTTTTGTTTGTACAGTATTTACTGAAAGAATATTTTTACGAGTTGCATTTAATTTTGGTGTTATCAATAGCAACTGCTCTACATCTTCAAGACTCGAATTTTCTTCTAGCCATTTACGCATTTCTTCCTCGTGTTCAACATATTCTGCGTATTCTAATATTGTATCTTCGGGAAGATATACTCTGCAAGATTTTAGATAATTCAATTTGTAGCCAAAAAAACGGCATCTTTGCTGAATAGTGTCGGCTGTTGATTTACTGACACTATAACGAGGCATATATGTAACCGCTAAATTTTCAACTGTAAAACCACGATTAAGCATTTCTGCACCTACCAAAATATGCGAAGAATAACCCTCCCAATCAATTTCTTTATTACTTCCTTGTTTTTTTGTTCTGCTGATAATTAGTTCAATATTTGTGTCAAAAATCACATCTTGCAAATGTGGTAAGATTTCCTCAAAGGTAGGAACAACATCATCAGGCGAAGTATAGTATCGAATAACTTCGGGGTAAATCTTTTTGAACGAATTGACTAATTCTATACGAGCAAAATCATTTTCATCACTGTTGATTTGCTCTGTCCACATATCAATTAAATTCTTTGTCCAACTGTGAAATGCTTGGCTTGCATCTTGGTCTTTGTCTGCGTGAATCATCATTGACAAATACCTTTCTTTTTGTAATATACGAACAACTAATGCAACATTCATCAAATGAATTTGCAAGGCTTCAATAAGCGTTTTAGGGCAGTTTTGCAGTTGATTCTTCTTACTATTAAAAACCTCGTTTTCTGGTATTGTAACAATGAGTTCGGGTTTATCTACAAAAAATGTTTTACCTCCTGTATATTTTTTTCCTGGTGTTAATACAGTATGATGTTTCGGAGAAAGTAAATCCAATATGCTAATCAATAATGGTCCTTGTGGAGTGGCTGTATATTGAATATAAGAATGATTTGGAATAGACGATTTTAATCTCAAAATACTGCTGTAAGTAGTAGTATATTCATCATCTTCCCATTCTTCTGATGTATTCTCTTTCTTGCTGTTTTTATAAGCATAACCGTTTAAACTTGCTTGGTCTGCTTCATCATCAATAATTAAAACGGCTTTGTTTCCTAATACCGATTTAACTTGCTGTGAATTAAAAATATCAGCAAGGTCATTGATGTATTTATGGTGTTTAAGCACCGTGATTAAAATTGCAGGTTTTGTGCTTATTTGCAATTCATTTTTAATCTTCTGAACTTCATTAGATGACGGATTTTCGTGTAATTTATAGAATTGATTATTTACACCGTTATTGATTAAATCTTTCCGTAAACGTTTAGTTGTTTGTGTTAATAGATTCGTTTTTGTTCCTGCGAAATACACAATAATTCTGAAACCATTATCATTTGCCATTGCTGATAATGTAGTGAAAGACAAAGTTTTTCCACTTTGAACATACCCAAATGCGAGATTAGTTACTGATTGAGATTCGTTTAAGTTCGGATTTGTGCAATTCGATAAAATATCTGCTGTTTCTGATAACAAACAATCAATTTCGTCTTGGTCGAGTTTGCTTTTCAATCGGTCAATTAATTCGGTTGTTCTTTCTCCAATTATTGGAGAAAATTTATCGCCTAATTGTGAAGATAATATTTGAATTTCCATATTATTGAAGTAAATAATTGTTGAACAAAAGCCTAATGTTTGATGCATTAGACGTACCTCGATTTGGTGCCATAATTTCTGCCAAAGCAAGCGATTTGAATATTGCAATAATTGGCTGATAATTATCGGCTTTTTTAAACTGGTCGAAACGAGTGAAAAATGGATGTGCAAGATTGATTTTGCAAACAATTATCTTGCTATTAGCTGTATCAAACAATGTGTTGCTATCTTCCAAAGCAACAGAATACAATTTGTCGGTAGTTGTGTCATTAACCAAATCAACTTTTAGCGTATAATCTGTATCATTTAACTGAAATGAATCGGAATGACTACCCAAAGTTTCTGCATTTTGTATTGATGTTTCAGAATGTGCAGTTAATTGAGTGTCTTGTGCTTTTATCTCTGCTTCTTGTACTCTTTTTGCGAGTTCACGAGGTTTGCTTTCTTTTTTGAGGGTAGCAGTAATTCCTTTGGCTATTTTTGTTGTTTCCTCTTTTGCTCGTTGTCTGTAATTTTCAGCCTGTCCGTATAAATCAAATTCAGGTGCAGTAAGTTCATCTTTTAATGCTTCCATAAAAGCATATAAATTTTCCTCATCTCTGAATTTGTTCTTGTTAAACGATACATCAAAACCCTCAAGTTCGATTTCTCCGAAGATCCTTTTGTATCGAGGCGAACCAATTTGCCCACAAAGAACAGTAGGAAAGTATTTTTCTTCAATAATTCTTCCCCGTCTTAATAAGGCAATACCGTTAGCCGATTGTTGCATCGTTTTAAGTATCGCAATAAATCCTTTTGCTCTGTATTCGCCAAACTCAAAATCAATTTCCTTTTTCCAAAAAACATCTGGACTTTCAGAATTTTTATAATACGGTGCTTCTAAAATTTCGTAATCGGGATAATGTAGCTGTTCATCATTTACAAAAATCCTTATTTCGTTGTTTCTTATGAATTTCCTATAAAAACTGGATAAATGCCTTTTGATTTTATCCATTTGATTTGGGGTAGGAGCTTGGTTTGATAGATTTGAAAGAACGATTTTTGTATAATGCTCATTCGTTGGTTTGGGAGTTTCTGTAACAATTAATTCTTCTTTGTTTTCCTTTATTACTTTTGGTAAATCGAAATCTGTATATCGTTCTACCGTTTCTCCTAACGCTTTTGTATAAACGCACCAATTATCTGCCAACCAAACAGAGGCAGTTTTCATTCCCATACCAAACTCATTCAGCCCTGTTTTGTCTAATGGAATATGTGCAGGCTCAAATGCTTTTTCGTAGTTTTCGGCATTAATTCCTGCTGCATTATCAATAATCGTGATTGTTCGTTTTTCCCAATCAACAGTTATTCTAACTTCTAATTTATAATTAGGTTCAACTGCCAATAATTCACTTTTATTGTTGAGATAACTTTGCACAGCATTATCAACATACTCCCCGAGCGTAAAAGAAACCGTATTGTTTAACGCTCGAAAAGTGCTGTAAACACTTGGTTGCAATGCAATAGATACTTTGTTAATTTGCTTCATAATCTACCAATAAATTTTCTGCAATTCTTTTTACCACTTCAACATTTACTGCATTACCAAATGCCCGAAATGCTTTTGCTATGGTATCGGGAAATTCCTTTAAATCCTCCATACATTGAAGTTTTGCAGCTTCTTTTCTTGTCATATACCTGCCTATTTCGCCTTTGGGTGTTTCAACCCAGGGGAAAATAGGAATTTGTGTTGTTGTTAAAACCAAAGCTGGCGAAAATGTCGGTTTTTTTACTCTAATACCCGAAGGACGGAACTGAACAATTTTGTTGCTTATTGTTGGCTGTTCTTCATATCCGCAATTCCATTCAAATTTTTGGTGGCTGTTTTCAAAATCTTTGATTTTGGGTAACCAAGGGTCTATCCAAGATTGGTTTTTCTCATAAAACTCTCTATTTTGACGAATAAATTGTTTTTTCCAATCTGGGAAAATTTTATTTTTATCTGATTTTGTTGGGTCAGCATATATTGGCAGACAATTGAAATAATCATCTCTACAATTACCTTTGATTTCTTCTCCAAACTTTCCTTTAAGCCCAATCAACTCTTTATTTTGCTGATAATAAGGAGAGCGATTTTCATATTTATAAGTCGCCCCAAATTCCATTGCCCAAATCGGGAAAGTAGGAAGTTGTCCTCCGTTCTCAACAAGCAAATCCAAAAATTCTTGCCAAACTTCTAAATGATTTCGAGTAACATTTTTCAAAGTCATATAATCGTCATCATCGTGGACAATTATATCATTAATACTACATTCAGGACGTTGGGTATGGTTTGGGAATTGAAAGTCTTTTAATCCTCCTTTTGATTTTAACCTACCTACTATGTAAATACGAGTACGATGTTGAGGAATGCCAAAATAATGTGGAGATATGATGTCGTCCTGTACTTCGTATAATGTTTCGAGTTCGTTTTTTATTACTGTATAGGTGTTTCCGTCATCGTGTGATTTTAGATTCGGTACATTTTCAAGAAAAACAAATTCAGGCTTATGATGTTGCAATATTTCCATAATCTTATAAAAAAGATTTCCTCTATCTTTTTCATCATTAAAGCCCTGTTGAGAGCCTGCCTGTGAAAATGGCTGACACGGAAAACCTCCACACAAGATGTCGTGTTCGGGAATATCCTTTTTTATATCAACTTGGTTAATGTCGCCTGCACACACAATACCGTGATTTGTTTTATATAGATTTTGCAATTCAGGCATCAATTCGCTTGCAAAAACGCATTCGTGTCCCAATTTTGCTAAAGCAAGATGAAAGCCTCCAAGTCCTGCAAATAAATCTATAAATTTTAATTGACTCATTAAT
>NZ_BAEX01000011.1 GCF_000246945.1 Myroides injenensis M09-0166
CTATTAAAAAAAGTATTTCAACACGGCAGTTATAAAAAAATGCTTGTATCCTACCAGAACTAGTTACATAAGAAGTGACTGAACCTAAGGTATTCTTTATAATTCGTTCAGGAGCTAATTCTTCTTTAATATTGTCTATGGATCTAAAAACCTTTTGGTAATGAAAATCGCGCTTTACTTTTAAGATTTTGAGATCTTCATTTATTTGTTCAAAAGAGGAATAACTACTTCTCATTTTATTTAATTAATCATTAAAAATTATTTCTGATAGCTTTTTAATTAAAGGCTTTTCTACTAGAGATTTTCTAAACAAATAAGCTAAGAACGTTATTAGTAAATAAAATGCTCCTACAATTAGAAAACCTGCTGGCCTATTGGTTAAACACTCTCCTATTGCAAATGCTGCATACAAGGATAAAAATAATAGTGCCATCATCAAGAAAAGGCTCATAAAGATAAGTGTCATAAAGATACTTCCAGCTTTAGCGCTTACTTTGAAGCCCCAAAGACGGTAATAATCCAGACTTGAATTTATAAAATCCTCTGAATTCTCCTTTATTTCACCTAAATCATTTTTGATTTCCTCGAATGCCATTATACAATATTAATGGATTATTTTTTTACGTTTTCAGCTACTTGATTAGCTTGTTTTTTTAGTTCAGCTAATTTTTTCTCTAATGTAGAGATTACTTCATCTCTTTTTTTCCCTGTTGCAGAAACGAATTCATCAAAATCTTCTTCGAAATCTTGTTTTTTCTTATTAACTACACCACGTACTTGTTTTTTTAGTTCATCAATTTTATCTTCTAACTCATCCTTAGATTGATCAAAAGTTTTTTTGATTTTCTTTCTTGTTTTTTCTCCTTTTTCAGGTGCAAATAAAACACCTAAACCTGCTCCTACTACAGCTCCTGCTAATACAGCAACTAATGTACTTCCTATTCTGTCTGACATAACAATTGTTTTTTAAATTAGTCTTATAAAGTTATAGAAAAAAGGGCGTTTTAACTATACTTTAACAGTTAAAACGCCCTTTTGTATAATTTATTGATAGAATAATATTAATCTATTTCTGCTCTAATTTAGCCCATGTATCTCTAAGGCCTACTGTTTTATTAAAGATTAATTTATCTGCCGTACTATCTTTATCTACACAGAAATATCCTAAACGTTGGAACTGGAATTTATCTCCAATTTTTGACTCTTTTAAGCTTGGTTCTAGATAACCTTTTACCACCTCTAATGATTGTGGATTAATATGCTCTAAAAAGTCCACTTCTTTATTACCATCAGGATTTTCACTTGTAAATAGGCGATCGTAAATACGTACTTCAGCTTCAATAGCATGAGGAATAGAAACCCAATGAATAGTTCCTTTTACTTTTCTTTTACTTGCTTCTGTACCACTACCACTTTTACTTTCTGGATCGTAAGTAACGTGAATTTCTGTGATATTTCCGTTTTCGTCTTTAACTACACTTTCTCCCTTAATGATATAAGCATTTTTTAGACGTACTTCTTTTCCTAGAGTTAATCTAAAGAATTTGCTATTAGCTTCTTCTTTGAAATCTTCTCTCTCAATATAAAGTTCTTTAGAAAAAGGTACTTTTCTAAATGTCATTACTTCTTCTTCAGGGTTATTCTCTGCTTCTAACCACTCTTCTTGTCCTTCAGGATAATTTGTAATTACTAATTTGACAGGGTCTAAGACAGCCATTACACGAGGTGTTATCTTATTAAGATCTTCCCTTACACAAAACTCTAATAAAGAGACGTCAATTAAGTTATCTCTTTTAGCAATACCAATAGTATCAGCATAGTTTTTTATTGATGCAGGTGTATATCCTCTTCTGCGTAACCCTGAAATAGTCGGCATACGTGGGTCATCCCATCCAGTAACATATCCTTCATTTACTAGTTTAGCTAATTTTCTCTTACTTACGATAGTATGAGATAAATTACGACGCGCAAATTCACGTTGCATTGGACGAATCTTACCTTCTTCGCATACTTGATCCAAGAACCAATCATAAAGCTCTCTATGAGGTAAAAATTCAAGTGTACAGAATGAATGTGATATACTTTCTAAGTAATCACTTTCACCATGTGCCCAATCATACATAGGGTATATACACCATTTATCTTTTGTTCTATGGTGAGATTTTTTGATGATTCTATACATGATAGGATCACGCATTAGCATATTTTTATGTGCCATATCTATTTTAGCACGTAGAATATGTGTTCCTTCTTCAAATTCACCATTTTTCATTCTTTCGAATAAGTCCAGGTTTTCTTCTACAGATCGATCTCTATACGGGCTATTAACTCCTACTGTTGTAGGGGTACCTTTTTGCTGCGCCATTTCTTCCGAAGTTTGACTATCTACATAGGCTTTACCTTCTTTAATCAGTTGTACTGCCCAATCGTATAATTGTTGGAAATAATCTGAAGCGTAAACTTCATTTGCCCATTTATAACCTAGCCATTCTACATCATGCTTGATTGCGTCAACAAATTCCTGTTCTTCTTTTGAAGGGTTAGTATCATCAAAACGCAAATTAACTGGTGCATTGTATTTCTGTCCTAGTCCAAAATTTAAACAAATTGAACTCGCGTGACCTAAATGTAAATACCCATTTGGTTCTGGTGGAAAACGGAAATGAAGCTTTTCAGGAGACATTCCTTCTTTAAGACTGTCTTCAATGATTTGCTCAATAAAGTTTAATGATTTTTCTTTTGTTGACATGGATACAATTAATTATAATCACAAAGGTATCAAAAAACAAGCAAATTATTTATCTAATTCATTTTATTCCCCCCTACAGTCATAATTTATTGTAATTTTAGCCTATTAAAATTAACGTGGAATTAAATGGGAATTATTAGATTAAATAATATTAGAGTTTTTTCTTTTCATGGATGTATGGAAGAAGAAGCAAAAATTGGTTCGGATTATCGTGTAGATGTACAAGCAAAAGCTTCTTTTCGAAATGCTGCTGCTTCAGATGAATTAGTTGATGCTGTTGATTATGTACATTTAAATAGGATAGTTAGAGAAGAAATGGCAATTCGCTCAAAATTATTGGAGCATGTATGTCAACGTATTATTGATCGTGTACTTTTAGAAATAGAAATGGTAGACGAAATTAAAGTGGCTGTATCAAAAATTAATCCTCCAGTAGGTGGTGATGTGGAATCTGTTACTGTTGAAATGCAAGGACTTAGATAATAAGCAAAAAAAAACAATGATTTTTAATTGTAAAGTCTTTTGAACTTTGAAAATTATTGCTAAGTTTGCATTCCAATTCGGAACAATGGCTTCGTGTCCGAGTGGCTAGGAAGCGGTCTGCAAAACCGTCTACAGCGGTTCGAATCCGCTCGAAGCCTCCAAAGTCGATAAAGTTTATCTTTATCGACTTTTTTTGTGCTTTTAAAGATAGTTTTATGAACTTCAAATAACCAAAATAACGGGCTTAATATTAAATGCTATCACAACCAGCTTAACCAATGCAGAATAGTAAGATATTAGTTTTAGTAAAAATTTAATAGAAAGAATATAAGCGCATGATTGACTAAATGTGAACTCAGTTAAAGGATTTGTATATAAGTAGCTCTAATAGCCTAAAAACAACTCCATAAGCTATTGTTTTATCTATAAAGACTCCTCTACTTATTAGCCTTAGTTTGGAAATGTATGTGAAGGTATTGATCACTAAATTTGTGGAAACTATTTTTGTGAGTATTATTTTATTCTATTTATTTAAGAATATGATGTTTAAGAGCTTATGGTAGTTTATACTTTCCCTGGGAATTATGATAGAAGTAATTTATGTACAAAAAAAGTTTACTCTATATTATACACTTTTCTTAATGAGATTCATCAAGAATACAACTCTGCTAAAAATGACAAAGGCTTAGAGTAACATGTTATTCTAAGCCTTTGTGATTATATATTATATAACTAGTGTATTACTTACTATTTTGCATTTTTGGGATAGGTAAATTTATCTCGTTATTTTCATTTTTAGGTAAAAAGCCCTTCGTCATAATCACCAATCCAAATACGATTAAAACGATACTACTAATTTTCTTAACTCGCAGAATATTCTGAGCAGTTAGTTTTTTTCGCAATTGTTTAGCGAGTATTATTTTAATTACATCAGTTATGAAATAAGCTGTTATTGTAAACCCAAAAAAGGTAAACATACGATTGGTATCCATATCCATTCTAGGACCTAGTGTAATAATAATTGCTAACCAAAATCCTAAAACACCAACGTTAATAAAGTTTAATAAAAACCCTTTAGCTAATAGATTTAAGTAATCTCTACGCAAATTGGGTGGTGAAATCTGTAAGGTATCTACTTGTACTTTTTTTAGTCGAACAAGAGAAACGATACCGTAAGTAAGCATAATTATACCTCCAAATATAAATAATGCAGGATCATCTTTGATAGCATTAATAAGACGAAAACTACTAAAAAAAGCAATTGCAAAAAATAAGGCATCTGCTAAAATTACTCCAATATCGAAAGTAATAGCTGCTTTAAATCCTTTTGTAATACTTGTTTCAATAAGAATAAAAAAAACAGGACCTATCATAAAGCTTAGGAAAAAACCTAAAGAAATCCCTGTAATAAAATCGTCTAGCATTGTATTGAATTAAAAATGCCAATTTGAAAAAATTGGCATTTAGATATTTTGTGCAAGTTACAGATTTTTATTGCAATAGCATAAGAAATGCTAATTTACTTTCTTTATAGTACCGCCAGCCACTGTTTTTTCAATGACTTCTTCTGGATTTCCATAAATAGTAATATTACCTCCAGCTCTTGTTTTTGCTTCTACTAATTTAGTAGCATTTACACTTGCATTTCCTCCTGCATTAACTGTTACAGAAGTTTGATTAGTAACTAGTTCACTGTTTTTTACCTCAGCTCCAGAATTAGAAACAATATCTTGAACATTTGCCTTTCCAGTCACGCGAACTATTGATCCTGCGCCAGCTTTAATGTTTAATCTATCTACATCAACTATAATTTTTAGTGTTGATCCAGTTTTTGCATTGATATCTAATTTTGTAGCATTGATACTCTCTTTGCTAGAAACAGTCGCTCCCTCTCCTACATTAATTTCATCTAATTTGTTGTAATATAAGGTAGCTTTTACATCCTCTCCTTGGAAACTATTTGCAAAGTTCATCTTAATTTTTAATTGACCATTCTTATTGATAACGTTAACTTTATCAGATCCTTCTCCTTTTAATTCAATTTTATGTGAATCTGTAGAAGGGATTAAAGTTACTTGTATTTGATCATAAACGCTTAATTTATTAAATGTCCCAACATCTTTACTTCCTTGTGCAAAGGCAAAAGAAGTAGCTAAGAAAGTTATTATTAAAGCTAATTTATTCTTCATTTAACTCAATTTTTTTATATAATTATAGTCTAATTGTTTTTTAACTAAATCGGCATTTTTCACCGTTACAATTACTTCATCTCCCAATTGAAGAAGATTTTTCGTTGCTTGTCCTACTAATGCGTATTGCTTTTCGTCAAATACATAATAATCTTCTTTTATGTCTCTGATACGCACCATTCCTTCACATTTGTTCTCTAAGATTTCTACATAGATACCCCATTCAGTCACTCCTGAAATTACACCGACAAACTCTTTTCCTTTTTGGTCTTGCATATATTTTACTTGCATGTACTTGATACTATCGCGTTCCGCATTTACAGCAAGGTTTTCCATTGATGAACAGTGTGCCGCTTTTTTCTCATAAACAGATGCATCTACAGATTCTCCTTTGTCTAAGTAATGTTGTAATAGTCTATGTGCCATTACGTCTGGATAACGACGAATTGGAGAAGTAAAGTGAGAATAGTAGTCAAATGCTAAACCATAGTGACCGATATTGTTTGTAGAATAACTAGCTTTACTCATACATCTGATCGTTAATGTATCTACTAGGTTTTGCTCTTTCTTACCATTTACATCTTTTAATAATTTATTTAAAGATTTTGAGATACCTCCCTTAGTCTTTAAATTTATCTTATGTCCAAAACGTGCAATTACAGCTTGTAATCCAAGTAACTTTTCTTCATCTGGTTCATCGTGTACACGGTACACAAATGTTTTCTTTTGTTTTCCTATGAATTCAGATACTTTTCTATTTGCAAGAAGCATGAATTCTTCAATTAGATGATTTGCTTCTTTCGCTTCTTTAAAGAATACTCCAGTAGGAATATCGTTTTCATCTAAGTTAAACTTCACTTCTATTTTATCAAATGAAATTGCTCCATCTCCCATGCGTTTAGCACGTAGTATTTTTGCTAGATCATTTAATTTTAAAACTGCTTCAGTAACTTCTGGCGAAATTTCTTGCACTTCTCCAGTTAGAGAGATTTCTTTAGGAATAGTGCTCTCTTTGGTTTCGATAATGTGTTGCGCTTCTTCATAAGCCATACGCTGATCAGAGTGCGTTACTGTTCTACCGAACCATTTATTTACAATTTCAGCTTTGTCATTTAATTCAAATAATGCTGAAAACGTGAATTTGTCTTCGTTTGGACGAAGAGAACAAGCAAAATTAGACAATACTTCAGGTAGCATAGGAATCGTTCTATCTACTAAGTAAATAGATGTTGCACGATTATATGCCTCCTCATCTAATTTTGTTCCTTCTTGAACATAGTGAGATACGTCTGCAATGTGAATACCTATTTCGTAATTTCCATTTTCTAATTTTCTGAATGATAAAGCATCATCAAAATCTTTAGCATCTTTAGGGTCAATAGTAAAAGTAAGAACATCTCTCATATCTTTTCTTTTACTTACCTCTTCATCATTAATAGAAGTATCTAATTTATTTGCAAAGTCTTCTACTTCTTTTGGAAAATCATAAGGAAGACCATATTCAGCCAATATCGCGTGAATTTCTGTATTGTGTTCACCTTGTTTACCTAAAACTTTTACAACTTTTCCAAAAGGGCTATCTGCTTTGTCTAGCCAGTCTTCTATTTCTACTACCACTACATCTCCATCACGTGCCTCTCCTACTTTATCCTTTGGAATAAAGATATCTGTGTACATTTTAGGATCTGCAGTTGCAACGAACGCAAAGTTCTTTTGAATTTCAATAACACCCACAAACTGTGTTTTGTATCTTTCGATAATCTCCACAACTTCAGCTTCTGGTTTTTTACCTTTACGTTTATTATAGATATAAACTTTTACAGTATCTCCATCTAGTGCTTTATGCAAGTTATTTGTAGGAATAAATACATCTTCTTCTAGATCTGGGCTTACGAAATAAGCTGTTTTTCTAGTAGTCATATCAATTGTTCCTTCAACATAATTTGAAGCAGGAACAAAGCGGAACTTACCAGGTTCAACTTCTTCTATTTTATCATTTGATTTTAAAAAATTCAGTTCTTTTATAATCTCATTTCTCCCTTGAGTATCATTTACTTCTAGGGCTGCTGCAATCTGTTTATAGTTTAATGACTTGTTAGCGTTTTTTGAAAGGATTTTCAGAATTTTCCCTGAAAAATCATAAATTTTCTTTTTTTATGTTTAATTTTTTTTGCCATTATAAGTAATGCTTTTGACTTTATTATATAATTAGGTGTTATGCAATTTATGTTTAAATGTACGAATAAATGAGTATTTTATCCTAAGTATTTTAAAATTTAATCTTCTAATAACTTATTTGTCGCCTTTTTAAAACTTTATTTATATTGAATTGTTGTGTTAAAAGTATGAAATTTTAATAAAATTATTTATTCATATTTTTTAATATCACAAAGTGTTTTTTATAATAACTTACCATTACTAGCTTATTATACTACAAAGTATCACTAAAATCACCTTGGTATTATATTTTTTGTATTTTAGACAAACCAACCAAAAAAACAACTTATGAATAATATTTCTTATGTACACGGGGTGTCTATGACACCGCTGTTAGGAGAAACTATTGGACAAAATTTAAAGCGCATATCAGAAAAGTTTCCTAATAATGATGCTTTAATAAGCGTACACCAAGATTATAGGGCAACGTATAATGAGTTTTATGACCAGACTACATTAGTTGCCAAGAGTTTGCTTACCCATGGAATTCAAAAGGGTGATCGCGTAGGAATCTGGGCACCTAATTGTTATGAATGGGTATTAATGCAATATGCTACTGCTAGGATTGGAGTTATTTTAGTGAATATAAATCCTGCTTACCGCGCTCATGAATTAGAATTTGCCATTAATCAATCTGAGATTTCCCTGATCGTTTCTGCTAGCAGTCATAAAAAAAGTGATTATAGAAAAATGATTTCTATGGTTTTTGAGGACTGTCCTTCTTTAAAGGAAGTTATATTTTTAGGGGAAGAGTGGGATGCTTTTATGGGAGATGGAAAAGAAATGTCTGATGAAGTTTTAGCTATTATTGAAGATTCTGTGCAGTTTAGCGAAGCTGTCAATATTCAGTATACTTCTGGAACTACAGGGTTTCCTAAAGGGGTAACTTTAACCCATCACAATATTCTTAATAACGGCTATTTTATAGGAAAACGTTTAAAATATAGCGAAAAGGATAGAGTGTGTATTCCCGTTCCATTCTACCATTGTTTTGGAATGGTAATCGGTAATTTATGCTGTACTTCACATGGTGCAACGATAGTAATTCCAAACGATGGATTTGATGCAGAAAAAACGCTTCAAACAGTTCAAGATGAAAAGTGTACTTCACTATATGGTGTGCCTACCATGTTTATTGCTGAATTACAACTTCCTAATTTTACTGATTTTGATCTGAGTTCGTTGCGCACGGGAGTAATGGCTGGATCTCTTTGTCCAGAAAGTATTATGCGCAAGGTGAAATCTGAAATGCATATGGAAGAAGTTAGCATCTGTTATGGGATGACTGAAACTTCGCCAGTATCTACACAAACCCATATAGGCATTGATATCGTAAAACAAACTACTACTGTGGGAACGGTACAAGATCACTTAGAAATTAAAATTATTGATCCAGAAACAGGAAGAATATTACCTCGTGGCGAAGCTGGTGAGTTGTGTACTCGTGGATATTCTGTAATGCTAAAATATTGGAATAATAGAACCTTAACAGGTGAAGTACTAGATGAGAATAGATGGATGCATTCAGGGGATTTAGCTACAATGGATGAGGAAGGGTATATTTCAATAACAGGGCGTATTAAAGATTTAATCATTAGAGGAGGAGAGAATATTTCACCAAAATGGATAGAAGACTTTTTATACACTCATCCTAGTGTAGCTGATGTTCAGGTAATAGGTGTTCCTAGTGAAAAATATGGAGAAGAAATCATGGCATGGCTTATTTTAAAAGAGGGAGCTACAGTTACGGAAGATGAATTGCGTACATATTGTGATCAAAAGATTGCTCATTTCCGTATTCCTAAATATTGGAAGTTTGTAAAAGAGTTTCCAATGACTATTTCTGGTAAAGTTCGAAAAGTAGAAATGCGTCAGATTGCTATTGAAGAATTAGGCTTGTAATTTAGAAAAGCTTTACCTTTGTAAGGTATAATTGAACACAACTAAAATATGAAAATAGCTATTGGAAATGATCATGCAGGTCCAGAATATAAGAAAGCAATTGTAAAGTTTCTGGAGGAGAAAGGTTACGAAGTAATAAACTATGGCACTGATAGTTTTGACTCTGTAGACTACCCTGATTTTGCACATAAAGTTGCATTTGATGTAGAAGATAACAAAGTTGATTTTGGAATCGTAATTTGTGGTAGTGGTAACGGTATCGCTATGACAGCTAACAAACATCAAGGTGTTCGATGTGCATTGTGTTGGACGAAAGAAATAGCTGAATTAGCAAGACAACACAATGATGCTAATGTAATCAGCATTCCAGCTCGTTATACTTCTATTGAGCAAGCTGTTGCAATGGTTGATACCTTTTTAAACACTAATTTCGAAGGAGGAAGACATCAAAATAGAGTAAATAAGATTGCTTGTTCGTAATTTTATTTAACCGGTTAAATAAACAAGTTGAGGTTGCTTTTAGCAACCTCAACTTGTTTATAGACATATTTATAAATGGAAGAATAATTGTTTACTCTATTTCAAATATAGCTTGTATTTCTACTGCAGAGTTTACTGGAATTGAAGTTGCACCTAAAGTGCCTCTTGCATGTTTTCCTTTTTCTCCGAATATTTCAACAGATAGATCAGAGGCGATATTCATTAAGTTGGCATGTTGTGTGTAATCCTCTGTTGTATTAAATATACCTGTTAGCTGAACTGTCTTTTTTACCCTATTTAAATCCCCATTAACTGCTAATTTAAGCACAGCGATTACATTAAGCATTGTCTGTTCTGTAGCTTTTTTAGCTTCTTCCTCAGTTACATCTACCCCTACTTTACCAGGATATAGTATTTTCCCATTTTTTAATGCTACTTGATTGATGAATACTAAATTGCCAGAGCGTGAATACGGTGTATAATTGCCTACAGGATTTGGGGCTACTGGTAGTACAATATTTTTATTTTTAAGAACTGTTTCTATATCTATTTCCTTATTCTTAGTGATAGTAATGTCTTTTTTAATGAAAGTTCCTTTTAGAGCAGTAGCTATTTTTGCAAAGTTTTGTCCTTGCGAATAAGCTATAAGTAATTCGCTATCACTAGGTCTTAAGACACTTTTATTGGAAGCTAAACTACTTGCTCCTAAAACACTATTTCCTTGTGGAATCGAGTTGTCTATTAAGTCTGTGGAACGGATACCGTTGGGAACTAAGATCATTCCATGCACAGCAAGACTATTCCAAAAAGATTGTAAGGCTAACTCCTTTCCTGCTCCACTTCCTGCCGACATAAATACAGCTGAAGGCATTCCTTCTAAACTGTGCTCGGTCCATAAATCTATTGTTTTAGCCAAAAAAGCACTCATAGGAGTACTTATATTTCCAAAATAAACTGGAGAACCCCATATAATCCCATCATAAGTAGGTAGCTCCTCTGGAGTAGCAATTTCAATATCTTTAAGCAATGCATTATCTGATGGTTGAACTAATTTTATTGTTGCTTGGGCAGTAGCGTTACTTTCTATACCTTTTGCTATTTCTTGAGCCATTTTGTAAGTTCCACCTTGATCAGAATGGATTAATACGAGTATATGTGTTAAATTGTCTTTAGCCATAATATTTGTAGATATTAGAAGTATTATAATCCCTAATAGAAATTTAGATATGTGATTCATATTGTTGATTTTGTTATATCTACAAATATATCCTTGTCGTTTATATTATATTTGTCAAAAAATAGATGCGTAACGCCAATTTTAAATGTGGGTTAATGGAGAAGTTTGATGGAGTATTTGAAGATACAAATATTGTACAAGCTTATGTTTGGTATGAAGACAATTTTGTACATGACGAGTATCAGCACAGTCACAAACGCTATCAGCTAACCTATGTGGAACAAGGTTATCAATATATCCAAGTAGGCAATAGTAAATATCTCGTACCACAGCATTATGTAGCTTGGATACCATCAGATCAATTGCATGCAACTACAACTACTTCTAAGCATATTCATCTAAAGGTATTGTTGTATAAGGAAGTGCCATTAGACGATTTTTACAATACATTTCATGTATTTCCGGCTCCTGCTATATTAAAAGAGATGCTTCATTATGCATCAAAATGGAACCAAATCATTGAAAATGAAACGGAAAAAGAACAGTTTTTACAAACTATTCTTATCTGTTTAAAAAACTTTTGCAATGAGAATCAAGCTTTACAAATTCCAATCCCGAAAGATAAAAGGCTAACAAACCTTGCCTTGTATATCAATGATAATTTAGCTTCTCCACTTCATTTAGATGATTTAGCCAATTTATCAACTATGTCAATTCGCAATCTTCAACGGTTGTTTAAACAAGAAACAGGATTAACCTTACAGAAATATTTACAATTAGTTCGTATACTGAAAAGTATAGAACTATTAGATACAAATGAATATACGCTAAGTGAGATTGCTTATCTAATTGGATACAAGAGTCTAGCGGCTTTCAGAACGTCTTATTTTACCATTATGAAAGTTTACCCAAAACATAAGAAGTAGCTGATTACGCTTATGACGATCCTCACATTCTTATTCATAACAAGCTAAGAATTCTTCGATTAATTGTGGAGGGTTAGCTTTTTTTGTCCATTCAAGCGGCAGGTCGTAGTATTCTAACTCATGGATAATAATTGGCAGCTCCTTCCCTATTTTTTCTTTTATTAAATCGGACTTCTGGATTTCTTTTGCTATCCTTATTATAATTTCCATAAAAGAAGATTGTATTTTATCGTCTTTCATAGATATTTCATTGTAAGCAGTATTATCGCCTTTATCTTTTAGTTTTTCCGCTTTACTTTGCTCATTTAAAGTATAGAAATAGCCTTCTTCTTTAAGATATTGGCGTAATACCTTATCTTCCCCACCTAGCATAGTTATTTCATCTTGTAACCAAAAAGCAAAATTCCATTTAGCTTCCTGTTCGCTACTTGCATTATCTTTTTCCTCTTCTATTTGACTATAGGTATTATAACTAATAGAAATAATTGGACATCTAGGATCATCATCTACATTAGACTTCCAAAAGGAGATAGCATAAATGTCTTTTACATTTTGTTTGCTCATTTTAGCAATAGCTTTTTCTACTTTTTTGAAATAATGAGTATAAAGTGATGCTTTTTCCATGGAGAAATAATTATAAGTGTAAGAGAGAGATAAAAATACTAAAGTTATCTAAGTTATGAATGGCCAATAAGCTCTAAGTTTTGATTTCCAAAGCAAATATCTAGACATATGTAGTTAAGGCATTATTATAAATAGAGAATAGATATGCACAAGATTTTTTATATTAATAATCGAAGAGTAAATGTATATATTCGAGTAATTTCTATATAGTTTCTACAATGTTTATATCTCCAAACGATGAGATATAAGAAGTTTTTTGAAACTTACTTCTACCCTATTCTATCTTTTGAATAATGCAAAAAGTAGGACTACTTGAATAATTAGAATAAGATAAAATTTAAGTTTAAAAGAGTCCTTCGAAGATTTGTGTCTAAGTTTCTTCATGGCTATCCATCCGCCTAAGCTTCCACCCATAAAGCAAAGCGTTAAAAGATTCTTTTCTGAGATTCTCTTTTTTTGTTTAATAGCTTGTTCTTTATCAAAGGCAAACATGCTAAATGCAATATAGTTGATGACTAGTAAGTAAAAGAATAAAAATTTCATATGATTTCTTTATTGCGTCAAAGGTAGTATTTTAGCTATTCTTAAAATAATAAATTATGACGTTGATAGAGTTTATTCAACAAGCTGTTACTGCTTCAACTAAGAGTATCGAAAATACGTTATCGTTGTTAAATGAAGCGTGTACTATCCCTTTTATTGCTCGTTATCGAAAGGATAGAACGGGAAATTTAGATGAGGTAGCAATTGAAAAGATAGCAAAATATAAAGAATTATACGATAATATAGTTAAGCGTAAGGAATCTATTATTTCATCAATCGAGGAGCAAGATAAATTGACTCCTGAATTAAGAGCTAAGATTGAGCAAAGTTTTGATTTATTAGAAATAGAAGATCTTTATTTACCCTATAAGAAAACTAGAAAGACAAAAGCTGATACTGCGCGCGAACAAGGTTTAGAACCTTTAGCTAAGATTATTATGGCTCAAAATGCCACTGATATTGAAGGTATTGCTGCTAAATATATAAGCGATAGCGTAGATAACGAGGAAAAAGCAATACAAGGCGCAAGCGATATTATTGCTGAGTGGATTAATGAAAATATGTATATCCGAAGAACTCTGAGAAATAGATTTCAGCGCAATAGTACCATTAAAACAAAAGTCGTTAAGGCAAAGGCAGAAGAAGAGCACGCTCAGAAATTTACTCAATATTTTGACTGGGAAGAACCTTTATATAAAATTCCTGCACATCGTTTATTAGCTATTCTACGCGCTGAAAAAGAAGGTTATATAAAATTCAATGTTGGGATAGATAAGGAACAAGCGCTTACATTTATAGAAGATGCCATTATTAAGGGAAAAGGTGAATGCAAAACAATATTAGAAAAAGCAATTGCAGATAGCTACAAACGTTTACTAGAGCCAGCTCTATCAAATGAGGCATTACAAGAGGCAAAAGAAAAAGCGGATATTAATTCAGTTGGCGTTTTTGCAGATAATTTATCACAGCTATTATTGTCTGCTCCGCTAGGGCAGAAAAGGATATTAGCAATAGACCCTGGATATAAGACTGGGTGCAAAGTAGTTTGTCTTGACGAACAAGGTGATTTATTGTATAATGAGACAATTTATCCTCATCCACCACAGAAAGATAGTGCGATGGCAATGAAAAAGATACGCTCTATGGTAAATTCTTATAAGGTGGAAGCCATTGCTATCGGAAATGGAACTGCTTCTAGAGAGACGGAGTTTTTTATTAAGAAAATTGCTTTTGATAAGCCAGTACAAGTTTTTGTGGTTAGTGAAGCTGGAGCATCTGTCTATTCAGCTTCTAAGATAGCAAGAGAGGAATTTGCTAATTATGATGTAACGGTGCGCGGTGCAGTATCGATTGGGCGTAGACTTTCAGATCCCTTAGCTGAATTAGTAAAGATTGATCCTAAATCGATAGGTGTTGGTCAATATCAACATGACGTAGATCAGACACTTTTAAAGAAAGAACTTGATCATGTGGTGATGAAATGCGTTAATAGTGTAGGAGTAAATCTTAATACTGCAAGTAAATCTTTGTTGAGTTACGTATCAGGAATAGGAGAGAAAATGGCTGAGAATATTGTACAGTACAGAAGTGAGAATGGAGCTTTTGAGAGTAGAAATGACTTAAAGAAGGTTCCAAGGTTGGGAGATAAAGCTTTTCAGCAGGCAGCAGCCTTTGTTCGCATTAAAGATGCTGAAAATCCTTTAGACGATTCTGCTGTACATCCGGAAGCTTATAGTATAGTGCAAAAGATGGCAAAGGACTTAAAGATTCCATTAAAAGAACTTATATCTAATAAAGAAGCGATAAGTAAGATCAATATTAAAAACTATATAACAGGTGAAATCGGAGAGTTAGCCTTACAAGACGTGCTTAAAGAATTAGAAAAGCCAGGTTTAGACCCACGAAGAGTAGCTAAAGTTTTTGAATTTGACCCTAGTGTTAAGCAAATAACTGATTTAAAAATAGGGCAAGTATTACCTGGTATAGTCAATAATATTACCAATTTTGGATGCTTTGTCGATATAGGTATTAAGGAAAGTGGTCTAGTACATATTTCTCAATTAAAAGAGGGGTTTGTATCAGATGTAAATGAAGTAGTTAAATTACATCAACATGTACAGGTGAAAGTTACTGATATCGATATTGACAAAAAAAGAATACAATTATCAATGATTTTATAATATAGAAACACTATTCTGGCATAATACTTGTATTATACAAGATACATTATTACAATAGGTAATAGTGGATATTGTGAGTTAAGTAGTGTTTTTATTATGTTTTATAAGTGAAGTGTCTATTCAATTTTTTGGATAGGCACTTTTTTTGTTATTACAATGATTTATAGGGATATATAGATATAAAAAAAGGAGTAGTACTTACATAAGTACTACTCCTTTTTAATATAAAAAACAGAAATTTATTCTGGTTTAGATTCGTCTTTAGTTGTTTCTTTTTTAGAAACTTGTTGCGCGTTCTCTTCTTTAGTTGCGTCTTTGAACTCTTTAATTCCTGTACCTAATCCTTTCATTAATTCTGGAATTTTTTTACCTCCAAATAATAAAAGAATAATAGCAATGATAATAATCAATTGCCAAGGACCTACCATTCCTAAAAATATATGTAATGCGTTCATATTATTCTGTTTGAAACATTTTAATGCCACAAATATAGTAAGAAAATTGGAAATGAATTATTTATAGCAAATTTTATTTATTTTTTAAGATAGTTAACTCATTGTCCTTTTCAAATTATAAATTTTCAAACGGCTAATACTTGTAGTGAGAAGATTGATGTGAAATTATAATCTACGCGCTTTTGTTTTGCCTAGAAATAGTTGCTTTTTGGCATATCAGAGTTGAGTGATGCCGCTATGATACCCCAATGATACCCCAATGATGCCGCTAAAACCAATTGATATAGCGGCATCATTGGGGTATCATCTTATGATCATTGTAGCATCATTCACTCTCTATATACGATAGATGATTTTTTTTACTGTTAAGATTATATATCTAATAGAGCGGAGTATTGATCGTTTTGCTAATCAATGGACGTAGTATAAACCCTTTTTCTCTACGAGATTTTTGAAAAAAAGAAATGCGACAAATAATAGGGTTAAAAAGGTAATAAAAACTTAAAAAGAAATACAATCGCTTCTATTATTGTTATATTTGTGTATTAAAAGAGTAACTTATGTCGAATAAAGGGATCAGACCTAAAAGATGGAAGAGTAAACTTTTAAATAAGTATAGAATTGTAATAGTTAATGATAAGACATTTGAAGATGTAAGATCTTTCAAATTGAATCTTTTGAATGTATTAGGAGGAACTAGTACGCTTATCTTTCTTTTAATTTTATCGACAGTTTTATTGTTAGTATTAACACCTGTAAAAGAGTACATCCCTGGATATTCGTCAGCAGATTTAAAGCAAAAAGCAATAGAACTTACCTTAAAGGTTGACTCTTTAGAGGCAAATGCTGAACAAAATAGAATTTATATTAATTCTGTAAAAAAAATATTGTTAGGTGAAGTGGCAGCAACACATGAAAATGTGGATTCACTGAGTTTGGCAGAAATTCCTATAAATCAGATTAAGCACAAAGAACCTAGCGAAAAGGATTTAGAACTTAGAGAAGTCGTTAGACTTGAGGATAAGTATAATCTGTTTCCAGAATCTACTCCTAAAGTTAGTCAAATCTTGTTTTCACCTATTAATGGAGAGATAGTAAAGAAATTTGATCCTAGTAATTATCACTTTGGATTAGACTTTGCGGCTGCAAAAAGTACTCCAGTTAAGGCTATTTCTAAGGGAATTGTTCTTTTTGTTGATTGGACGATTAGGGATGGGTACACAATAATATTATTGCACGAAGAAGGAATTGTATCGGTGTATAAACATTTAACTTCGTTGACAAAATCAGAATATGATACCATTAAATCTGGTGAAGTAATAGGTGTTTACGACGGTGAAATTAATACAGGATTAACCTCTAAGAATACAAAGTATTTCCATTTCGAATTATGGAAAGATACTTATCCATTAGATGCATCCATTTTCATAGATCTTGAATAAAAATTATGTCATTAAAATCATTTGCGGCAAAAGTATTTGCCTCTATTATAGCTAAAAAAACGCAGAAATGGGTAGATAATCCTGTAGAAGCACAACAAAAAGTATTTACTAGTTTAATAGCAGAAGCTAGTAATACTGTATTTGGAAAAGATCATCATTTTCAGGAGATAAAATCTCATGAAGACTTCATAAAATATGTGCCTATTAAAGATTATGAAGGGTTACGCCCCTACATTGATCGAATGGTAAATGGTGAAGCAGATGTATTGTGGAAAGGGAGACCATTATACTTGGCAAAAACGTCTGGTACAACGTCTGGTGCAAAGTACATTCCTCTGACAAAAGAATCTATGCCTTATCATATTTCGGCTGCTCGAAATGCTATATTAGCTTATATTCATGAGACTGGTAAAGCTGATTTTGTAGATGGTAAAATGATTTTTTTACAAGGAAGCCCAATATTAGAAGAAAAGAATGGGTTAAAGCTAGGACGACTATCGGGTATTGTTGCTCATTTTGTTCCTGCTTATCTTCAAAAGAATAGGTTACCAAGTTTAGAAACGAATTGCATTGAAGATTGGGAAACTAAGGTAGATGCTGTCGTAGAAGAGACAGTGAATGAAGACATGACTGTTATTTCTGGTATTCCAAGTTGGGTACAAATGTATTTTGAGAAATTACAAGCTAGGGAAAATAAGCCTGTAGGCGAGATCTTTAAAAACTTTAATTTGTTTATCTACGGTGGAGTAAATTTTGAACCCTACCGAGCTAAATTTGAACAATTAATAGGAAGAAGGGTCCCTTCAATAGAATTGTTTCCAGCTTCAGAAGGTTTCTTCGCTTATCAAGATTCACAAAAGGAAAAAGGATTATTACTTTTATTAGATGCGGGAATTTTTTACGAGTTTATAAAGGTTGAAGATTTCTTTAATGATAATCCTAAAAGATATACGATAGGTGAAGTAGAGTTGGGTGTAAACTATGTATTAATTATTTCAACAAATGCTGGTTTATGGGGATATAATATAGGAGATACAGTCCAATTTGTAAGTCTTAAACCTTATAGAATCGTAGTGTCAGGAAGAATAAAACACTTTATTTCTGCATTTGGTGAACATGTGATAGGAAAAGAAGTAGAGACTGCTTTAGAAGAAGCAATGAAAGGCACGAACATTCAAGTTAATGAATTTACTGTAGCCCCACAGATTACACCAGAAAGTGGTTTGCCGTATCATGAATGGTTTATAGAATTCAGTAGTAAACCAGATGATATTGAAAGTTTTGCTCTTAAGGTAGATCAAGCGTTAAGAAAGCAAAATGTCTATTACGATGATTTAATAGTAGGAAAAGTTCTTCGTACTTTAGTAATACGAGAGGTAAAAGAAGGTGGGTTTAACGAGTATATGAAAAGTATAGGTAAACTCGGAGGACAAAATAAGTTACCAAGATTAAGCAATGATAGAAACATTGCAGATAAATTAATAATTAACAAGTAAATATTGACGTAAAAGGAAATTTATGAAAGAGATAAAAAATATATCAAGAACGAGAGCACAGGTATCGTCAGCAGCAGTAGAACGAATGTATATTACAATGAGACATTTGTTCAATAGAGGTTTTTATAAACCAATGGGGGTTTCGGGAGATACTTTAAGAGAGGCTTTGTTGGAGTTACGTCCAGAAATTTACGGAACAATAGCAGAAGAAAAAGTAGAATTAAATGGATTGCTATACGTTATTGAGCGTTTGCCAATCGGAATAGAGGAGTGTAGATATATCAATCTTACTTCTGATGAAGGTTATTCTTTTTCTCATTTTAAAGCGATTGTTCCTCCAAAAAGAAGAAGAAATTGTTACCGTATAGATGAAGAGCAAATGAATATCGAGATTACTAGAGGTAGATCTGATATTTATGACGTTTTAACGCATTTGACTTTTATTTTTATAGAATCGCATAAGATCAAAAACCGCGTGGTTCTAGATGAAGAAGGAAAAGTAACAAGAGATTGGAAGAAAATTGCAGCAGCGGCAGTTAAGAAAGAGTTTTTAGAATTAGAAGAGAAAGAGATTATAATGTCTCATCTATCTAATGTGTTAGGACGTAGTTTTGCTGAGGTGTTAGATATCTATGAGAAGTTTGCTATTCCAGAGAACCCTGATAGATTCTTAGATGTTATCTATTGGTTAGGTAAACTTGCGATAGAGGAAGATATCGATAATAATAAACGTACAATTACTTTTAGTCCTTTATTAAGAGAGCGTTTAGGTCATCATATCTATGGTGAAATTTGGTCTGATCGCATTAAAAAAGTTTTAGAAAGCAAAGGGCTTTTAGAACGTCCAATTCATATTATCAGTGCTAATATGCACAGTGTTATGAATTCTATTTTTGCTCCTTATGTTGCAAAATCACATCTTTCGACAACAAATGAGTTAGAGATTTACGAAGAATTGAGTAAACCTGAGAATAAGGAATTACGCGATTTAGTAAAAGAAAAAGCTGAAAGAGAGGGAATGATTTTCTTAGAAGATGAGTCAGGTACTAATATCGATGTTCAAATTTTTGACACTGCTAAGATTAATTTTAAGCAAACTAATTTCTCAAAAGCAAAAATTGAGGGCGAGTTTCCTGTTATCATTGTGATGGACTATGCTTTCGGTGAGCAAGCGTACGAAACAATTGATGAGCTATTAAAGCCTTATAAGAAATCAACTTTATTAATGAATGTTGAGTCTGTTTCTGTAATGGGAAAAGCTGGTATTCTTGTTGGTGGAAAAGGGGATATCATGATACCGTTTGCTCATATTAATGAGGGTACTGGTGATAACTATCCTTTTGACAATGAGTTGACAGTAGAGATGTTTAAAAATGATGATATTCCTGTATTTGGTGGTACGATGGTAACGGTTTTAGGAACATCTCTTCAAAATAAAGATTTATTAAAGTTCTTCCATGATTCTACATGGGGGGTAATAGGTCTAGAAATGGAAGGTGCACATTACCAAAAAGCAATTCAATCGGCTTCTAAGATTAGAAAAAGTATCAATCCTGACGTAAAGGTTAGATATGCTTATTACGCATCTGATAACCCTTTAGAAACGGGAAGTACGTTAGCTTCTGGAGGATTAGGTACTACTGGTGTAAAACCAACGTATTTAATTACAATAAAAATTCTAGAGCAAATCTTTAATTCAAAGTAATGAGATTATGGGAAAATTAGATCAGAAGGATTCACAAGAATTTGATGAGATAAACCTACAATATTTAAAAGAATCTACAGTGTCTTTTTTTGATACTGTAGGTTTTTATTTTTATAAAGTAATCTCTTTTATAATTAAGAAGTGGTTGATCTTTTTAATTGCGATTATTTTAGGTATTGGTTTTGGGTATTATAAAAGCACTTTGAATAGTCAATATATTTCTAAACTAAGTAAAAATGGAGGGTATAATGAAATTACTATTTTGTTAGCTCCTAAATTCGGAAGTATTGATTATTTGAATCAATTAGTTCAAAATGGATTTAATGATTTCAGTACCAGTGAAGGATTAGTCCATGCAGAGCTTAAAGGTGTAGATGATATTTACAGCTACCTAGAAGAGGGTTCGACAAGACAAAAAACATTATCAATCATTGCTTCTAAAGTTGATAGCTACACTGAATTAATAGAGAACTATTCGACATCTAAAGGTTATCAATATCAAGAGTTAGTTCTTCTTGCTAAGGGGGATTTTGATTGTAATAAGTTTATCGAAGAGTTACAGAATTATTTTAATAATCAAGACTACTTTAAGAAAAGGAGAGAAATTGGTATTTCTAGCTTAGCATTAAAAGAAGAAGAGTTACGTAAAGACTTAGTTTACCTAAATAATTATTTGAGTAAGTTGGATAATACTGTAAATACAACTTCTCATAAAGGTGAGAATGCTAAAAATAGCATTAATGAAGTATTCTCTATGAAAAGAAAAACACTTCGTTCGCTTGAAAAAGTTGAAGTAGAGAAATTAGAAAGTAATCAAGTTATCTATGTAGTTAATACATTTTTAAAAGATAGTAATTCAGAATTAAAAAAAGAAGTAATCAGCACATCTCCAGCAAAACAAATGGTTAAATACGCTATTGTTTTTTCTTTTATTTTGCTAGTTATCTTTGGTATTAAAAATGTATTTAGCAGATATAAAGGAATGTAATGGAAATACAACCAACACTAATAAAAGATTGTTTTGTAATTAAGCCAAAAATATTTGGTGATGATAGGGGATATTTTTTTGAAAGTTTTAATGAGAAGCAATTTGAAGAACTCATGGGAATGAAGATTAACTTTGTTCAAGATAATCAATCATTGTCAAAAAAAGGAGTTCTGCGAGGACTTCACTTTCAAAAAGGAATATACCAACAAGCCAAATTAGTCCGTGTTATTAAAGGTAAGATAGAAGATGTAGTAGTTGATTTAAGAAAGAATTCACCTACTTATGGTAAATTTTTTAAAGAAGTGATTTCGGAAGAAAATCATAAGCAAATATTTATCCCAAGGGGATGTGCACATGGTTTTTTGGTGTTAAGTGAAGAGGCTATTTTTAACTATAAATGCGATAATTATTATCATCCTGAGGCAGAGGGCGGAATTATTTATAATGATGAGAAATTAGGAATAGATTGGTCATTAGAAGGGAATGATATAATAATATCAGAAAAGGACAAGCTGTTGCCAAGTTTTAATAAAGTAAACCCATTATGAGAAAAGAAATTCTTGTTACTGGTTCAAACGGTCAAGTAGGAGAGGCTTTAAAATCAATTTCTAGGAGTTACCCTGAAATTGATTTTGTTTTTTTAGATTCGTCGGAGTTAGATATTACTAATGTTGAACAGTGTGATCGTGTTTTTGACAAATTTCGCCCTGATTATTGTATTAATTTAGCTGCTTATACAGCAGTCGACAAAGCAGAAGAGGAAAGTGAATTAGCTTTTGCTATTAATGCAGATGGGGTGAAAAACCTTGCTTTAGTTTGTAAAAAATATGATGTAGTAATGATACAGATTTCTACAGATTTTGTATTTGACGGAAAAAAGAATACTCCATATACTGTATTAGATCTTCCTAATCCAATTAATGTTTATGGCAAATCTAAATTAAGAGGGGAACAATATATTAAAGAATTATTAGTTCACTATTATATAGTTCGCACTTCCTGGGTATATTCAGATTTTGGAAATAACTTTAAGAAAACGATGTTATATCTTGCAGAAACCAGAGAGGAGATAAATGTAGTTAACGATCAAATAGGATGTCCAACTCATGCAGTCGATTTATGTACATTTTTATTGCATTTAGTGCAAGATAATTGTAAGTATGGTCTTTACCATTATAGTGGAGAGAAAGTTTATTCCTGGTATCGATTTGCATTATCGATTTTTGATGAAGAGGGGATTAATATTAAAGTTAACCCTATTAGTACAGAGGAATATCCTACAAAGGCGGAAAGGCCAAAATATAGTGTATTGAGATAAAGAGTGAGATAGAATGGAAAAAAAGAAAATATTATTTGCTTTTGGAACTCGACCAGAGGCAATCAAAATGGCTCCATTAATCAAGGAGTTTAAAAAGTTTAATGATCTTTATAATATAAAAGTTTGTACAACGGGACAACATAAAGAAATGCTAGATCAGGTTCTTGATTTCTTTTCCATAGAACCAGATTACGATTTAGCAATAATGCAACCTAAGCAAACTTTGACATCCATTACTTCTAAAATATTACTTGAATTTCAAAATGTTTTGGATGATTTTAAACCTGATTTTGTATTTGTACATGGAGATACAACAACTTCTATGGCTGCAGGGTTGGCAACTTTTTACTCAGATGTAAAACTATGTCATGTTGAAGCAGGCTTGAGAACTTTCGATAAAAAGCATCCTTTCCCAGAAGAAATTAATAGAAGAATTACGGGGGTTTTAGCTGATTTTCATTTTGCACCAACAGAACAATCTAAAACAAACTTACTAAAAGAAAAAGTCAGTGATGAAACTATTTTGGTGACAGGAAATACAGTTATTGATGCTTTATTGTATGGATTGGAGCTACTTGAACACTATGAATCAGATGATTTAGAATCTCTTAAAAAAGTAGTTGGGAACGATTCTGAAATTGTTTTGGTAACTGGGCATAGAAGAGAAAATCACGGCGAAGGATTTATAAATATATGTGAAGCTTTAAAAAGAATAGCAATTAATAATCCAGATAAAAAAGTTGTGTATCCAGTACATTTAAATCCAAATGTATTAGAACCAGTGACTAAGATGTTATCTAGCGTTAATAATATACATTTGATAAAGCCTTTATCGTATCCCTTATTTATTTGGTTAATGAATAGATCAAAAATTATCTTAACTGACAGTGGTGGTATCCAAGAAGAGGCTCCTAGTTTAGGTAAACCAGTATTAGTAATGCGTAACACTACTGAAAGACCAGAAGCCATAGAGTCAGGTACTGTAAAACTTGTAGGAACAGACCAGGATTTAATATATTATGAAACAAATAAGCTGTTAAATGATTCAAATTATTATGCTCAATTTTCAAATAAAAATAATCCTTATGGAAATGGAAGAGCATCTAAGTGTATAGTTGATTTTATTAATCAATTGTAAAATGATTTCATCTTTAACAGATAAAAAATAGCATTTTAGTAGCCTAAATATTTATATGATAAAAATTTAAATTGAAAAAAGTATTTAAAAAATTAAAAGAGAATAGCTTTTTAAAAGCAAGTTTTTTTTCTGGTCTAGCTGCTATTTCAAAGATTATTTCTGCTATTGTTATAGCTAAAGTAGTCGCAATATTATTAGGTCCAGAAGGATTAGCGTTAATAGGTCAATTAAGCAATTTTGTATTACTTGCTGTCACGTTATCAGGTGTAATAGTTAGCCAAGGAATCGTAAAGTATGTAGCGGAATATAGTGGAGTTAATGATAAAGAAAGCCTTGATAAACTAATAGGCACGGGCTTAAAAATTGCTTTATATAGTAGCTTTATTTTTGGATTTTTAATTATTTTAGGGTCTGTTTTCTTATCAAAAAAGATATTATTTGATAGTAATTATTATTATGTTTTTGCTCTATTGGGAATAACCCTTTCTCTTTCAGGGGTAAATGCAATCTATACTTCAGTTTTAAATGGTTTCAAAGAGTTTAAAAAGTTTAATATAATTACTATTCTGAGCAATTTGTTTGGACTTTTAATCACCATCGTTTTAATTTATTTAGCTAATTTAAAAGGTGTATTGATTAGTCTAGTGTTAAATCAAACGATATTATTTTTAGTTACATATTTTTTTATAAGAAAAGAAAAGTGGTTTAGTTTTTATTCCTACTTAAAGATACCACTTGAAAGACGTTTTCTAGTAGATTTATCTAAGTATGCAATTCTAGCATTATTTTCTACAATATTAGTTCCTATTGTTACGATTTTAATTAGAGGTACGATAATAAAGCATGGAGGATTAGAAGACGCAGGTTACTATGAATTTGTATTGAGAGTATCTAATGTTTTAATTATGTTTTTTTCTATAATAATTTCAACATATTATATTCCTATTATTTCAGAGATTAGAACTGTACATCAATTAAAAAGAGAAGTATTAAATACTTATAAGCTTGTAATTCCAATCTCAATTTTAGCTGTTGGAGTAATTTATTTGCTACGTAATTTTATTATTATTTTATTAGCATCTAAAGACTTTTTGGTTGTTTCACCATATTTTGGTTGGCAATCTTTAGCGGATTTATTTAAAATATTATCTCAAGTTTTAAGTTTTATTTTAATAGCAAAGGCATATATTAGATTAGCTATTATAATAGAGGTACTTTTTAATTCTATTAATCTAATATTGTGTTATTTTTTAATACCTTATTATGGCTATACAGTCGTGTTTAAAGTTAGTTTTCTTATGTACGTTTTATATTTTATAATTAATATAATTATTTATAAGACAGTTATATTGAAAAGGCTTTCAAAAGTCGATGTTTAAAAAATATAAAAAATATTATATGATACCAAAAATCATTCACTATTGTTGGTTTGGGGGAGCAGAGTTTCCAGATATAGTTAAAAATTGTATAGAATCGTGGAAAAAATATTTACCAGAATACGAGATAAAGTTTTGGAATGAATCTACCTTTCCATTAGATAGATATCCTTTTGCAAAAGAGGCATTAGAAAATAAAAAATATGCTTTTGTATCAGATGTATGTCGTCTAGCTGTACTTCATGAATTTGGAGGTATTTATCTTGATACAGATGTAGAAGTTTTAGGAAGTTTAGATCCATTTTTACATCATAATGCATTTTCTGGTTTTGAGGATAATAACTGTGTGCCAACTGGAATAATGGCAAGTGAAAAGGGAGGAAGTTGGGCAAAAGATATGCTAGCTTATTATGAAGGAAAGCATTTTATTGACGAAAATGGTAAAATGGATATGACTACTAATGTTATCATTATCACGGAGATGATGAAAGATAAAAAATTGCAGTTTAATAATACTTTTCAAGAAATAGAAAACTATATTACTTTTTACCCAAGTGAGTATTTCTGCCCTAAGTCACACGTTGATGGGAAAATTAGGATCACGAGTAATTCGATTACAATTCATCATTTTGCTGGTTCATGGTTGAGTACAGCTAAAAGAAGAGAGATAAAAATTAAACAATTTGTCCGTAATTTAATAGGGAATAAAACTTTCGAATTTATAAAAGGAGTATTAAAGAAGTAATTACATATGATATTGTTTTTATTGAAAAATATTAAAGTATTAATAACGTTTCTTTTTTGCTTAGGAATTTTTCTTTTGCCATTTAATAATATAGACGGTCTAGGTGTATTACGCGAGTATGCTCAGGAAGCAGCTATTTATCCATGGTTATTAGGTGGAGTATTATTGATCTTAGATAATATTATAAAAAAGGGAAATATTTATTTTCCACATAAAAGTCTGATTATCTATTTTTTATTCTTTTTTATTGCTTGGTGCCTTTTATTATATTTGTTTAATTACTCATCAATACAAAATAATTTTTTTAAATCGCGTTCAGGTAATAATAGATTTGTATCCCAATTTATTTCGTTGCTAATTTCTTCCATTTTTTTGATGTATTATTTTTGGAATGTGATTAGAAAATGGACGATACTAACTATTTTGACTGTTATTAGAAGTATACTTTTTTATACTTTTTTATTTGTTTTTGTTTTTGCAATGATAGAGGCAATTGTCAATAAATGGAATTTTGACTGGGCAAGAAACCTTATTCATTTTGCTAATTATTTACCAATTATAAACAAGCAATATTTTTATAATGATCGCCTTTCTTCTGTGTCATTTGAAGTACCTGCATTGGGTAACTTTTTAATAACTGTGGCAGCCTGGATGTTTAGTTATATCTTGACTAAGAAAAATAAATGGATTGGAATAATACCTACTATTATGGTAATATTTCTAGTTATCTTTTCTGGGGCAAGGGCAGCAACTTTGATTGTATTAATACAGTTTTTTGTTTTTCTTTTCTTTTTAGTGTCTGTAAAACAGTTTGGAAGATATATACAATTGGCAATGAAAAGTATACTAACAATTATTGTTTTTGTGTTACTGTGTAAGGGAGATGTTATTGTTGAAAAAGTATTAAGTAAATTAAATCTTTTTACAGTCGAAAATAATATATCTAATCAAACGAGATATGGTATGCAGTATGCCACTTTAAAAGTATTTGAAGAAAACCCTATTGTAGGTGTTGGCTTAGGACAGAATGGTTTTCATAAGAAGAATTATTATCCAGAATGGGCAATTAAAAATAATTATGAATTTACTGATTGGTATATGAATGAGGAAGTTTATAATTTTCCGCCTGATTTTAATCTTTTTACTAGATTGTTAGCCGAAACTGGAGTTATTGGATTTATATTATTTATAATTTTTTTATTTAGCTGTTTTACTGCATCTTGGAATTGCATTCTATATAGACGAAAAGAAGAAAATGTTTTGAGTACAATAGTATTTATATCCTTAGTAGGTTTCGTTATAAATTGGATGCAGATTGATTATTTTAGACAGTTTGGCTTTTGGTTTTGCTTAATTATTTTATTAAAAATAATTAAAGTAAAACACAATAATAAAATTGCATATTTTTGAAAAAATGAAAGAAATAATAGTATTAATACCTCATTATAATAATCCAGAAGGATTAAAGAACTCTATTCGATCAATAGCTAAAGAATTTGCTTTAGTAGATGTATTAATAATTGATGATGGAAGTACAGTAGTATTTGACAATGAAGAAATTTATAATGAATTTAGTTCCTTAAATGTTAAGATTATTAATAATGCCATCAATAGGGGAATTGAGTACGTTTTAAATGATGGACTTCAGTATGCAATTGAAAAAAAATATCCTTATATAGCACGTTTGGATTGTGGTGATTTGTGTTTAGAGAACCGTTTTGCTTTGCAATATAAGTTTTTGTTAGACAATGAAGAGATAGCTATAGTTGGTTCTCATGCAAGATGTGTAAATGAATATGGAGAATATCTTTATACGTTAAAGATGCCTGTCAAAGATGCTATTATTCGAAAAAGAATGTTTTTTAATGCGATGTTAATTCACCCAACAATTTTTTTTAAAAGTGAAATTATACATAAGCTAGGAGGGTATCCAACAGAATATAAAAATGCAGAGGATTATGCTTTTTTCTTAAAGATACTACCTTATTACAAGTTTGGTAATATTGATAAAGAATTGGTTCAAATTGAATTAAATGAGACAGGGATATCAACAGTCGGCAGAAAAACGCAGATAAAGAATAGGATTCGGTTGATTAAAGAAAACTTTTATTTAGGATATTATCCAGTTGTAGGTATTTTAAGAAGTTATTTGATTTTATGGATGCCAGCTGGAATAATAAAAAAGATAAAAGCATTCTTATTTAGATAGCTAAAAAAGGTAAATTAAACTTGAATATTTTACTTAATAACTAATATGAAATCAAATATTATAAATAAATTATTACCAATATTCGCAATATTCTATATTTTCTTTGTCACGTTTGGATTAAGCATTGTTAATATTGCTTTAGCGATTATATTAGGTCTTTGTCTAATTGATTTTAAAGTTTCAAAGGATGTTTTAATTGATGACTTAAAGCGCAATAAGTTAGTGTACCTTCTTATCTTCTTTTCTGCTGTTTATCAGATTTTAATTGCTGCTTTAACCAATGATTTAGGGGATCGAAGAATAGGGTATTTGGTTTTGCAAGTTTTATCAATAGTTGTTCTTTTTAGAATTGCTAATTTAAAGTTTTTGCTTAATACTTATCTATTAGCACTCACTTGTTTAGTAGTCTTGGGATGTTTTAATATGTACCAGTATTATATTTCTACAGATGTCTTTAATATGAATGGGGGTGGTCATATTAATAAAATACTTGTTGTAGCAAGACCTTATTTAGGATTTATCTTGAATATAGGGATTTTGTGCAGTTTGTTTTTATTTAAACATACTTCAGCAAAATTTAGATATATATATGCTGTATTACCGATTTTATATATTATTTATATGATTATAATATCTATAAGAATTCAATTATTATCTCTATTTTTTATTGCAATTATCTATTTCCTTTTTTACTACCGACTCACAATATTAAAAAAGATTGCAGCAATAGGTTTAATTTTAATGGGGTTCATCGGTTTGATGACGCTAAGTTCAAATTTACAAGAGAGATTTGCTATCGCTTCACTAAAAGAAAAGAATGTCATTGAGGCTCTTTCGCATAAAGAACCGAGAGTTACTATTTGGGGTTGCACATTTAATATTATAAATCAATATGATTTCAATCCTGTTTTTGGTATTGGTAATATGCAGAAGTTAGAAAATAAGCTTGTAGATTGTTATGATTTAAAAACAATAAATAATCCAATGAGAGATTATTTCCTTCATGATCGATTTAATACTCATAATCAATTTTTAGAGTATTATGTACTTAGTGGGGTATTAGGATTATTATTATTAGTAGGCATTTTTAGTTCTTTATTTTATAAAGTACGTAGATATTTTATCCCCGTTGGGATGCTTTTAGTAACATTTAATTTCTTTTTAGTTGAGAATTTATTTGATAGACAAATAGGAACGTACTATTTTACCTTTACATTATTATTAATCCTAAGAATATATTATTATCAAAATACTCTCAAATTAAAATAGAATTAAAAGTCCTCCGGGCTATTAGTCTTCCAATGATCAAGAGATTCAGGTAAGCTATATTTAAAAATGAAACCATTGTCAATTAAATATTGTGGTTTAATATTTGTAGGAAAAGATGCTTTTTTGACTCTTACAGGATGAATATCACTTTTTTTGCCAATAATTTTGAAAATCAATTGCAATATTGCAGCTAAAAAAACTAAGATTGAAATAGGTATACTAAAAATAGGTTTTTTGTAGTTAAATTTCTTTTTTATCGTTTTAGTCATTGATTTTAAGTTTTCAACAGGATTTTCTGCGTAATTGTATAGTATGAATCTTTTTTTCTGATCAATAACAAATGAAGCACTTTCTGCAAGTCCATAAATATACCCGTATGATTTAATAATTTCCCCTCCATTCGGAAGCATAAATACTCCTTTTTTTATTGCTTTTATAGTTCTAAGAATGTTTCCTGGATCTTTAGGACCATAAATGACACTTGGTCTAACTACAATAAGTTTTTTGTTTGGTGAATTAGCCAACCAAGTTTGATGTAATTGTTCTGCTAATGATTTTGAAATTCCATATGGAGTTTCCGGATATATAGGCGATTGTTCTGTACACTGTTCATAAGTACGTCCATAAGGGGCAATACTACTTGTGAAGTAAATATTCTCTATTTTAATAAAATCTGCATATTCATTTATATTTTTTGCACCCTCAATATTGGTGTTAAAATATTCGTGTTGTTCATGTCCTGGCTCTCTATGAATCGCAGCTAAATTAAAGATCCATGAACTTTTTTTTGAGAAATCTTCTTTGATTTCTAATTTAATTTTTTCTCTTACATCTCCTTTTAAATAAATAATTTTGTTAGATTTATTTTTAAGATATTGAGGCTTTTGAATATCATAAATGTAAATGCGATCAAATCTATTTTCTGATAAGAAGTGATCAATAAGATGTGAGCCTATATAGCCTGCCCCTCCGAAGAAAATTGCAATTGTCATATGGAAAAAATTATATGTAAAAATAGTATATTTGATGTATGGAAAAAATTAAACTTTTACACATTTCAGAAACTTTTGCAAGTGGAGTTTATACTTATATTAAAAATATATGTAAATATTTAGAAAATGATAACTCTTTTCAAATATATGTTTTATATAGTGTTGTAAGGCAAGAAAATGAAAATGAGGAAGTTATAAATAGAGATTTTTCAAAAAATGTTGTTTTTATCCCCATTAGTTTAAGTCGCGAAATTTCAATAAAGTCTGATTTAAAAGGTTTAAAAAATATTCGAAATATTATTAATGAAATCAAACCTAATATAGTACATCTACATTCCTCGAAAGCAGGTATTCTGGGTAGATTAGCTTGTGTGGGATTAAATAATACAAAGGTGCTATACACACCTCATGGATATTCTTTTATAAGAGAAGATATTTCAAAATTTAAAAGGTATTTTTTTTTAAACATTGAAAAATATATTACTAAACTTTTTAAAGGAGATATAATAGCATGTGGAGATTCAGAATATGAAATTGCCAAAAAGTTCACTAATAATGTTTTTTTGGTTAGAAATGGAATTAAATTAGATAAGTTAAATTTGCCAATTTCTAATAATTCTAAAGATCCTATTATAATTGGTACATCTGGACGAATTCATATGCAGAAAAATCCACAACTATTTAATAAAATCGCTAAATTATTGCCTAATTTTAAATTTATTTGGATTGGTGATGGCGAATATATAAAAGTTTTAAATAGTAGCAATATTACAGTTACTGGATGGAAAACGAATGAGGAGGTAATGGAGTTAATCACAAAAATAGATGTTTTTATATCTACTTCTTTATGGGAAGGATTGCCATTCAATATTATAGAAGCAATGGCATTAGGTAAGCCAATAGTAAGTAAAAACATTGAAGGTAATAAAATTACGGTTGAGCAAGGAATAAATGGTTTTTTATGTAATGAGCCAATTGAGTTTGTCGATGCTATTAAAAAATGTGTTAGTAATTTAAAAACTTTTGAAAAAGCTTCAAGGGAAAGAGCAGAAAGTTTATTTGATTTGGAAAAAAACTTAATGGATTTAAAAAGAATTTACTTAAAATAAATAAATGAAACGTATATTAATTACAGGAGCAGCGGGTTTTTTGGGTTCTCACTTATGTGACCGCTTTATCGCAGAGGGATATCATGTTATAGGAATGGATAATTTAATTACGGGAGATTTAAAAAATATAGAACATTTATTTCATTTAGAGCGATTTGAGTTTTGTCATCATGATGTGACTAAGTTTGTTCATGTGCCAGGAGAACTTGATTATATCCTTCATTTTGCTTCCCCTGCCAGTCCTATAGATTACTTAAAAATTCCTATACAGACTTTAAAGGTAGGTTCTTTAGGAACACATAATTTACTTGGTTTAGCAAGAGTTAAAGGTGCTCGTATATTAATAGCTTCGACTTCAGAGGTTTATGGAGATCCCTTAGTACATCCTCAAACAGAGGAATATTATGGCAATGTAAATACAATTGGACCAAGAGGAGTATATGATGAAGCAAAGCGCTTCCAAGAGTCTATTACAATGGCTTATCATACTTTTCATGGGTTAGAAACAAGGATAGTGAGAATATTTAATACTTATGGACCTCGCATGAGATTAAATGATGGACGAGTTATCCCTGCTTTTATTGGTCAAGTATTAAGAGGTGAAGATCTAACTGTCTTTGGTGATGGAAGTCAAACAAGATCTTTCTGTTATGTAGATGATCAAGTGGAAGGTATTTATCGATTGTTACTATCTGATTATGCATTGCCTATTAATATTGGTAATCCTGATGAAATCTCAATATTAGATTTTGCTAAAGAGATACTAAAGTTGACAAATAGTAATTATAAAATAATTTATAAGGATTTACCTATTAATGATCCTTTACAACGTTGTCCTGATATTACTAAGGCAAAAAATATACTTAATTGGGAACCAAAAATAAGTAGAAGTGAAGGGATGAAAAACACGTATGATTATTTTAAAACGTTTTCTAATACACAGTTGCTAAAAGAAGAGCATAAAGATTTTTCTAAATTTATTTATTAGTGGGAAAGAATTCTGGTAGATACTCTTACTTAGTAAGACCTCTAAGTATTTTAATTGACTTAGTAATTATTAATTTAATTGCAAAAGTTACTTTTACGCATGTTGACCAACAGTTCTATTTTCATTTGTTCTTGACATTTGGATGGATTGTATCTGCTTGGATTAGCGGTTTCTATGATGTGTATCGACACACTAGAGTTGTGAAGATTTTTGAAAAGATAGCTAAACACTTTTCATTACAATTTGTTATTGTTGCCTCATACAATGGTTTTTTTGATCGTTTTACTGACGCAAAGGAATTGATTCTTTATGGTATTTATACCGTTATAGCAATTGCTATAATAAAGTTTAGCATTTTCTTTTCATTTAAGTTTTTTAGACGTGTATTGCGTGGAAATTCAAGAAACACAATTTTAATAGGTGGGAGTAAAGAAATACGTAAGCTTCAAAAGGTTTTTGAGAAACGTAGTGATTTAGGATATCGCGTATTGGACGTTTTTGATGCTACTCTCTCTTCTAATACGATGCAAGAAATTAAAGAGTTTCTTTTAAAACACAAAATAGACGAGATTTATATTGAGTTTTCAATTGTGAATAATGAAGATTATCACGAGTTATTAGAGTTTGCAGATAACAATTTGATTGTATTAAAGTATGTACCTTCTCAAAAACAAATATTAACTCACAATTTAAAAGTTGAGTATTATGATATAATACCTATTTTACCTAGAAGAGTTATACCTTTAGATAAACCCTATAATAAATTAGTAAAAAGGTTATTTGATATAATTTTTTCGTCAATCGTAATTATTACTATACTTTCTTGGCTTATTCCATTAATTGCATATTTAATAAAGAGAGAATCAGAAGGGCCTATTTTTTTTAAGCAGAAAAGAACGGGTATTAATGATGAAGAATTTTATTGTTATAAGTTTAGGTCAATGACGTTAAACAATGATTGTGATGAGAAACAAGCAACAAAGAATGATGCGAGAGTTACTAAAATCGGAGCGTTTATTAGAAAGACCAGTATAGACGAGTTTCCTCAGTTTTTAAATGTTTTTAAGGGAGATATGTCGATTGTAGGACCAAGACCACATATGGTAGTTCATACAAAAATGTATGCAAAAAGAGTCAATCGTTTTATGTTGCGTCATCTGGTTAAACCTGGTATTACAGGTATGGCTCAAACGCACGGTTATAGAGGCGAAATAGAATCAGATAGAGATATTATTAATAGATTTAAGTATGATTTGTTTTACCTTGAAAATTGGTCAGTATTTTTAGATTTAAAGATCATTTATTTGACTGTTTACAATGTCATAAAAGGAGAGAAAAAAGCATATTAAAAGCCATTAATTTTATTAATGGCTTTTTTATGTCTTCCACCTTTCTATAATTATTAAAATAGGTTATTTTTGATGCTTAATAACAAACAACACAATTAATGAGAATATTATTATTAGGATCAGGTGGACGCGAACATGCGTTAGCTTGGAAAATGTTGCAAAGTGATAAATGTACTGCTTTGTTTGTTGCTCCAGGAAATGCTGGAACAGCTAGTATAGCAATTAATCTTTCACTGGATCCGAATGACTTTCCTGCTGTAAAGAAGGCAGTGATAGACAATCAAATCAATATGGTAGTGGTTGGACCCGAAGATCCATTAGTAAAAGGAATTGTAGATTTCTTTTTGGAAGATGATGATATTAAACATATACCAGTAATCGGACCTTCTAAACTAGGGGCACAACTAGAAGGAAGTAAAGATTTTGCAAAAGAATTTTTATTTAAACACAATATTCCAACTGCTGCTTACGCTACTTTTATTAAAGAAACTGTAGATGAAGGAAAAGCTTTTTTGGAATCATTAACGCCACCATACGTACTAAAAGCAGATGGATTAGCTGCTGGTAAAGGTGTTGTCATTCTAAATGATTTAGAAGAAGCAAAAGATGAACTTGAGAACATGTTAGTAGATGCAAAGTTTGGCGATGCAAGTTCTAAAGTTGTTATTGAAGAGTTTCTGTCTGGGATTGAGCTAAGCTGTTTTGTATTAACAGACGGAAAGAATTATAAAATATTACCTACTGCGAAAGATTATAAGCGAATAGGAGAAGGAGATACTGGCTTAAATACAGGCGGTATGGGGGCAGTTTCACCTGTGCCTTTTGCTTCGGATGAATTCATGAAAAAAGTGGAAGAGCGAGTGGTAATACCGACTATAAAAGGATTGCAAGAGGATAAATTGGGCTTTAAAGGTTTTGTATTTATTGGCTTAATTAAAGTAGGAGAAGATCCTTTTGTGATAGAGTATAATGCTCGTATGGGAGATCCTGAAACAGAAGTTGTAATGCCTAGAATTAAAAGTGATATAATTGACTTATTTGAAGGAATTGCAAATGAAAATCTTGATACAAAAGACTTAGTTATTGACGATAGAGCAGCAACAACTATTATGTTAGTATCTGGTGGATATCCAGAAGCATATGAAAAAGGAAAAGTAATAAGAGGACTTGAAAATGTAGAAGATTCTATTGTTTTTCACGCAGGTACTTCTTTGAAGGATGGTGAAGTAATTACAAATGGAGGACGTGTTTTAGCAGTTACTTCTTATGGAAAGAACTTTGAAGAAGGCATAAAAAAATCTTATCAAAATATAGATAAACTAGATTTCGATAAGATTTATTATCGTAAAGATATTGGTTTTGATCTTTAAGATATTATTTTAAAAATGAGTGGGCTGTAGTATCTTGATCATCCTCTTTATTATCTTTAAATGATTTTAGTTGTTTCAACCAAAAAACAAAGAAATAAATAGTGATAAGGATAAATATCCAAGTAACGATGTTTGCTGCCCACCAGTTTTTAAGCTCTAATTTTGCAAAGAAATCCATTGGAATGAACAAAACATGTTCAAAAAGGAATCCGATACCATTAAAAAATGAAGTCATTTTACTTTATTTTAAATTAAATAAAATTATTTTATTAATCCGTAATAGTCAGTAATTAAAAACAGAAGTCACAATTACCTATATTAATTACAAAAATATAAAATATATAAATGTTAGCAACTATTTTTAGTAAAACAAAACCTATTAATTACATAATACTGACTTTATTAGTCGTAACATCCTATGTTTTATACTTGACGATAGATCAATTAGATATTGTTTGGAATGAGTATGAATTTGTAAAGAGAGGGGTATTATTGATATTGTTGTTACTAATGATGGTCTTCTCACAGTTTATTGTTACTAAAAATAGATTAGTAAAGGACAATGCCTATGTTCCTCTTTTCTTTGTCTCTTTTTTATTGTTATTCCCATCTGTTTTAGTTCACTCTAAGGTAATTATATCCAATTACTTTATTATGTTAGCTTTGAGAAGGTTGTTTTCATTACACTCCTTAAAGCAATCAAAGGAAAAATTATTTGATGCTTCGTTATGGATTTTAGTAGCCTCTTTATTTCATTTTTGGAGCATATTATTCCTAATACTCTTATTTGTAGCTATTATATTTTTTGCTTCTAAAGATTATCGCAATTGGATTATCCCTTTATTAGCATTGTTATGTGTAACAATATTTTTAAGTTTTTATCTACTTATCAACGATATAAGTTATGTAGATTGGTTGACGAGTAAGTTGAAGGTAAGCTTTAATTTTATGTATTTTGATAATGTATATCAAAATATAGCCTTAGCAGTTTTTGCTTCTATTTCTGTTTTATTCTTTGTTGCAGAGTTGAGTGCAATCTCTAATAAAGCATATAATATGCAAAGCACCTATAAGAAGATGATACTTGCATTTCTTATAGGCGTCGCTATTTATATTGTTTCGGATGATAAGAATAACGGAGTATTGCTATTCTCTTTTTTCCCTTTGTCTGTATTAGGTGCAAACTATGTGGAGAGCGTAAAATCTAATTGGCAAAAGGAAATAGTTGTATATTCTATTGTCTTTATTAGTTTGTTTTTCTATGTAATGCAACTAATATTATAGACTATAATTTATGTCCATATGCTAAATCTCCTGCATCACCTAATCCAGGTACGATGTAGTTATGATCATCTAATTTCTCATCTAATGTAGCAACCCATAAATGGATATGGTCAGGTAAATTCTTTTCTAAAAATTCTATTCCCTCTGGAGCGGCAATAACTACTGCGATATGCATTTCTTTAGGAGTTTCTTCTGTCATTAATTTATTAATTACAGCAACTAAAGATTGACCAGTGGCTAGCATAGGATCGATTAGAATCATTATTTTATCTTGGAACGAAGGTGCTGCCTGATATTCAACAAGAATCTCACTTGCCTCACCGTGTTTTCCATGTCTTCTGTAAGCAGATACAAAACCATTCTCAGCATTGTCGAAAAAGTTCATGAAACCTGTGTGTAATGCTAGACCAGCTCTTAATATTGAACATAAAACTACTGGGTCTTGCACGCAAGTTGTTTGTTTTATTCCAAGTGGTGTCTGAACAGAAATATCTTTATAAACTAAAGTTTTGCTTAACTCATACGCCATTATTTCACCTATGCGCTCAATGTTTTTTCGAAATCGCATACTGTCTTTCTGAATGTTTACATCTCTAAGTTGAGCTAAGAAGTGGTTTAAAATACTGTTTTCTGCTGAAATATAATGAATTTTCATATCTGTATAATTAGTACCATAAAAGTATAAAAACTATATTTGTAAATAAAATTATTATTATGTTTTCAGAGTTAGCATTCCCGATATTCGAAGAGAGTATTCGTGATTATCATAAGTACGATAATGTAGATCAGCCGATTAACAACCCTTATCCAAAAGAAGATATTAAACATTTATTGTATTTAAAAAATTGGATAGATACTGTACAATGGCATTTTGAGGATATTATTCGTGATCCACAAATTGATCCAGTAGCTGCATTGGCATTAAAAAGACGTATAGATGCTTCAAATCAAGAGCGAACTGATATGGTAGAGTTCATTGATAGCTATTTTTTAAATAAATATGCTGATGTAGAAGTGAAGCCTAATGCTAAAATTAACTCTGAAAGTCCTGCTTGGGCAATTGATAGACTTTCTATACTTTCACTTAAGATCTATCATATGAATGAAGAGGCTACAAGAGCTGAAGCTAGTGAGGATCATAGACAGAAATGTCAAGCAAAACTAGATGTTTTACTTGAGCAAAAGAAAGATCTTACTACAGCAATCGACGATTTATTGAACGATATTGCTAATGGTGATAAATATATGAAAGTATATAAACAAATGAAGATGTATAATGATGAGGAGTTAAATCCTGTATTATATCAAAATAAAAAATAGTTCTATTTTTGAAGTTATAATATAAAAGCGTGATTATTCACGCTTTTCTTTTGTTTAACAAATTTTCCTAAGCTGTGAAAAATTTAAAACATATCGTTGTCTTTCGATTATCTGCAATGGGGGATGTTGCAATGACTGTTCCTGTACTTCGAGCATTGGTACAGCAACATAAAGATGTTCGCATTACTGTAGTGTCACGTCCTTTTTTCAAACCATTTTTCAAGGATATTGAGAGAGTAGACTTTTTTCCAATTGATGTTAAGAAACGTCATAAGGGCTTTTTAGGTCTATTAAGCCTTTATAATGATTTAAGAGCATTGAAAGTGGATTATTTTGCTGATTTTCACAATGTCTTACGTTCTCAAATTGTTCGAACATTATTTAAATTATCAGGAAAAAAGGTAGCCTCTTTAGATAAAGGTAGAGATGCTAAAAAAGCATTAACTCGAGCTGAGAATAAAGTTTTTACTCAATTACCTACAATGTTTGAAAATCATTGTAAAACACTATCTAAATTAGGCTTTGCAGTTGATTTAAGCAATCCTGTTTTTCCTGATGTACCACCTTTAGAATCTGAATTATTACAATATGTGGATAAGAAAGAATCTGCGTGGATAGGAATTGCACCATTTGCTCAGTATGAATCTAAAGTATATCCATTAGATTTAATGCAAGAAGTAATAGATAGCCTTGCAGAGCGTGAAAATTCATTGATATTCCTTTTTGGTGGTGGAGAAAAAGAGATAGCTTTGCTAAATCAATTAAAGAGAGATAATTACAATGTAATTGTGATGGCTGGGAAAGTTAAATTTGATATTGAATTAAATCTTATACAGCATCTAGATGTTATGCTATCAATGGATTCCGGTAATGCTCATATAGCTGCGATGTTAGGAAAAAAAGTCATAACTTTATGGGGAGGTACTCATCCATTTGCTGGTTTTGCACCTTTTAATCAACCATTGGATTATTGTTTGACAGCAGATCGTACAAAGTATCCTTTATTACCTCTCTCTGTTTTTGGAAATAAAATGATAGATGGTTATGAAGATGCAATGCGTACAATAGAACCTAAAAAGATTTGCGATAAAATTATAGAAGTGTTAAATACAAAAGAGATAAAGAATTAAATAAGATATAAATGGAACTACAGATAAAGGATTATATTCGAGATGTAAAAGATTTTCCTAAAGAGGGTGTCGGTTTTAAAGATATTACGCCATTGCTTATCGATAATAAAGCAATGAGAGAAGCTACAAAACAATTAATTGCTTTAGTAGGTGATTTAAAAGTAGACAAAGTTGTAGGAATGGAAAGTAGAGGTTTCTTTTTTGGAACTTTATTAGCAGAGCATTTAGGAGTTGGATTTGTTCCTGTGCGCAAACCTGGTAAATTACCTTTTAAAACTATATCTCAAGAGTATGCTTTGGAATATGGTACTGATGCTTTAGAAATGCATGAAGATGCTATTAAACCAGGAGAGAAGGTATTAATTCATGATGATGTTTTAGCTACTGGAGGAACTGCAGAAGCTGTTTGTAAATTGGTAGAACGTCTAGGTGGAGAAATTGTACAACTTAATTTTTTAATGGAATTATCTTTCTTGAATGGACGAAATAAATTTCAGGGATATGATGTTAAAAGTTTAATCAGTTATTAAACAATTATTATAAATATATACGCTAGTAGTATTATAATTTTTTAATGTATTTGGAGTCAATTTTTACTATAAAAGATTGACTCCTTTTTTTATTGATGAATAAATGTAGGTCAAGTAGGCCAATCTAGATGCAGATAATCTATTCTTCTCGTTATTAATCTTAGTACATATCGCTTCTGACCAAAAAAATCTGTGATTAGCTATCAGAATATAATATCGAATTAATTAGCTATATTATAATCGTATTTTGGTTTCTAAATTTCCCATTATAGCACAATAAGGCATGAATGATATGAGTATCATAGGCGATAACTCCATTGTGAGTCCATTATGGATTCATCATATAATGAAAATGCTTGTACCGCAAACAATAGTGCTACCAAATACTTTCTTTACTACATTTAGCCTATATATTTATGATCGTTTTTTACTTATAATAGTATCATTGTTAAGTAACTATTTGAAATTCAGTTTTATATTTTTTTTTAAAAAATAGTATTAAATGTTTGGAATTTTAAAAAATAAATGACAACCTTTGCTTCAGCTTTACGGCTAAATAATATTAAATGAAGAAAACAAATACAAATATTACTAATTTCATCAACAGCATTGCAATAGCAAATGTTGAGGTTTTCTTTATGTCTACATCGCGGTCTTCGCGGTCAATTGCTTAATATATATTAAGCTTTTTTTAAGATAATGCTGACTTTGGCATTATATCTGTTTATACAAATCTAATTTTTAATGTTTTTCAATTAACCCAAGGCATTCTTGTATTCAAGAATTACATCTATGCTTTTGGCTATTTGTTTTTTATTCTTTGTTTTTGAAATGAATTCAAATCAATTTATTGTTATACCTGCAAATGAAACACATGTGGGATATGCTGAACAAATTTGCGAAGAAATGGCTCAATCAGCTAAAGCTAGAGGGACTGGTATTGCAAGAAGAAAGCCAGAATACGTAGCTAATAAAATGACTGAAGGTAAGGCTGTTATAGCTTTGCATAAGGATGGGACTTGGGCAGGTTTTTGCTATATAGAAACTTGGAGTCATGGAGATTATGTGGCTAATTCTGGATTAATTGTTAATCCTGAATTTAGAAAGTTTGGATTAGCAAAAGCCATTAAGAAAAGAGTATTCGAGTTATCTAGAAGTAAATATCCAAAAGCTAAAATATTTGGATTAACGACTGGATTTGCTGTTATGAAGATCAACTCAGACTTAGGGTATGAACCTGTGCCTTACTCAGAACTAACACAGGATGAGATGTTTTGGAAGGGATGCGAGAGTTGTGTGAATTTCCAAATCTTACAGAGTAAAGAGAAAAAGAATTGCTTATGTACCGCAATGCTTTGGAATCCAGAAGAAAAAGAGAAAGAGCTTCGTACTAAAATAGACCAAAAGACCAAGGCTAAAGAGCGTCTAAAGAACATGCAAAAAAAGTACTCGTTGCTTAAACGCTTGCAAATGCAATTGAAAAAAACAGTCAAAAAAACACATCTATTTTAATTTTAAAACACATCAATCATGAATAATAAAAAAGTTGTATTAGCATTTAGCGGAGGATTAGACACTAGCTTTTGTGTAATTTATTTAAAAGAAGAATTAGGGTATGAAGTTCACTCTGTAGCAGTAAATACAGGAGGATTTGATGCAGAAGAAGTAAAAGCAATAGAAGAGAGAGCGTATGCTTTAGGAGTAGCTTCTCATAAGACTATTGATGAGACAGAAGATTACTATAACGATAGCGTTAAGTACTTGATATTCGGTAACGTATTAAAGAATGCGACATACCCATTATCAGTAAGTGCAGAACGTGTGTGTCAGGCTACAGCTATTGCTAATTATGCTAAAAAGATTGGTGCACAGGCAGTTGCTCACGGTAGTACAGGAGCAGGTAATGACCAAGTGCGTTTTGATATGATCTTTAATATTTTGGTGCCTAATGTAGAGATCATTACACCGATTAGAGATTTAAAATTAAACAGAGAAGAAGAGATCGAGTTCTTACAGAAACACGGCGTCGAGATTAATGCAGAGAAAGCAAAGTATTCAATTAATAAAGGATTGTGGGGAACTTCAGTAGGTGGAAAAGAAACCCTAACTTCTAATCTATATTTACCAGAAGAGGCTTGGCCTACCCCGGTAACTAAAACAACTCCTGAGACAGTAGAGATTGTTTTTGAGAAAGGGGAGCCTGTGGCGCTAAATGGTAAAAAGCTAAAACCTACTGAGGTAATCCAACAATTACAAGACTTGGCTCAACCATTCGGTATTGGTAGAGATATTCACGTAGGAGATACGATTATCGGTATTAAGGGAAGAGTTGGTTTTGAAGCTGCTGGTCCAATCATCTTAGTGAAAGCTCACCATACTTTAGAGAAACATACATTGACTAAATGGCAATTAAGCTGGAAAGAGCAGTTGGCATCATTTTATGGTAACTATCTACATGAAGGACAATTTCACGACCCTGTGATGAGAGATATGGAAGCATTCTTAAGTAGTACACAGCAGACTGTGAGTGGTAAGGTTATCGTAGAGCTTCACCCACACCGTTTTGTAGTAATAGGTATAGAGTCAGAGCACGATTTAATGTCTAACAAATTTGGTAGCTACGGAGAGATGAATAATGCATGGACAGGAGAAGATGTAAAAGGGTTCTCTAAAATCTTTGGTAACCAAGTAATGATTTGGCACAAAGTAAATAATCAAGACCAATAAGATATGCAGACAATTAAAGCAGGAATAGTTGGAGGGGCTGGCTATACTGGAGGAGAGTTGTTAAGATTATTACTACCTCATCCAGCAGTAGAGATTGTATTTGTACACTCTAATAGCAGTGCAGGCAAACCAGTATATGATGTGCACACTGATCTTTTTGGTGATACAGATTTAAAGTTTAGTGCGTCATTGACACAAGATATTGATGTTTTGTTTTTGTGTATGGGGCATGGTGACTCTAAAGCATTCTTAGCAGAAAACGAGATAGATAGCGAAATAAAGATTATCGACCTTAGCCAAGACTTTAGATTGAAAGAGACAGCAGGACAATTTGTATATGGATTGCCAGAGCTAAACAGAGAGCAAATTAAAAAAGCAAGTTATATAGCTAATCCAGGTTGTTTTGCTACAGCGCTACAGTTGGCTTTATTGCCATTAGCGAGTGCAGGGAAATTACCAGAGTCTATTTATATCAATGCCTTGACAGGATCTACAGGAGCAGGACAAAGTCTATCTACTACTTCTCACTTTAGTTGGAGAGCGAATAATATATCAGTGTATAAAGCTTTCACTCATCAGCATCTTAATGAGATAGGAGAGAGCTTAACACAGCTACAACCGGGGTATGCTAAGAATATTAAGTTTATTCCTGAGCGTGGAGACTTTAGCAGAGGAATCTTTGCAAGTGTAATGTTTGAATCTACATTGACAGAAGAAGAGTTATACAAACTGTATTATACCTACTATGAGCAACACCCATTTACCCATGTTAGTGCTAAGGGAATAGATTTAAAACAAGTAGTTAATACGAATAAATGCCTTGTATCTATTGTAAAGAACGGAGATGATGTGTTGATAACAAGTGCAATAGATAACTTGTTAAAAGGTGCAAGTGGGCAAGCAGTTCAAAATATGAACTTGTTGTTCGGGTTAGACGAAAAGACAGGTTTACAATTAAAAGCTTCGGCTTTCTAAAAAAAGTTTATTATGATGAAATTATATGATGTATACCCACTTAATCCTATCGAAATTGTAAAAGGAATAGGCAGTAAAGTATATGATAACAATGATCAAGAGTATTTAGATTTATATGGAGGTCACGCAGTAATCTCTATCGGACATACTCATCCGCACTATGTAGCGAGATTAAAAGACCAACTTGATAAAATCGGATTTTATTCTAATTCTATAGAAATTCCTCTTCAACAGCAGTTAGCTGCTTTGTTAGGAGAGGTCGCTGGGTTGGACAATTATCAATTGTTCTTGTGTAATTCAGGAGCAGAAGCAAACGAAAACGCATTAAAGTTAGCTTCTTTTTACAATGGTAAGAAGAAAGTAATTGCTTTTGATAAAGCTTTTCACGGAAGAACATCTCTTGCTGTTTCTGCTACTGATAACCCAAAGATAGTCGCACCAGTAAATCAGACTGACAATATTGTGTTCCTACCTTTTAATGATGAGAACGCGTTAGAACAAGCATTTGCTTCTTATGGTGATGAGGTAACGGCTGTAATTATTGAAGGAATACAAGGTGTAGGAGGTATTCAGGTAGCTACTGATAGTTTCTTAAAGAAAATTAGAACGTTAACTACACAGTATGGAGCAGTATTTATCGCAGACGAGGTACAATGCGGATATGGACGTACAGGTTCTTTTTATGCTGTAAATGATGGAGGTGTAGATGCAGATATTTATACTATGGCAAAAGGAATGGGCAACGGATTTCCTATTGGTGCTATTGCTATAGGTTCACAGTTTGAGCCTTGGCATGGGCAGTTAGGAACGACATTTGGTGGAAATCACTTAGCTTGTGCAGCAGCATTATCTGTGTTGGAAGTAATGAAACAAGATAACCTAATGGCTCATACAGCACATATTGGAAACTATTTAATCAACGAGTTAAAGAAGTTAGATAAGATAACAGAAGTTAGAGGTAAGGGATTAATGATTGGTATAGATCTTGCACCTGAGTTAAAGGACGTTCGTAAAGAACTTTTAGTGAAAGATAACATCTTTACTGGGACAGCAAGCCCTAATGTAATTCGGCTATTGCCAGCATTAAATCTAAGTCAAGCAGATGCAGATTTATTCTTGGACAAATTCAGCAATAGATTACAACAATTTTAAATTCGATTAAACAATGAAACAATTTTTTTCCGTTAACGATATAACATCTCTATCTCAAGCAGTACAGAGTGCACTAGCATCTAAGCAGAGTCCTTATGCAGATGAGGCTCTTGGTAAACATAAGACAATAGGATTAGTATTCTTAAACCCAAGTTTACGTACAAGGATGAGTACACAAAAGGCTGCTATGAATTTGGGGATGAATGTAATGGTAATGAATATGACATCTGATGGTTGGGCATTAGAGACTAAGGATGGCGTAGTGATGGACGGAAATACTGCAGAGCATATTAAAGAGGCTGCTGCCGTAATGGGCGAATACTGTGATATTTTAGGATTGCGTTCTTTCCCAGGGTTAAAAGATGCTGATGAGGATTATAGCGAAGAGTTATTTAGCAAGTTTGCTAAGTATTGCGGAAAGCCAGTAGTTAGTTTAGAGAGTGCTACAAGACACCCATTACAGAGTTTTACAGACTTGATTACTATAGTAGAGCATTTCGATTACCAATATGATAATGCACAAGAGAAGTTAGTTCCTCTTGATAAGAAACCAAAGGTAGTATTGACTTGGGCACCTCATGTAAAAGCATTGCCACAAGCTGTACCTAATTCATTCGCAGAGTGGATGTGTAGAGCGCAGGCAGAAGGATTAGTAGATTTCGTAGTTACACACCCTGAAGGATATGCTTTAAAAGAAGAATTTACGCAAGGTGCTAAAGTAACTACCAATCAAGATGAAGCTTTAGCGGATGCGGACTTCGTTTATGTAAAGAACTGGTCAAGTTATGAAGACTATGGACAGATTACTTGTACAGATAAGTCGTGGATGCTTACACTAAATAAGTTAGAAGCAACTAATAAGGCTAAAGTAATGCACTGTTTGCCGGTTAGACGTGATTTAGTGATATCATCAGAGGTATTAGACAGTGAGCACTCTATTGTAATCCAAGAAGCTGGTAATAGAGTTTGGGCAGCACAAGCTGTATTAAAAGAAATGCTAAAAAACCAATAGATTATGCAGAGCCTTACAGTTATAAAGATAGGAGGTAATATCGTAGATGATCCGTTAGCGTTAAATGCTTTTCTAGACATCTATGCTCAGATAGAAGGACCTAAGGTCTTAGTACATGGAGGAGGCAAATTAGCAACGCGTATGGCTACTCAATTAGGGATAGAGACTCAAATGGTCAATGGTCGTCGTATTACTGACGAAGCGATGTTACCCATAGCTGTAATGGTATATGCAGGATTAATAAACAAACAGATTACAGCGCAACTTCAATCAAGAGGTTGTGATGCGATAGGAATCTCAGGCGCAGATGCTAAGCTGATACAAAGTCATAAACGTCCTATACAACCAATAGATTATGGATATGTGGGAGATTTTAAGGCTAGCGATGTAAATGTGGTTCGACTAAAACAATTAGTAGAGATAGGACTAAGTCCTGTATTCTCTGCGATTACGGCGGATAAGGAAGGCCAACTATTAAACACGAATGCAGACACCATCGCATCTAATTTAGCAATAGCATTAGCGACTGAATATAAAGTGGCTTTAATATATTGCTTTGAACGCAAAGGTGTGTTGCAGGACATTAACAACGAGGACTCTGTGATTAGCACAATTAATTACGAGAACTTTACACAACTAAAACAAGAAGGTGTGATAGCAGATGGTATGTTGCCAAAGATAGAAAATGCTTTGGCTGCTATCGACCAAGGTATAGATAGAGTATGTATCAAAAAGGCAGAAGATTTATTAATTGAAAAGGCAGGTACTACGATACAGCAATAGAATATACCATTACCATAATTATAAAACAGAAACATGAAAGATATACTAATAACAGAGGCTGTAGATTTATTACAAAAATTAATTGCTTCTCCTTCTTTTAGTAAAGAAGAAAAACTTACTTCAGATTTAATTGCTTCATATTTAGAGTCACACGGAGTGGTTATTCACCGAGAGTTATTCAATGTATGGGCTTTTAATAAATACTATGACCCAAGTAAGCCTACTATTCTGTTAAACTCTCATCATGATACTGTGAAGCCTAATAAGGATTATACTCGTGATCCTTTTAAACCAGAAATTATAGATGGTAAGTTATTTGGATTGGGTAGTAATGATGCAGGTGGATGCTTAGTATCTCTTATCGCTACGTTTCTTTACTTCTATGAGAAGGAAGATTTGAAATACAACTTCTGTATTGCTGCAACAGCGGAAGAGGAGATATCAGGAAACAATGGTTTAGAATATGTGATTCCTAAATTAGGAGAATTAGAATTCGCTATCGTAGGAGAACCTACACAAATGCATTTAGCTGTAGCAGAGCGAGGATTAATGGTGTTAGACTGTGTGGCTAAAGGACGTTCTGGGCATGCAGCTCGCAATGAAGGGGACAATGCGATATTTAAAGCGATTAAAGATATAGAGTGGTTTAATACGTATCAGTTTCCTAAGGTATCTGAAGAGTTTGGACCTATTAAGATGAGTGTTACTATGATTAACTCAGGAACTCAGCATAATGTAGTGCCTTCTACTTGTGATTTTGTAGTAGATGTACGTGTGACAGATGCCTATACAAATGAAGAAGTATTAGAAATGGTAAAACAGCATGTAAACTGTGATGTCACTGCTCGTTCTACTCGATTAAAACCTTCCTCTATAGCTAAGGATCATCCTATTGTACAGGCTGGAATAGCATTGGGAAGAGATACTTATGGATCACCTACTACGAGTGACCAAGCCTTATTAAGTATTCCATCGCTTAAGTGTGGACCTGGTGACTCAGCTCGCTCGCATACAGCAGACGAATTTGTCTATGTAAATGAAATCAAAGAGGGAATAGCCTTGTATATAGAGATGTTAACGCAAATCGTGTAGCAAATGAAATTATGGCAAAAGAATACTACAGTGAATCAATCAGTAGATACATTCACAGTAGGACAAGATAGAGTGTTAGATATGAACCTAGCGGCATTTGACGTGATGGGGTCACTAGCACATACACAGATGTTAGAAAGCATCGGATTACTAGAGGCTGAAGACTTAGTAATTATACAGAAAGAATTAAAACAGATTTACCAAGAGATATTAGCTGGACAATTCACAATAGAGGATGATGTAGAAGATATTCATTCACAAGTAGAGTTGTTATTGACAAGAAGAATTGGTGAAGCAGGTAAGAAGATACATTCAGGACGTTCAAGAAACGACCAAGTGTTAGTAGATCTTAAGTTATATTTCCGCCATGAGATAGAAGAGATTGCAGTAAAGACAAAAGAGGTGTTTGACACATTACAAGGTTTAAGCGACCAGTATAAAGAGGTCTTATTACCTGGTTATACGCATTTACAAATCGCAATGCCTTCGTCATTTGGCTTGTGGTTTGGTGCGTATGCGGAGAGCTTAGTGGATGACTTAGAGATGATGTTAGCCGCATGGAAAGTGACAAATAAGAATCCATTAGGCTCAGCTGCTGGTTATGGTTCATCATTTCCTCTAAATAGACAGATGACTACCGATTTATTGGGCTTTCAGTCTATGAATTATAATGTAGTCTATGCTCAAATGGGGAGAGGTAAGACAGAACGTATCTTAGCTCAAGGGTTGAGTGCTATAGCTGCTACTTTAGCTAAGTTCGCAATGGATGGGTGCTTGTATATGAGTCAAAATATGGGGTTTATTAAGTTTCCTGATAATTTAACAACCGGGTCAAGTATTATGCCTCATAAGAAGAATCCTGACGTTTTAGAGCTTATTCGTTCAAGATGTAACAAGATACAAGCTTTGCCAAACGAAATAGCCTTAATGACTGCTAATTTGCCTTCTGGGTACCATAGAGATCTTCAGTTGTTAAAAGAGAACCTGTTTCCAGCTTTTACTTCTTTAAAAGAATGTTTAGATATTTTAAAACTGATGTTAGATAATATCGAGGTGAATAAAGACATATTAAGCGATCCGAAATACGACTATTTGTTTAGTGTTGAGGTTGTGAATGATTATGTACTAAAAGGAATGCCTTTTAGAGAAGCATATAAAGAGATAGGTCTGTCTATAGAGGCAGGAACTTATCAACCTTCAAAAGAGGTTAACCATACACACGAAGGGAGTGTAGGTAACCTGATGAATGATGCAATCAAAGCTGAGTTTGACCATGTATATGCGTCATTTGGTTTTGACCAAGTAAATGAGAAACTAGTAAGTTTAGTGTTGTGATAAATTGCTAAAAGGCTTTCCCACGCGGTGGGAGAGCTTTTTTTACTTTTTTCAAACTTTGGTTAACAATAAAAGAAATCTAGAGTTATATATACCAGGGATTATTAAATTAGAATGTAATAAAACGTTAAGTATAAAGTATTATGCTTGCATATAATATATAATCTTAATTGTTAATTTATCTATTTTACTTTTATAATCGCTTTTTTTTAATACTTTTATAGGAACTAAATTTTAATAAGATTATTTAAGTAGTAGAATATATTTTCCTGAGTTTATTCTATTATTGATAATACTAGTAAATTTAAGAATGATAGCTAAGTTAAAAAAAAGAGGTTAGGATAATTTCCTAACCTCTTTTTTAATTATACATCATCATAGTCAATGTAGATTTCATCAGATGTAACTAAGGCTTGACATGACAGTATTAATCCGTCTGCAATTTCATCTTCTGATAGGATGCTATTCTTTTGCATTATTGCAGATCCTTTTATTATACGGCACATACAAGAACTACAAATACCACCTTGGCATGAATAAGGAGCATCTATTCCTGCCTTTAAAACGCCATTAAGTAATATTTCATTTTTAGGCATTTCAAAGCTTTGCTCATCATCGTCAACTAGTGCTGTAACTTTTATAGTAGCATTATTATTTGACTCTTCAACTATAATATTTACTTTATTATCGTTATTTGGCGTAAAGATTTCAAAAGCTATATTTTCTTTATCTACACCTCTTTCTTGTAATGTTAAAGAAATTAAATCAATCATTTCCTCTGGACCACATAAAAAGAACTTAGAGAAATCCTTCTCACTACGAGTATCATTTATGACGAAATTAATTGCAGCTTTACCTATACGACCGAATAGGCAGTCATCCTCTTTTGTTCTGGAATAAATAAAGTGAATAAAAAGTCGATCGTTATATTTTTCTTGTAATAAATGAAGTTCTTGATGAAAAATAGTCTCTTCTGCACTTTTATTTCCATAAACTAAAGTAAATGTACTATTTGCTTCTTGCTCAAGAACTGTTTTAATAATTGCAATAACCGGTGTAATACCACTTCCTGCAACAAATGCAGCGTAGTTATTCGCTACGTTAGCATTAGGAATTATTGTAAATCTTCCTTCAGGAGTTTCTACTTCAAGTTTGTCGCCTACTCTTAGCACTTCATTAGCATAAGTAGAGAAAATACCTTTTTCTACTTTTTTAACAGCAATTCTTAGCTCTCCACTGTTAGGTGTCGAACAAATTGAATACGCTCTTCTAATCTCAGTTCCTTGATTGTTGTATTTGATGTTTAGATATTGACCAGCTGTAAATTTATAGTCATCTTTTAAAGTTGCTGGAATATCAAATACTATTGATACCGCATTAGGAGTCTCCTGTCGGATTTCCTTAACAGTTAATAGATTAAATTTTGACATAGTTTAGTTTTGTTTGAACAAACAAAAATACAAAACCGCTTGAGTAAAAAGAATTTAAAATTAAGCTTTGACAAATTTTTATATTAAATAGAGGAGTTATATATAAAAATTAAGTCTTGTTATCTACATGAGGTTTAACTATTCTTATTTTTTTGCTTAATAAAGTGTAACAAATAATAACAAATAGCTACTTATAGATATACCATATAGAGATTTTTAATTTGATTGAATTAGTTCAAAAAAAGGCGTTATACAACTGTATAACGCCTTTTTAATATCTTATGATTTGATCTATAATTAGAAGCTTGCTTTAAATTGTTCTAAGAAACGTACATCATTTTCATAGAACATACGGATATCACCAATTTGATATAAAAGCATTGCAATACGCTCTATTCCCATACCAAATGCAAAACCACTATATTCATTAGGATCGATATTACAGTTCTTTAAAACGTTAGGATCTACCATTCCACATCCCATAATTTCTAACCATCCTGTACCTTTAGTAATTCTATAGTCTGTTTCAGTTTTCAATCCCCAATAGATATCTACTTCAGCACTAGGCTCTGTAAAAGGGAAATAAGACGGACGTAAACGTATCTTAGATTTACCAAACATCTCTTTAGTAAAATATAATAAAGTTTGTTTTAAATCTGCAAACGATACATCTTTATCAATGTATAAACCTTCTACTTGGTGGAATATACAGTGTGAACGAGATGAAATAGCTTCATTTCTAAATACACGCCCTGGAGAAATAGTTCTCAATGGAGGAGTATTTTTTTCCATATAACGTACTTGTACCGATGAGGTATGTGTACGTAACAAATGTTCAGGATTAGTTTGTACGAAGAAAGTGTCTTGCATATCTCTCGCAGGGTGATACTCGGGAAAGTTCAGTGCTGAGAAGTTATGCCAATCATCTTCGATTTCTGGTCCTTCAGAAATATTAAAACCGATACTATTAAAAATATCTACAATTTGGTTTTTTACTAATGAGATAGGGTGTCTAGAGCCTATTTCAAGAGGGTAACCAGGACGAGTTAAATCTCCGTAAAGACCTTGAACATCTTTTGAGTCTAGTTCTTCCTGAATTGATTTTACTTTATTTTCAATCGTGCTTTTCAATAAATTGATAGCTTGTCCAAAATCTTTCTTTTGTTCATTTGGCACAGTTTTAAAGTGTGCGAATAGGTCGTTTAAAATTCCTTTTTTCGATAAGAATTTGATTCTAAATGCTTCAAGCGTCTCTTTGTTGTCAGTGTTGAACTGTTCTGCTTCACTAACGTATTCTTTTATTTTATCTATCATCTTGAGTAAAAGTAAAAAGCAAATTTACTGCTTTTCAATTAGAGATTAAAATTTTAAAAGCCTATTATTTTTATAATTCTTTGTATTTAACGTTAGGCACACACAAAAAAACACATTCCCTTGTCATAATAATTAATACAAAGGTCAATGATTTTATAATTCAATAGTATTTAAATGATTAATAGGAGTATAATTAATCAATAAATTTTGATTCTAAGAAATAGTTAACAATGGCTTCCTTCATTAAGACACTTTGCTCTCCAGCCTTAAGGGCAGGTAAATGTTCTTTTACATTGTAGTGAGGCCATCCATCATTGTCAAAATGGTCAAACTCGTAGTAACCATATGGCTCTAGTAATCTGCATATAGCAATATGCATCAAATTTACCTTTTCGTCTTTTTTATATTTCTTTTTTATTTTACCTAGCTCTTGCACTCCTATCAGGTAAATGATTGCCTCAATATCTAAGGTCTCTCCATCCCCAAATCGGTCTGATATTTTCTTAACTAAGGATTCCCACCTTTGTTTTAATTGTTCGTCTCTTGCCATATTAATAATAATAATAGTACAAAGATACAATTTAGTATTTATCGTCAATAAACTTAAAAATATGGATTGGGTTATCTGACAGCAATTTTTAGTATGGATTGGCTATGTTATAATTTAATAATTGTGTAGCTGTCAGAAATGAATTAGCACTATTTGTATTGCGATATTATCATCTAAATGAAAGTTTAGGTTAGGAGGACGTATTTAATCGATTAAACCGATTCATCACTTCGTATTACTACTAATGAAAAGATTATATGTAAGAATTATCTCCTTATTCACAGCATTTAGAATGCCTAAATCATCAACAACTTATCTTTATCTCTTATTAATGCTGGTTTTAGAATTTGTCATGTGAAAAAATAAAGGGAATATTTTAATTGTCTTTAGTTTTACAGTAATTGTATAAAACCGAATTACAAATTAATTTAATGGTAAATGACAAATGTAAAAATAGCTTTTAAGCTGATGTAAGGTTTAGCTATGTAGACTTAGTTTGTGATAACTATTTTTAAACTGAAATAGTGGAGATATGAAATTAC
>NZ_BAEX01000010.1 GCF_000246945.1 Myroides injenensis M09-0166
GTTGTTTCAACCTTATATCAAAAGTCATTTTCTTTACATCGACGACTTTTATTCTTTTTGCATCAATATGCATAGGGTTAATTAAATAATTATATTCAAACGGAACGATACTACTTGGTACCTTTAATACTGCTGAATCCCCATAGAAAACAAAGTCATCCCCTATTACTTGCGTCGTTATAATAGGAGGTTTAGCATCCCAATCTTCAGGAAGATCAGTCACTGCTACCTCTTGTATAACTATATCGTTAGGTATATCAATTTCTACATAGTAGCGATCGGAAGGCAAATCTTCACTTAAATCTAAATGTACAGAAATCTCTAATGTTGCTAAAGCTCTTGTTTCCGCAGTATAGACCAATCTAGTGTTATAACTATTCCATCGAAAGCCTTTTGATAATGCAGCACCTATCCCTTGTAGTGTACTCTCTAAATAACGCTCCCTCTCAATTCTAAATACCCTCATTATGCTAAGTTTCCGTATTCTAATCTATTGAGAGCAAACTTCACTTCATTAATCCCAGTAAGCGTATCTAGCATACTCTCTGGAGTATTTCCACCTAGTGATAAATTAGGTTTCTTTAACCATCTTTGAAACTTATCTTCTTCTAGATTAAAGACTTCCAATCCAAAATCTACTAATTCAATGATTAATAACACTAATTCACTATCTCTTCTATCTAACAAGGATTTTTCATTCTTCTTCTTATTATAAGTTGTCTGTGGCATCCCTACTAAAGATAAAACAGTTTTAATTGGACGATTAAGTTTTTTGCTAATTATTTCCAATGAACTATAAGGAATTCCTTCACGTATAATAGCTACACGCTCCATCTTACTTGTCCATATGTATTGCTTACCTTCTGATTCAATCATCCATTCTCTTCTCAATAATTCTTTTTGAGAAGCTCTTTGCACACTTTTCTTAGTATTAAAAGGTTTTGTCTTATTTACTATCGTCTTCATAATTACAACATATATATTACAAATATACAACAAATATACTGTTATTTAAAAAACCATGGTCTTATTTGATAAGGATATATTTCATAACTAGCATTATCCTCATTAATAGTAAATCCCTCATTATAATACTCTTGAGCATTATCAAAAAGTAACGCGATATCCTCAGTATATGTATTTTCTAATTTATAAGTGCAAAATGCTTTATAAAACAACGCATCAGAAAATTTAGGATATACTGCAAGGGCTTGATCGTAAGCACTAATCGCCTTATCATACGCACGTAGTTCTTGATACACAATACCTTTATAAAACCAAAGTAAGTGATGTACTTCTCCAAAATCTACTAAATACTTCTTCTCTGCTATTTCAAAGTATTCTTTTGCCTTATCAAATTGATTTAATTGTAAGTATGATAATCCAATATAGAATGAATAAGTATGATCCATTTCATAGCTATCACCAAACTCCTCTATACAAGCCTTAAAATCCTCTATTGCCTCTTTATACTGTTTAGAAAAGATACATTCCATAAAGGCTTTATAAGGCAAATATCTTTTTCTATTGTACTCTACAGCTTTTTCTAGAAAAGGCATTCCTACCTCATATTTACGCATTTTAAAGTAAGGCATTGCCTTTTGTTGCCATAAATAAGCTATTGTACTATCTTTCTTTAATCCTTTATCCAGACAAGATTGATAGTCATTCATGTTTACGTAATAATTAATGTTTTTAGCACATTGATATACGTACTGGTTTATAATGTCCTCTTGTTGGCTTGTATATACAATATCTTTAGAATCATTTTCTAAAACTTTTTTATTATTACAACTACCCAAAAAAGAAATACTTAAGACTATTAAAATCAAACTTCTTGTCATATTGCATTTTTTTATATATAAAAATAACAAAAAAGACCAATATTATTATGAATCCAATTATTGAAGCTTTTTAGCAAGTTGCCCTATGCGTTTTAATTTTTGCTCTACTCGATCGGACCATTTTAACCCTAGACACAAACGCATACAGTTAGTAAACTGATTCTGTAAGGAAAACATACGACCAGGGGCAATACTAATATTTTCTTGTATTGCTAGATCATATAGTTTTATTGTATCTATATGACTTTCAAACTCTACCCATAAGGCTAAACCTCCTTGCGGGCGACTAGTCTTTGTCCCCTTAGGAAAACTATTTACTATTGTACGAACATAGTTTAAATGGTTCTCTTGCAATACCTTTCGCAATTTCTGTAAATGTAAGTCATAGCGACCTTCTCTTAGAAAATTAGCTACTGCTTCTTCCACAATTGATGCCGTAGATATACAATGGATATATTTAAGTTTTATTATCTTATCTTTATATTTACCAGGTGCCACCCAGCCTACTCTATATCCTGGTGCTAAAGTTTTCGATACAGAACTACACCATAATACATTACCTGTTTTGTCAAAAGATTTACAACATTTAGGTCGATGTTCATCAATATACAGGTCACCATATACATCATCTTCAATAAGTGGAATATTGTGTTTAGCCAATAATTCTACTACTTCCTCTTTATGCTCATCAGGCATACAGCTACCGGTAGGAGTATTAAAGTTTGAAACTAATAAACAAATATCAATTTTAGGCAACGCTTCAATAAGTGATTCTACAATAATTCCTGTAGTAGGATGCGTCGGTAATTCTAATACTTTTAAACCCAAACTTATCGCTAATTGTAAAATACCTGGATAACATGGACTCTCTATAGCTAGCGTATCACCAGGCTTACTGACTGCCATAAGGCTTAGCGATAAAGCATTAATCCCTCCAGTAGTAGTAATCAAATCTTCTTCTTGCAAATTACCAGCCCAACTTAATGACCGAACAGCAATCATTCTTCTTAAATTTAGATTTCCTTGAATCGATTCATATTCTAAGCCACCCTCTTTTAAATTCCTTGTTGCTTGTACAATTTGCTTGTTCATTTTAGCTAGTGGTAGTAAATCAGCAGAGGGAATATTAACAGAAAACAAAGTAAGTTTCTCATTACCTAAATTAGCATAAACCTTTTCTGCTAAATGATCAGGTTCTACCTCATTTGCGATTAAAATAGGATTACTTGTATTTGCCAATGGAAGTTCTACTATTTTTTTACTTACAAAATATCCCGATTGAGGTTTTGATTCTATTAAAAATTGACCTTCTAATTCTAAATAAACTCGCTTAGCAGTATTCATACTTATCCCATATTCTTGACAAAGCATTCTTACTGAGGGCAAACGCTCTCCTTCTTGTAGAATGTTATTCTTTATTTGTAGTGCTAAATCTTCTGCGATCTCTTGGTATAAATATTTTTTTTGCATATCTCAATTCTCAACTGTGTCTATGCAAATTTACAAAAGTGAGACTGTACTTATTGCTATGAGACCCTAATTTTGCTACAAATTTTAAATATAACAATGAAACAAGTAGAAACAGTTGACTTAGCTCGTCAAAAATCTGGTGGATGGATTAATGGAGCCATCGGGGTATTATTATTTAGCGGTTCATTACCTGCTACAAGAATTGCTGTACTAGAAATGGATCCCTTCTTCTTAACGGCTGCAAGAGCTGCAATAGCGGGGATATTATCAATATGTATTTTAATAGCTTATAAAGAAAGGAGGCCAACTAAAACCGAAATGCAATCATTGTTAATTGTGGCAATGGGTGTAGTTGTAGGTTTTCCATTACTTACAGGATTAGCCTTACAATATATTACTTCTGCCCATTCTCTGGTTTTTATGGGGTTATTGCCAATGTCTACTGCAATCTTTGGGGTTATTAGAGGAAAAGAAAAGCCAGCTCTTATATTCTGGTTATTTTCCTTTTTGGGTAGTGCTTTAGTAGTTGGTTATGCCATCTCACAAGGCATTGGAGGTTCGCCTATTGGTGATATTTTAATGTTAGCTGCTATTATTCTTTGTGGATTAGGATATGCTGAAGGCGCCAAATTATCAAAAACTTTAGGTGGTGTACAAGTGATTTCATGGGCATTAGTAATTTCACTTCCATTAAGCATCCCTACGCTACTTTTACTATTTCCTCCATCATTGAGTACAATTAGTGTAGATGCTTGGATTAGTTTAATGTATGTGGCTTTTATATGCATGTATATTGCCTTTATCTTCTGGTATAGAGGACTGGCAATGGGAGGAATAGCTACAGTGGGGCAATTACAACTTTTACAACCTTTCTTAGGTTTAGGATTAGCAGCTTTTTTATTACATGAACATGTTAGTATTGGAATGCTTGGTATCACTTGTGGTGTGATATTATGTGTTGCTGCGACAAAAAGATTTGCAAAATAACAGTGCTTATAAAAGCAACGCCAAAAAAATTGAGATACTCCATCTCTAAATATTTTAATATCATCCTAGTTAAATAGGCGATGTAAGCATATTAATTAAATAATAAATCCATAGTGACTCTATTAAAACCTATTGTTTTAATAGAGTCACTATGGACTCACCATGGACTCACTATGGAGTCATCCCGTCTAATACTTGTCTCGTCCTACTATAACTGTACAGCTATAGTTAATAATCCTACCATTTACTGTACAGTTTTTCACTAGTTGTCTCGTCCTAGTATAAATGTACGATTAATCAGGACTATTTATTCTTCTTAGTAATCTTATTTACTTATTTTATCCTTTGAAAATCACTAACAATTAAAGTAATTTTTGAAAAACTGATTAAAGCTTTTAGCTTCTTGAGTCTTATTGGTATTATTATAGAAACAAAAGATACATTTTTTACCCCAGCCTAAAACCATACTAGAAGTCAACTTACATTATTTTATTTATAAAATATTACAAATAAAAAAACCTGTTTGGTAGCCCAAACAGGTTTTTAACACAAGTACAGCTATTCAGTACAAGATTTAATTATAGCTTTATTTTAGACACAACATCTCCATTTGTATCTACTTGATCAGGTTGTCCTTCTACTTTAGGCATTCTCTTTGTCTTATTAGTTACATAAGCAACACCTGTTTTGTTATTTACAACTACAGTATTTGGGTGACTTCCTGTTTCTAATTCTTTTACTACTTCAAAAGTTTTTCCATCAACTACAACAGTTTTTCCACTTTCTCTGTTAGCTAAGATTACTTTGTTCGTTTTATCATCATAGGTTACACCTAAAGATCCACCTTTAAACTTAACAACATTTAATAATTCTCCAGAATCTGCATTTAATACAGTTAATCCAGTTGATGAATTCGCTACAAATAATCTACGACCAGCTTCATCAATTGCAATATTAATTGGGCTTTCACCTCCTGATGCAAATTTCTTTACAATTTTCTTGCTTGAAGGATCAATAATTGCAACTTCATTTGTACCCATATTTGCAGTGTACAATTTTTTAGTTTTATTATCGAAAGCTAGACCTGCTGTAAATATTCCTGTATTATCGATGTAACCTTTTAATTCATCTTTACTACCGTCAATTACCCAAATTTTACCATTTTCTTGAGTATCTGAAACATAAATAGTATTAGTTTTCTCATCAATAGCTACTTCTCTATTATGTCCATTTTCATTTGTTCCGTTAATTACTTTAACATCCCCTGTTTTTAAATCAACAACAGTTACAGCGTTAGTAATGGTATTAGAACCATATAATTTTTGTGTTTTTTCGTTTACAGCAACTCCAAATACTGGATTTCCTTGTACACTTATTTCTTTTTCAATGCTTAAGTCATTTCCATTAAGCTTGTAAATAATTCCCTCTTTATTTTTAAAGTCAACAACTGATGCTACGTACACCCCATTGTCTTGACTATTATAAGCTAATTGATAAAGTCCTTTACCAACTTGTGCATTTTTATCGATTGACTGTGCGTTTACAGTTGATAGAGCTGCTAAACATGCTCCTGCTAGTGATAATTGTTTTAGGTATTTCATGGTTTTTTATTATTTAAGTTAACAATTTCATTTTCGATCATCCAAGAAAAAGCTTGTTGCCAGTACCACGCACCGTGCTTTCCTCTTGGGTTTATTTTTAATGTATAGTTCAAGTCTAAATCTTTGCTAATCACTTTTAAAAGATTAATAATATCCTTATCCATCTGAACTACTTCTCCATTTCCTTTATTTCTATTTTCGCGACCACCCCCGTAGAAATAATACTGTTGATGATGTATTAAAGACTTTTGCTTTGTAGTAAACGTATTGATATAGTTTACAATATTATCCTCGTCTTGCCATATAGATGGTGAGAAAACACCTACCACACCGAATACTTCAGGATAGGTTAAACCTGCGTATAATGATATAAGTCCTCCTAGCGATCCTCCAGCAATACCAGTACTTTTTGTATCACTCTTAGTACGATAGTGACTATCGATATAGGGCTTTAAAGTTTCTACTATAAACTCTAAGTAGTAATTACCTTCTGGCTGATTATTCTTTACTGTAGGGAAGAAAAAATACTCTTTCTCTCTTAAGTTTTTCTCATATTCATGATCTATACCTACTACTATATATTGATCATTCCACTTTCTGATGGTTTCATCTACTTCCCATTCCACTGGTCCTATCCTACCTTCCGAAATTGCTTCATCAAACAAATCTTGTCCATCCTGCATATACCAAACGGGATAATTCTTATCTGAAGTTTGATAATCTTCTGGCAAATAGATTCGAATAGTACGTGAACGTCCTAACTGTGGCATATAGAAATCAGGAATGATAACTAAATCTTCTGGAGCTGTAGAGGCAGGAAAAGCATCTCTCCACCCTTCTATCTCATTTGTCAATTTAGTATTCTCAACAATGGTTATATCGTGAAGATTTTTCAGTCTTCCCTTAGGCGAGCACTCCAATGTCTGCCAACTACCACGACTAAATTTATATTCTAATACTCCTTTTGGTATATTAGTTAGACGAATATGATACTTCCCTTTAGTAGTCGTATCAGGAGTCATCAAATACTTTTCTTCTTTAGGATTCCACTTATTAAAATTCCCTGTAATATATATATTATCGTTAGGATTAATAGTTGTATTTACCTGTAGTTCAATATCTACATGAAAAAGCTCTTGTGCATGTATTACCATTGTCATCATTCCAATTAAGATACTTAATACATATTTACTCATATGTTGCTACTATTATTTTTTAGTCACTTTGAATAGACCTTGAGGTTTTCCACCTTTTGTAATCTCAATAGAAGGTTTTGCTTTCGTAAAATCTTGTGATAATTCATAAAAACCGTTCTTGTCTTGTGTTACAACTCTTATGAATTTCTTATCATCAACTTTGCTAACTCCTAATGCAGCAGCAGGCGTCTCTACTAGTGTTACTCCTTCTATTTCAATAGCCTGTATAGCTTTTGTATTAATATCTATAGTTATATATTTCCATATAGGAGTTAGATTAATTGTACTAGGGTCTAGTAAAGGAACGTCATTGACTAAAGTAACAATCTTCCCTTTTTCTACATAAATAGTAGAGAATTTCCCAGAGGTAGTACTAAACAAAGTATTAAAGTCTAATTCCCATGATGTATCTATTGTTGTTGCATTATTCTTTATCCTTGCAATCTTAGATTTATCTCCAAGACCACCCGTTTTTACACCTTGGCAAACAAAATACAAGTCTTTGTTCTCGTCAAAGTAATAAAGTGGATTCTCATCTATAAAAGCAATATTACCAGTGTTTTTTACAGCAGTACTTCCTAGCCATTTACCACTTGACAAATCAATTACAGCGATATGAACATCTGGTGCTACACCATCAAACATTCCAGCTTGACCACCTTCGTTTTTACCAAAAGTAATATCTGCATAAAGTTTGTTACCATTAATAGCAATCATATGTTGTCCAATCGCTCTAAACTTTACACCTTCCAATTTCAGACTTGCTTCTAATGCTTTAACTTCATTTTCATAGTTTGCAAACTTACCTTTGCTCGCCATAGTTTCTGGATCAAACATTTGAATCTCTAAAGGATTTGTACCATCAAAGTAATATCCTGTAGTATTGTTATTATCAATAGTGAAGTTTCCAGAACCTGCAATTTTAGGTTCTACACTTATAGATTTTGTAATATAAGAACCGTTTTCTGCAAAAATAAATTGCCCTAATATTCTACTATTTTCATCATTAAACATTCGATAAACGCGATTACCATATTGACGGTATCCTCCCATTCCACCAGAGGCTGTTGAATTACCACTAGTATTATCTATTTGACCAGAAGGTAAAGCATCATAGCTCTTTAGAAAACCATTTTTAATAGGACCTTTACCCTCAGATAAAGACATTACATAATACATTGCTGTTCCTTCTTCTGGCTTAGGATCTACTGGATCTGGAGTAACTGAATTATCATCAGACGAACAAGAAGCTAAAGCTAATGTCAAACACATCGATATAGATGCCAAAGGTTTTATTATTCTCATAGTTTAATTTAGTTTATAATTTAGTTTTATATAAAAGCTTCTGCCAGCCTTTTGTATCTTAAAATAATCGTATAGTTCTTGATTAAATAAATTTCTTACTTCCATTCCTAAAGACAACCCTTTGCTTTTCAGCTCATATAATGCGCCTAGGTTAACAGTTGTTTGATCTGGTACAATGTTCTTTATATCACCTTTTGAACGTCCAAATAGACCAAGAAATCCACTTGGTTCCATCGATTTATCAATCGCTTGGATATAAAATTCTCTTACGAAGTTTAGGTTAGAGTAAGCGGTAATAGCATCATCCTTTAGAAACAACTGCTCAAACTTCGCCTCAACACCAATATTTGCAAAAAAGAAAGGAAGGTTTGGTACTCTACTGCCTTTCATCCATTTGTCAGAGGCTTGGCTAAATTTTCCATAACGGATACTCTGCCAAGTAAAGTTGGTAAATGCGCTAAAGTTCTTATTCATTTGTACTTTAAAATCTCCTTCAAAACCGTATCCATTTGCTCTTTCTTTATTTACATAAACTGAAAGAGGCGGGTTACCTGATACAAGGACGATAATATCTTTAGTTTGTCTATAAAAACCGCTTAGGCTATACTTAAATATCCCTTCTTCTTTATCGATTCCTAAATTAAGGTTGATACTTTTTTCAGGTTTCAAATCAAAATTAGAAGCTATGAAAATATAATCTCCAAACAATTCTGTATAACCAGGTAAACGTCTAGCGTCCTCTATCGAAAATCTAAGATTATACTTATCAGACAATCTATATTTAGCCCCAACTGCCCAACCAAAAGCATCGCCATTTGTCTTATAAATATCCGTAGATTTTAAATCAACATTATGTGCAGTATTAAGACCTTCGCTACTGTAATTATAAAGTTTAGCAAGAACATTTGTTTCCAATTTGTTATTTAGCCATTGAGTAGTTAAGCCTAAAGCAATTGTATTCTTTTTATATTTAGTAGGTAATTCAACTATCGTTTGTTGTGTATCCTCTATTTTCTTACCATAGGGATCTGTACCTTTTCTTTTTGTATAGTTATAGGTATTATTTAACCATAGTTGGTTATTCGCATTAATAGTGTATCCTAATAATGTTCTAGAGGTGAAAAATGTCATATCTATATCAGCATCCATAGGGTGATCTCCTTCACCGCGATAACCTCTTGGTGTAAACTCCCCTAGCCAATTATATCTACCTCTTAGCGTATCTATTGCTTGCATTTTTACAACATTATACGATACAAATTGGTCAATATTAACTCGCTCGTCAAATAATGATTTCTTATAACGAAGACTAGGAATAAAACTATGTTGCTTATCTTCAATAGCCCCATAAGGTGTTAACATAGTAGTAGGGCTATTTTGTAATTCTTTTTCAAGATTGTAATAACTTAAATCAAGTTGTATTAAATCAGCCCATTTCAGATTATTAAAACCTGCATATACATTCGTGTAAAGATGTTTGTAACGATTGTGGAACAACTTAACCTTTGATTTGGTTTTTGCTATTTCTGCATCTGGTGTTTTGATTTTATAATCATTATCAGAATAGTTATAGAAGGCTTCTACACCAACAAAGGCGTGATCATTTAAATTGTGATGAAGTCGCAATGCTCCCCTAAATGTATTAAATGAACCGTACTCCACAGAGGCTCTTAACGTATTAGCCTTATTGGCAGGAGATATTAAGTTAACTGCTCCCCCTAAAGCATCTGTCGCTAGATTAACAGGTACAATACCTTTATAAACTTCTACGCGCTCTAATAAATCAAGTGGTACATTTGAAATACTATAACCTTCTCCTAAATAATTAATTGGAATACCATCTTTGAATATGCGTATTGCATTTCCTGAAAAGCCATTAAGATTAATATTAGCTTGGGACCCCAAACCTCCTGATTGTCTAACACGGATACCAGTGGTTTTATTCATTAAATCTACTAATGAAACTGGTTTTGCGATTTCGCTTTTAGTATCAACTACAATAGAACGTATGATAGCTCTATTTGTTTGTTGTGACTCACTTTTACTTTCTATTAAAATATCAGATAATAAGACATTGTCATCCTCTAAAATAAGTTCGAAAGTACTACCATTCTTCACCTCTATTTGTTTAGAAACTGGTTTAAATGAATTTGCAAAAACTTGAAGCTGATAGGTACCTTCTTTGTTTAAGTCAAATACGGCTGCTCCATTGTGATCTGTGTCTTTTTGTATAGAATCAATTATAACTACTCCATTAACCACAGATTGGTTGCCTTGATTTTTTAAGGTAACTGTTGTTATAACTTGTGCAATGGAATCAAAACTACAAAGTGATCCAACAAAAATTGCTATAAGGTATTTGGCCTTCACAAATAAAACTATTTAGATTTATTTTAAATAAAGACAAATGTAGAGTAAAAAATAAAAATTACAAGTATATCATCATTGATAAAATTAAAAAGGGAATATCTTCAATTAATAAATACACGCATATTAACCTTTAAATAAAACAAATAATCAACTTTACTAGATTAATTATAATTAAATAATCAAAAAAATAAAGTTACTTTATAAAAGTTAAAGTTTACAATCATTCTAAATTAGAAACAAGAACAGAATTAATAGAGCATAATTCTTCACATTATTGAAAGATTACACCATTAAAGGATATTATTATAATTCCTTATCTAGTTATTATATTTTCATACTACTCTTGGTAGTAATTAATCCTATCAATGATCAAATACAGGTATTTTTTTCTATTCTTTACGTAGAAGGATAAATTAAAGTCACTCTTATATTAATCTAGATCTGCTAAATACCTCAGCTAGTTGCTTAATCCCTATTTCTAATTGTTCATCAGATAGAAAACCATAGCTTAGTCTAAACCCTACTGATGAAGTATTTTCAGTATAGTGGCTTGGAGGAAAAAGAGAAATACTAGATTGATTTAATCGCTCTTCCAATAACTTCCAGTTAAATAACACTTTAGGTTCTAACCAAAATGCCATTCCCCCATCTGGTAATGAATAATTCACGTACTCTTTTAGATACTTATCTATTAAGAGATTAGCAACATTTCTTCTTTCTTTATAAAAATTAGTAGCCTTTTTTATATGGCGTTTTAAAGTTCCATCTTGAATTAATTGCAATACTGCTTGTTCCATTATTGAGTCACCTTGTACATCAATAATTTTCCTTAAGTCCCCCACTTTCTTAAGAAACTCTGAATTATTACTTACTAAATAACCTATTCTCAATGCTGGAGCCACAACCTTGCTTAAGGTTCCAATATAAATATAATGTTCTAACTCAACAAAACTAGATAATGGTAAAACAGGTCGGTATCCAAAGTGAAACTCATTATCGTAATCATCTTCAATAATTGTTATATTATACTTATTTGCCAATTGTATCAGTTCCAACCTTCTTGATAAGGCAAGTGTCACAGTGGTAGGGTATTGATGATGAGGCGTTATATATATAGCTTTTATTCTTTTATTTTTTTTCAATAGTTCTGCTACCATACCCACATCAATACCATCCTTATCAACAGGAACATATATCAGTTCTGCTCCTGCATGTTCAAATGCTTGCCAAGCAGGTTTATAGCCGGGATCCTCCACTATTACACAATCTCCTTTTTCAAATAAGCATTGACCTGTAAGAAACATAGCCATCTGGCTTCCTCTAGTGATACACAATGAATTAACATCTATATGCATCCCCCTTTGATTATTAAGCATACTTACAATTGCTTCTCTAAAATTTAAATCGCCATAAGCACTAGAATATCCCATCAATTGCCACTTGGCTTTTTGATTAAATATTTGTCGATAAGCTCTAGCTAATTCTTTAATTGGTGCAATTTTAGTATTGGGATGTCCATCATCAAAACGAATTATTGCTTGCTGGGAAGAAACCTCATCAATTTCTATAGCTGTTTTATTTGCAATATTTCTAGGTGAAATTGGCAGAACATCTGCTACAAAAGTTCCTTTTCTTTCTTTTGAAATTAAATACCCCTCTTGTATTAAGACATTAATTGCTTCTACAACGGTATTTCTATTTACCTCTAAATCTAGAGCCAACTTCCGAGTACCAGGAAGAACCATGCCTTTTTTTAATCTTCCTTCTTTAATATTTGTAATTATGGCGTCAGCAATCTGAAGATACATAGCCTTATCGCTATTGTACTCTATTTTAATTTCAAACTCCCAAGGTCTTAACATCTGGACTAGCTATTTTTTATAATTCTGTATCATATACTCAGACCAAATATACTATAGTTTCGCAGCATTATAAAATATAAATTTATGAATTTCACAATTAAAAAAGCAAGCTTAGAAGACTTAGAACAAGCTTCTGAATTATTTAATCTTTATCGTATTTTTTATCGTCAGCCTTCAAATCTAGAAGCTGGAAAGGCATTCCTAAAAGAGCGCCTTTTAAACGGAGAATCAGATATATTTCTAGCTTGGATGGATGGTAAAGCTGTGGGCTTTGTACAACTTTACAAATTATTCCATTACATTAAACTAGAAAAACAATGGTTATTATCAGATTTATTCGTTTGCCCAGAATATAGAGGAAAAGGAATATCTATTGGACTAATTGACCGAAGTAAAAAATGGTGTGAAGAAACTAATGCTTGTGGATTAATGCTTGAAACTGAAAAGACCAATGATATAGGAAACCAGTTATATCCTAAATGTGGTTTTGAATACGATGCATTGCACAACTACTATTTTTGGTGGAAATAAAAATAAAGAAAGAGTTAAGAAGGGATCTTCCTAACTCTTTTTTATATCTATAAAATAGCATATTCAATATTGCTATTATATTATTATCACTTATAAAGTATCAATACAAATAACACATCATAACAATATGTAATACAATATATTAAACAATTAATATAATTACTAAAATAACGTTTAATCTTAATGTAAACCAACTATTCTTCTAAATTGAAAGAGCCTTCTCTTTCGCTACATTTACCTCTAATAACGATTGTGCTTGTAGTATAGAAATAGCATCCATTTCTGGTAAATGTGCTTCCTTAGCATATTCTAATACGCTACATAAGAAATGCATCCCTACCTCAATAGCTTTTGCTATACTTCTACCTAATGCAAGTTGTGATGTTAATATAGAGGCAAATAAATCACCAGTCCCTACTAATTCTATATTAATTTTTTGAGAAACAAATCTGTGTACTTTGCCATCAGCAATTAATATCACTTCAATTAGATTAGCTGGCGTATCTTCTAAAATAGCACTTGTCAATACTACTTTCTTTGTAGATAGTTGTGGGTGATTATTTACTAAATTTAATAATTGTTCTTCCCCTTTTATTTCTTCTTTAAGAATATACTCTAATTCAAATTGATTAGGTGTAATAACATCAGCTAAAGGAAGTAATTGTTCTAGCGAATAGTCAGCTACTTCTTTAGGAATATACAATCCTCCTGCTCTACTATCACCAAAAACTGGATCATAGACATAGTTATTCTTTTTATCTAATTCTTTCCAATTACTTATAAAACTTCTAGATAAAGTAATTAAATCATTATCTCTAATATAGCCAGTAAGTAAATATTTTGTATTTTGATATATCTCTATTTCTGATATACCTCTTGTGAGCTTCTCAAATAGTTCAGGTTTTATAACCTCTCCATAATATACCTTTTGATCAGTATGACTTGATAACATTACTGTTGGCAAAACCACTATGTTTAACCCATGTAATTGTATAGCAAAACCAGCAACATTATTACCAACATACCCGGTAGATACTAAACTTTGAATAGAAATAATACTTCTTTCGCTTTCTTTCATCTTATATTTTTTCAATGACTATTATTATTAGAACAGTCAATTGTACTTCAGTTAATTTTAAACTTATATAAAAGCTTGACAAAGGTACTCGATAATAAGAAAAAATGGTCTAGTCCAGTATATAAATATAACTCTATACCAATACTATTACTCTTTTAATTTACTTGGTACAACGCCATATTTTCTTTTAAAAGCAATAGAAAAATTTTAAACTATTCCACTATCTGACAATGAAGTTGGCTAACAAAATCAAGAGTATCCTCACCACAAACATTAATTATTTACCTGATTTACAAATATTTGATCACTTTACTTGTTTTTGACTTTCTACTCTAAATTGTTTTAAAGTCATATTATTATGTTTCCTAAAAAATTTATTGATGTGGCTTTCATCAGTAAATCCAAATTCATCTGCAATCTCAACAATACGTTTATCACTAAACTGCAGGCGATGCTCAATTAATCTAATTTTATATCTAGAAATATAATCTTGAATACTTTCGCCACATTGTTTCCTAAAATAGGCACCTAGATACGTTTCTGATAATCCAAAAGCTTCAGATATTGATTTAATACGCAATAAATCTGGCTGTAAGATATTACTGTGAATATAATTAATAATCTCTAAGATTCGTTGATCTGTGTTAGTGTCAATAAGAGAAGGTCTTATCATCGCAATATTACGTGCTGCAACAACAATAGTCACATTAATCAAATTCGTTAATATATCTTCCACATATAATGAATCTTGATTTAGCAACATAAGGACATTAGTCATAACGCTATCAACCAACTTAATGTCCTCTTTATTTTGTAATAAAGAATTAGACAATAAAGGTGCATTATATAACAAGCACTCAATATGGTCCATTGTGTTCCATTGATAATTTCTAATATATTCTTGATTGAAACGCGCTACAATAAATTCACAATTACCCTCGAGATTAAATTCATGACAGTCATTTGGTGTGGTTATAAATAAATTCCCTTTTCTAAATCGAAGTGTATTGCCGTTAATAATGTACTCCCCTTCTCCATTAAGTACATAAACTAATTCAAAGAAATTAAACGTCCTATTACTCAAAGGACAACAGTCTAAATTCTCATAAAACACCTCAAAAGACTTATATATATTTTCTCTAGCCATACAGCAAATATACCTATCTATACTTTATTTATACCTAAAAACACCTATAAAACAGGTCTATTTTTGCTTTACTAAATATTGAAAAGAATGACAACAAGTGAAATATTAAATAAAATAGACAGAGAACTTGCTACTGCCATTACACAAAGTAATTGGGATGATATAGATTACGATTATTCATTACAGAACAATCCCACATTAATTAGAACTAAAGAACAACAGCTTGCACAAGATCATCAAGAGTCTTCTCTGCCAAGCGAAATGGAGATAAAGAATATTTTCATTCCCTCAAGAGATTCTGACAGAAAAATTAGATTGAGGTCATATAGACCAAATAATCAAGAAGATTTACCCATTTTCCTCTACTTTCATGGGGGTGCATTTATATTCGGTACTCCAGAACAATATGATACTATACTTGCGAATTTGGCATTAGATGCTAATATATTAATTGTTTCTGTAGATTATAGATTGGCTCCAGAACATCCTTTTCCTGCCGCTGTTTATGATGGTTACGACTCATTAGAATGGCTTTCTTTATATGCTAATAAAATAGGTGGTCAAAATAATAAAATCATTATAGGAGGCAGTAGTGCTGGGGGAACAATAGCTGCCTCAATAACGCAATACAACAAAAAAATAAATATAGTACACCAATTTTTACTCTATCCTGCTATGAATAGTTTACTTACAAGTGACTCTATGCAACTATTTGCTAATGCTCCAATGCAAACTAAGACATCAGCTTATTGGATGTGGCATCATTATTTACAAGGTAATCTAACCACACCTCCTCCTTTTGCAGTACCCTCAACTACAAAGGACTTAACTAACCTACCTTCAGCCACAATAATAACCGCAGAATATGATCCACTAAGAGATGAAGCTCATGAATATAGTATTTTACTTAAGAATAGTCATGTAGATGTAAACTATCTATGTATAAAAGGAGCTGTTCACGCATTTGATTTTTTCACCTCATCTCTTTCTACCCAATTTCATTACCTACAAGTCAATCTATTAAAAAACATTATTCAAGAATAAAATGACAAACATTACGCTTATCAATGGTCATCCAAATAGCAATAGCTTAAACACTACAATTGCAGAGAAGTATATCCAACATGCCAAACAATTAAATGTAGAAGTGCGTTATATTGCTATTGGACAATTAGATTTCAATCCCAATCTAATGTATGGGTATCAACAAAGAATGGAATTAGAACCTGATTTACTAAGAGCTCTAGAGGATATAAAATGGGCTGATCATCTTGTATGGATTCACCCACTTTGGTGGACAGGAATGCCTGCTATTATGAAAGGATTCTTTGATAGAGCTTTTCTACCTAATATAACATTTACGCACAAAAATGGCATTCTTTCAAAAGGTTTATTAGAACATAAAACTGCTCGCATCATTACAACCGCTGGGGACTTATCATTAGATGTTTATAAAAATGAGTATGCTGATGCTGGATTAGTACAATTAGAGAAAAGCATATTAAATTATTGCGGGGTAAGCCCCATTCTTAATACTTTTTTAGGTCCTCTAAATCATATGACTGAGCAAGAAATAAGAGCATTTATTAATACTATACCCTCTATTGTTGAAAAAGATTTAACTCTATTAGTCAATTAGATCAAACCTCTTACTAATGCTTGTATAAGTACTTCTTCTTATACAAGCATTATAAATTATATAGAAAAATTATACTAATCAACCCTCCTAGCTATACAAGACTTATTAAACCTAGTTATTACTATTCTCATTCCAATAATAACTGTCTGGATAAATTCGTTGTCCAAAAATAGCAGTTCCTACCCTAATAATAGTTGCTCCCTCATCAATTGCTATTTCTAAGTCTTGACTCATCCCCATAGACAACTCTTGCATTACTACATTTGGCAATCCCAATTCTTCTATTTGTGATTGTGCTGTTCGAAGCCTTTTAAAACAAGGACGTACTAAAGATTCGTCAGCACTAAAGAGTCCTATTGTCATTAATCCTTTTATATTTAAACGATCAAATTGTGCAATTTCCCTAGCAAAATTTCTAGCCTCTGATGGTGCTATTCCAAACTTACTATTCTCATCTGATGTATTAACTTGTAAGAAAACATCTATAGTACGATCATTTCGCTCTAAATATTGTTGTAGCTTTTCTGCTAATGAAACGCGATCTAATGACTGAATGCAACTGATACCATACTTCATTATATCTTTTACCTTATTAGTCTGCAGATGTCCAATAAAATGCTGTTCAATTGGTAATTCGCTCAGAACTTGATGTTTTTCTTTTACTTCTTGAACTTTGTTCTCTGCTATTAAATGATAGCCTTGTTCTACAGCTATTTTAATTCTATCTGCAGATACTGTCTTAGTAGCTAATAACAATTTTACTTCTTCCCTATCACGATTAGCTTTATTACAAGCATCTTGAATACGCTTTTCTATAATCGCTAAATTATGTATAATATCTTCTTGCATAAGATTCATATTTGTAGTTAAACAACTTGACTATTAATAACAAACTAATCCCCTACGAATAGGGGATTGGACTAAAACTAAACAACTAATAGTAAGTATCTCGCACTCTACTTAAAATAGTTATGCTGGCAAATGTATAAGATATATATAGGCAAGATATAGTACAGTTTATAATTTTTATGCTAGTCCACCAATTGTAAAGTTAATAAATAACATATTGCTAAAGATTGATTAACTTGCAGTCCAATCTTTTAAAACTTAGTAGCCTCTTGAAGTTGACGGAATATACTTTAAATACTAGTTCAAATTATCCCGCTGTTTATGATGAACGAAAATTTTTAGAATTAGCACCATTAGGGCATCCACATCGTCCTATGCGCTCTTCTATGCTATTTTTAAAAAGAGGAAGAATACTGCTAAAAGAACAAATTAATGATATAGAAGTAGTTGAAAACTCTATCTTTTTAATCGATACTAAATATGTTTATCAAACCTTAGAGATTAGTGATGATCTTGAGATTTACTTATTAGCCTATGATTATGCATATATTGAGAGAGTATCTATAAAACTAAATAAATTAAAGGTCTATGCAAACCTTAGAAAACAATTAGTTAGAAAATTTCAAGTTACAGAATCTGAGATAAACATTTTCTTAGAGAATCTAAAGTTAATGAGTTACTACTTAGCTAATACTGAAAAGATTGAATTTGCAGATAAAATAATAGAGAACATTTTTAATGTTATTCTTTATCATTTAATCAGTATTGCCTCTCCTATTCACAATAAGAACCAGAGTAACATGACTAGTCAGCAGAAAATATCTTATAATTTTATATTATTAGTTTCTGAAAACTACTTAAAAACTAAGTCTGTTAAGTTTTATGCTGACCGGTTAAATATCTCAACACGACATTTAAGTACAGTAGTTAAAAGTATTACTGGAAAAACACCTAATGATATCATTAGTGAGTTTATTATCAATGAAGCTAAAGCACAACTTTCAAGTTCTTCTAATTCTATAGGTGAAATCGCAAATAGTCTTAAGTTTAGTGATCAATATGCTTTTACTCACTTCTTTAAAAGACATACAAATAGTAGCCCAACTAATTATAGAAAGCAATTCGAACAATAAAATATTACTTTCAAACATCTATATACGATTTTCAATCATTTCAAGAGTAATATACCCACAGTAATTTTACACCCTTAAAATATTTGTGTAAATGAAAAATAAAATCGGTAAGTGTCTTATTGGGATTAGCATATTATTACTATTCTCAAATAATGCAGTTGCTCAAAAAAAAAGAGAAACAACTCACAATCGATGAAGCTATTCAATTAGCTATTGAAAATCACCAGCAGTTGAAGGTCACTGCAAAAGATAAAGATATCGCTCTAAAACAAACTGAAGTTACCAAACAGCAGCAATTACCCAATATAGTAGCCTCTGCTACTGCTGGATATCTTGGAAACACCTTAATATTAGACAAAGATTTTAGTAAAGTGATGACCAAAGATATGCCTCACTTTTCAAATACTTACAGTGTTCAAGCTAGTGAACTTTTGTTTAAAGGAGGTTTAATTAGCAAGTCCATAAAAATGTCAAGTATCAGAGAACAATTAGTTGCTCTTGATTTTGAAAAAGATTTACAAGCTGTAAAATTATTAGTAGTTTCAAATTACCTGGATATTTATAAACTACATCATCAAGAAAAAGTATATCAAAACAATAAACAACTAGCGGAAATTCGTCTTGAGAACGTAAAGAAATTTTACAATCAAGGGATGATGACACGAAATGAAGTTATACGTGGTGAGTTAGTCTTACAGAATATAGAACAAGGATTACTTGTTATTAAAAACAATTTAAGTATCCTAAATTATAATTTAGACTTATCCCTGGGGCTTGATGAAGATACAGAGATTATTCCCATCGAGAATACAGAGATAAAATTATTGGAAGGAGATCTAAGCTATTATATTGATTTAGCAGATAAATTCCACCCTATGTTAGCAATGGCAGATAAAAGTATAGACATTGCTGAACAAAAAATAGGAATTGCTAATTCTGATAAGTATCCTACACTTGCTGCAGTAGCAGGCTACAATATGCAACGTCCTATAACTACGACTAATCCTGTTACTGATATGTACGCTAATACATGGAATGTAGGAGCTTCTTTAAGCTATAGTCTTGATAATTTATTTAAAACAAAAAATAAAGTTAGTCTTGAAAAATTAAATAAAAACAAGGCAGAAGAATCTAAAACTTTAGTATCCCAAAATATCCAGATGGGTGTAAATGCTGCATTTACTAAATATAATGAGGCGATACAAAATGCTGGTTTACTGAAGAAATCACAAAGCCTTGCACAAGAAAACTATCGAATTATAGAAGCAAAATATTTAAATCAATTAGCCATTCAAGCTGAAATGATAGATGCAACAAATGCAAAACTTGAAGCAGAATTACAATATGCTAATGCTGAAATTAATGTTCTATTTCAATACTATAATTTATTAAAATCAACGGGAACTCTATAAGTTAAGCGACAATAATGGAAAATAAAGATATAAACGAAGAGCAAGTAAGTATCAGCGATACTACTCAGACAGAAAATACAACTCAAAATACAGAAAGAGAGAAGAAAAGTAAAAAGTTAAGCAATAAAAGTAAAATTATCCTTATCAATGTTATCACATTCATTATTATTGCTTGTGCTTTTTATTGGTTATTAACTCAGTATTTTCACATTGGCGATAAAGATTACACTGAATCTGCTCAGGTAGAAGAATTTATCAATCCAATAAATACTAGAGTTTCAGGTTATATAAAACAAATTAACTTTATCGAACATCAACAAGTACACAAAGGAGATACTCTGGTTATAATTGATGATAGAGAAATTAAAACGCAAGTAGAACAGGCAGAAGCAGCTTATTTAAGTGCATTAGCTGCAAAAGAGGTCACTTCTTCTGCTATTCTTACGGCAACTAATAACATTTCTGTTTTTGACTCAAATATAGAAGGGGCTAAAGCTCGTTTTTGGAATGCTGAACAAAATCTTAATAGATATAAAAACTTACTAGAGTCAGAAGCTGTAACAAGACAACAATATGATCAAGTAAAAACAGAGTTTGACGCAGCAAAAGCAGCTTATGAAAGTCTGTCAAAACAAAAGAATACTACTAAACTTTCGGTATCAGAAATACAAACTAGAATTGCCCTAAATGAAGCAGATATAAAAAGATCTAAGGCGGCATTAGACATGGCAAAACTAAACCTTTCCTATACTGTAATTACAGCACCTTATGACGGTGTGATGGGAAGACGTTTATTAAACGAGGGGCAACTATTACAACCTAGTCAGCAAATCACAACTATAGTTAGAAATCAAGAAAAATGGGTAACTGCAAATTTCTTAGAATACCAAATGCCTAAGGTTGCTATAGGAACAAAAATGACTATGGAAGCGGATGCATTAGGAGGACAAGAGTTTGAAGGAATAGTAACAGCTATATCGGCAGCTACTGGATCTAGATACTCTAGTGTACCTACAGATAATTCAACTGGAAACTTTGTGAAAGTTCAACAAAGAATACCAGTTAGAATTGAGTTTACAGAAAACAATAAAATTGAAGATATTAATCGTTTAAAAGCTGGAATGAACATGAACGTTTATATTAAAAACTAAATGTTTATTCTATAATTTATGGAAAATCAAAAACCAAAATATAATCAAGGTTTATTTCACGATTGGGTACCAAAACCCGTTATGCTCTTATTGCTAATTCTAATAGGATTAGTATTTTTCTGCATCTCGGGGATATATACCACAGATATAACTTATTTAGTAGGTAGTACTGGTGCAATGACTGAATATTTTATGTGGGCGAATTATGCCACAGTAGTTGGTATGGGGGTAGTGATGCCTCTAGTAATTCGATTGAAAGCAAGATTTAGAGTAAAAGAAATTTTAATATTTGCCTTATTAGGGATAGCAATTTCTTTTATGATAATGGGAACTACTAAACAACCACAAGTAATAGTGGCTATGTCTTTCTTAATTGGCTTTTTCAAGATGCTAGGAATGATGGAAATTATTTTACCACTAATGTTTTTACTAAGTAAAGATGGAAACAGAGGGAGATTCTACAGTTTCTTCTACACAGCCATTTTAATAACTACACAGATTGCCACATATTATATGACACAAATGTCATATTATTATAATTGGCAATACGGATACTTCTTTTTTGCTGCTTTATCTTTAATTACAGCAGGTGTTTGTGTTATCTTTCAACACAATCTGCGCTTTATGAAGAAAGTGCCTTTATATTACGTAGATTGGTTTAGTATACTTCTTTATGTAAGTTCTTTCTTAGTATTGGGATATATACTTTCTTTTGGAAAACAGCAAGATTGGTATAGATCTCCATCTATTACTAATGCTACTATCCTATTTGTACTATTATCATTTATGTTCTTTTTAAGACAGCAATTATTAAAAAGACCTTTTATCTCATTAAAAGCTTTTAAAAAGAATAATGTAAGACATGCTATTGTGATGTTATTTTTCTTGGGAATGTATCTTGGAACTACAAGTATGCAAAACTCTTTTGCCATTGGTATATTACATTATACTCCATTGCGAAATGCATCACTAAATTTAATGATTATCCCTGGTCTATTACTTGCAGCTGTGGTCTCGTATAAGTGGTTTAACAACGAAATACCAATTAGAATGTTAGCCTTTACAGGTTTTTCTGCCTATTTAATGTACACAATATTCATGTATTTTTATATGGTTCCTGAACTAAATTATACGTCATGGTTATTGCCTATGTTATTTAAAGGATATGGCATGGGAGTATTATTTAATGTTATTTGGTACTATATGTTAGACAAACTTGATATACCGAGTTTACTATCGTTAATAGGGTTTGCAATCGCTTGGCGTACTTTTATATCAGTGGGAATATTTACCTCTTTCTTCTCTTGGTTACAATATAAATTACAGTTTCAAAGTATAGCTAATCTAGCAGTTAATTTAGACGACTTAATACTGTATCAGCCTGGTAATCAAATAAGTTTACAGTCTGTCCAGATTAATGCCATTTTAGCGTCCTATAAGACAGTATATGGCTATATTAATTTAGCAGGAATTGGAATTTTAGCTTATGTATTAACTCACCATTTTGGAAGAAGTAGAGATAGAATGCTGATGGGATTAAATAAAATGGGGCAACTACTAATGAGCAGTAAAACCAAAAAGAGTATTGAAAATCAACTTCCAATAAAGTAAAACTTTATTGGCAATTTCAAAATTATAGATAAATATAACAACTGGACTAGCTCTATCTACTTCTAAAATGGTATTTTTACCTATATAAAATTTCGATAAATGAATGTACATTTTGTAATACATGAAGAATATGAAGGTCCTGGTGCTTATTTAAATTGGGTAGAAAAAGGAGGTCACACGCATTCTATGACTCGATTATATTTAGGTGAATCTTTGCCCAATTCTATCGAAAACATAGATATGCTTGTTATTTTAGGTGGACCACAAAATCCAGCTACTACTATACAAGAGTGTTCCTATTTTGACGCCCAAGCTGAAAAAGCACTTCTCTTTGACGCTATCTATAAGAACAAAATTGTCATTGGTGTTTGTTTAGGAGCTCAGTTAATTGGTGAAGCTTTAGGAGCTAACTATAAGATAAGCCCAGAAAAAGAAATAGGAGTATTTCCTATCACTCTTACTAATGATGGGATAATGAACAGTAAATTTAGTCACTTTGGTTTTTCTTTAGATGTAGGGCATTGGCATCAAGATATGCCTGGTCTTACAGAAGAAAGTAAAGTACTCGCTACAAGTGCAGGTTGTCCAAGACAAATAGTCAAATACAAAAATTACGTCTATGGTTTTCAATGTCATATGGAATTTACACCTGAGGCAGTTGAACAATTACTTTCAAATTGCAAAGATCAGTTAAATGATGCTACAAGCAGTCCATTTGTACAATCACCTGCAGAAATACGAGAATATGATTTTACAAAAATGAATAATGCATTATATGAGTTTTTAGATAAACTAGTTGAAATCTATAAGAAAAATAATTAAGCAAAAGGCTTGTCAATAAAGACAAGCCTTTTGTTTTTTACCAAGGTCGTTTATCAGTTTGAACTTCTTTTGTTAAATCAAACACAACACTAAAAAAACTTCCTGTATCTACTCTTCTTAAATTATAAGTATACTCTGTATCTGTAATAGTTACCCACCAGACATTCCCAGCTGCTGCAGGTAGCATTGCTACAGTTTCTTGATCTGCAGGAAAGAACTGTATATCATTTCTACCCACATTCGTAGAAGTTCCACCATACATAGTTATCTCATCTGGAGTCCCATTTCTATGTCTATGATCATGCTTTAATTGAATAAAGTCTTCCTTTAAATTAAAAACCCATGTACGTGATAAGTCATCTCCTACAAAAAAAGGAATCTTAACTTCATTTTCATTGCATGACATTACATACATAATTAACTCTTTGTCTTTAAAATCATCAGGCACCGGACTACTAACTATTTTTCCTACATAAGCCTTATGACAATGATTTGACAACTTACTTAGGAACTGTTTAGCATTATTAGTTACTTGAGCATTTACCGACAACGAACAAATACAAAATAGCATTAAAAATAGAGTTTTCTTCATATTAAAAAGAATTAAGAGTTAACTTATCATTACTAATCTTAGTTGTGATAAATAAAATTATTTTTTGGAAGATACTCATTTTTTAATTATCGAAAGTCATCCTGACTTTTTAGTTTTCTGAGACTTCTTTTAAACGATAAAAACCGTGAAATTCCATACCCCCCAACTATATAATGCAGTGTCGAATCTATTACGTAAAGAAGAAACACTATCTCATCAAGCCTTTGTTCTTCCAATAGCATATCTTTCTTTGTATAGTTTCTTATCAGAATAGATTTATATATCAATAGGCTATGAAGTTTTCTATAATCACTTTAATTATCTATGCAAAAAAAACACCTTACTTTTTTTTAACCCTAAAAAACATATCTAGCTTATTAACAGCACATTATCCCAAAAAATAATTTATTGGGGTAAATTTAGAGTACTTGCTAAAGCCAGTATTCATAAGCATTAGAGCGCAATCCTTCAACAGTTCTTCAACAATTCCCCATGATTGCTCTATACAGAAGGCTGGTTGTTGAAGGAATCTTGAAGAACTGTTGAAGCGTTGTTGAAAAAATCTTACCCTCTATAGTAATAAAGGCAAATCTTGACGATCAGTAAAATCTAAAGAATGTTGTCATACTCTTTTTTCTATCTTGATAAGCAACTTGCTCTTCTCCTTTTAAAACTATAGGATGACTTCCATCTAAATCTCCACTTAATAAATCAATAAGAAACTTATTCTTTTTATGAATTCAGCCCAACAAGATGTACAAAAGAGATATATTCCCAATCTAAATTATTACTAGCTCATTAAACATTGTTGTGCATACTGTTTGAGTACAGCTTTGCGCTCTTGTTTACATTTTAACTCTCTTAGTCTAACGATGCTATCTAGTAATAATCCCCCTTTTTCAAATGCTCTTTGAAAAGAGAGTGTAGTTGAAAAATTAGTTAATCTAGCTATTTCTTCAATGGATAAAGTAGTAAATAACAATAGATTTAATGCTCCTAATAATCGCTGACATCTATGAAATTCGCCAAAAGTAGTTTTAAAATAAGCTTTATACCGCTTTTGTAAGTGATAGACTGAAACATCTAGCTCATTGGCTAAATCTTTAATTGAATATTTAGGAAAGAGCACTAAATAACGTTGGTATAAATCATAAGCGCTTAGGCAAAACTGTCGATCATGAACGAGATCTAATTTATGCTTATAATTAAATGCGATACGATCATCACAATTACAGTCTGTAACAAAAAACACAATTCGATCATACTCATCTATATAAGAAACTCCAAGTATATAAGTTGTAAATCCTCGATGATGTAAAGAGAAACAAATATTAGTAAAACTTTCTTTATTGTAAGCAACCTTGCTCTCTTTTATCCATCCCGCTAACTTCTCTTTAATCTGATAAGTAACTTGTGTACTACTTAGCAACTCATCAGAGAAAGATCTTACATCCCAGTATCCAGCATCATAGACTAATGTGTAAGCAAATGTATTAATAACATTATGTTCTCCTATGACAGTTCCTAAAAGTTCTTGGTTAGCAATAAATCGAAGTAAACTAGCATAAGGACGATAAATGAAACTCTCTATCTTATCGTCTAATTCTTCATCTCTAAAATCTAATGGACTAAAGGTCTTTCCTAATTGTCCCATAAATGATATAGATGCGTGAACAATATCAAAATATAACTGTGACTTCATTTCTTTTTTTTAATAGATATACCCAAATTAGCCTATACATTAATCTTATTTAAAAAGATATATCACTGTGCTCATTAACATGATTTACATGTTTACAATCGAAATAATAATTAAAACAATTACTATTGTAATTTAGGTCAAAGTACTATTGATAAATAGTTCTTTTAATTAATCTTATAGAAAGATTATAAACTTTTTTTCTACATACAAAATAAAGAAAAACTATTAACAAAACATCACTATTTGCGATAAAAATGCCAACATAGGATGTTAAATAAAATACAAATATCTGATTTACAACAATTTGTTATTTATAATAAATATAAATAACAGACTATTACTTCTACTATTAGCCTACTATTGTTACTATTTGTAACTAAAAAACAACTCGTTTTCTTCTCCCTTAATTACTTTACAGTTAACGCCAAAAATCTCTTTAATATTGTGCTCTGTTAATACCTCAGCAGGACTTCCTTGCCTGTAAACGCTTTTATCCTTAAGTGCATAGATATAATTGCAGTAGTTAGCAATAAGTGATAAATCGTGCATGGTACTTAATACCCCTATTTTTAATTGTTTAACAATGGATAATATTTCTAATTGAAAACGAATATCAAGGTGGTTAGTGGGTTCGTCTAAAATAATAAACTCTGGTTGCTGTGTTAAAGCTCTAGCTAGTATAATACGTTGTTTTTCCCCTCCAGATAGACTAGAGAAAAAACGGTCTTGATAATTTACCATATCTACCTGTTCTAAAGCTTCTAAAGCTATAGCATGGTCTTTTTCATTAAAAGATTGCCAGGGAGATTTAAATGGAATACGCCCTGTAAGAACAACATCTAAAACAGAAGAATCAAATGTATGCTCGTTAAATTGACTTACAACGGCTATTTTTCTAGCCATTTCTTTAATAGTATAATTCTTAATGTTCTCTCCTTTATAAATAATCTCACCTTGTTTAGTATGTAAAATACGATAGACATTCTTTAGCAATGTTGATTTTCCGCATCCATTACTTCCTACAACACCAACAAATTGACCTTTTTCTACTCTTATCGAAACATTATCTAATATCTGTGCATCAGGATAACTAAAACTTAAATTCTTAACTTCTAACAACAATTCACTCATTATAACTTTCGCTTATTCGTTAATAAAATTCCTGCAAACAATGGACATCCAATAATAGCTGTCACTATACCTATTGCCATTTCACTTTGTGGAATTATCACTCTTGATATCCAGTCTGCTCCTACTAGAAATAAGGCTCCCACAACTGCACTAAACAATAATGTCCAATGGTGTTTACTTCCTACAAAACTTCTAACAATATGCGGCACTGTCAATCCTACAAAACCTATCACCCCACAAAAGGACACCACTACACTTGTTAAAAAAGCAACTAACGAAATCATTATAACTCGCTTTATCACAGGGTTAACACCTAATGTAACTGCTGTTTCATTTCCCATCATCATAACATCTAATTCTTTTGAATGCAGTAGGAAATAACCTAAAACTATTATCAATACACCATATACTATGGCTACTTGTTGCCATGATACATCTGATAAACTTCCCATTGTCCAGAATGCAACTGAGCGAATTTTCTCACTGTCGTCCGCTACATATATCAATCCATTGGATAAAGCCGCACAAAATGCATTAATTACTGTCCCTGCTAATATTAAACGCAAGGTAGAAACACCATTTTGCTTCATACTTAAAAAGAAAATAAATAATGTAGCTAAACATGCTCCAATAAATGCCATCAAAGAAAGAGACATCTCACCGATAAATCCACTTATTTGTATTCCTAATACTATTGCTAAGGTCGCACCTAAAGAAGCTCCTGATGATATTCCTAAAATAAAAGGATCTGCCAATGGATTTTGAACACTTGATTGCATAACAACACCACATATTGCCAAGGCTATTCCTATCCCTATAGCCATAATTACGCGAGGAACACGCATTGTCCAAAATACTTCTTTAAGAATTTCTAATGGTAATTCAGAGGATGTAATATAAGAGGCATCTTCTGAATTAGAAAAGATAGCTTGCACATCTTGCAAAGAGATTGATATAGTTCCTGATAATATGGCTATTACTGCAATCAGCAATACTAATACTACTAACAGTAGTAAATAAAAATATTTTATTTTATTGTTTTTCATTACTTGAATCTGGATATAAAAATTCTTGAACTTTTTGATATAATGAGACAAACTCTAGACCTCCACTAACTGCATTGGAATAATCAACCGTCAGTATTTGTTTTTCCTTTACAGCTTTCATCTTACTTAGCACAGGATGATTGTAAAAATATTCTAATAAGCCATCAGCTGTGTTTATTTGAAAATTTGAAATAATAATATAATCGGGATTAAATAATACAATATGTTCTATTGAAATTGGTACGCTCATACTTCCACTAGTAAGAAACTCCATACCTAATTCCTCTACTATCTCTCCCATTAAACACTTATTAGGTGTATAGTTATAAAAAATACTTTGCGATCTTACATTTGCCAAAAAAAGCACACGTCCTCTTTTACTACGATTATCTATATTGATGTTATCTTTAATTACTTTTAGTTTTGCTAGTTCCTCTTGAATAAAATCTTCCACTGCTGCTTCTTTGTCAAAGACTTTTCCAAATGCTCTTAAATCTTCCAAAAACACATCTAAAGTGCGAGCTTTATTAAAGTCAAAAACTGGAACCACTTCTGTATTATTCTTTTTCCAAAAATCAGGTGAACCACTTCTTTTAGCTTTAAATGCGGACTCCATACCAAACAGATAAGTTGGTCTTAATTTTAAAACCGCCTCTTTACTTGGCCAAGAGTGTGTTAGAATAGGCCAATCGGGATAATCTCCCTCCTTTACTTTTTGGTCTAAGTAACCTACTCCTACTACCTTTTCTTTACCTCCAAATTTTTGAACCATTTCTAAAGCTTGTTGACCAAACAATACAATGCGTTCTTCTGTTTGCGCAAATAGGGTATTGTGTACAAAGCACAATACCCCTATTATAAAAAATTTACGATATTCTAATAACGTCATTCTTAGAAATTATAAGTTAGGCTAAGTTTAAAATTAGAGGCATCTTCTGGTCTCCAGTAGTAAAAACCCCCTCTCGAGTTATAATAAGCCCCATTGTATAAATAACGGTCAAAAACGTTATTAACTAATAATGAGACTTTAAACTCATCATATTTCCAACTTGCTCCTAAATCCACTCTTGTATAATCAGGTAATGGATGACTAGTATCTCCTCCAAAAGCCCATGTTGCTCTATCTCCCATAAAAGTGATTCCTCCCATAAAAGATAAATTTTCTAATGGACCACTTTGAAATGTATAATTTAACCACGCATTTGCCACATGTTTAGCAAAACCACTAAGTCGAGTACCTTTAGCTGCTTGCTTTGTCTCTTTAGTAACTTCTGATTCTGTGTAAGCATAATTAGCATTAATTGATAATCCTGGAAGGATTGAACCATTAATATCTAACTCCAAGCCTTGAGTACGCGTCTCTCCTAATTGCAACACATAATTTTCACCAGGCGCATTTAATGGATCTCCCGATAAGTGGTTTTCTTTAATAATGCGATATAGTGAAACTGTAGAATTCCATTTTCTATTAAACCACTGATTTTTAAAACCAACTTCCATATTATTACCTGTTAGTGGTTTAATCTCACCTCCATCTCTACGCATTCCCGTCTGAGGAACAAAAGTTTGATCATATAATGCATAAACATTCATTTCAGAGAACAATTTATAATTTACTCCAAAACGCGGTGTAAACTTTCTATCCTCTTTACTATCGCGATTAGCGTTCTCGCGAACTGTAGTATATCTTCCCGCAATTGTCACTAATAGCTTATCATCAAATAATCCAATCTCATCTTGTAGATAAAGTCCAGTATAACTTTGTCCCACATCTGCTTGTCCAATACCGTATTGAGCTACTCTTTGTGCTAAAGGTTGTGATCTATCAAAATCAGGATAACCATTAACAGGCACTTGGTACTGATCATTATAAATATTAAAAGAACCTATTGTATCATAGTCAAACTTTTGACTCCAATCCACTAAATATCGTTTATGTCCTATATCTAGTCCTCCTAAAATATTGTGGGTGATATTACCAGTCTTAAAATCACCATTTACAAATATTTGTCCCATAACAGATTCATTTTCTGCATCCCATAGATTACTTGTTCTTACAAAATCACCTTTTTCATCGATATGAGTTACCCACATATACTGCCCTTCTTGTTCAAACTTCATATAAGCGGCTTGGGCAGTTAGCTTCCAATGATCATTAAATACATGCTGAAGATTTGCTAAAAAACTTTGATCATTAATTACTGTTGGCTCAAACCCCGGATCACCAAAAGTTCTTTTTCTAGGTAAAGAAGCAAAGCCATCTTTAGAGAAGAGGTAATTAGCACCAAAGTCAGACATCTTTAAATATTGATAGGTGTACTCTGTGGTCAAAGTTGTTCTATCACTTAACAAAAAAGTCATAGAAGGAGCAAAACTAAAACGCTTATTAAATTCAAATTCTCTCATCCCATTTTTGTACTGACCTGCCATATTAAGGCGATACCATACTTTATTGCTCTTGGGAGTTAGTATTCCATCTACATCAGCAGTAGCACGTACAAAATCATAACTACCAAATTCTAAACCTGCTTTTTGTCTATTCTATCCTGTTGGTTTTTTAGTCACAACATTATATATTCCAGAAGGTTCACCATTAGACATCATAAAACCAGCTGGACCTTTTACAAACTCTATACTCTCTACAAAACTCATATCCTCTGATAAGGGACCATAAACAGAAGAAATATTCATACCATTTCGAAAAGCAGAAGCTCTAGAGCCTCGCATATTTATCCTAGCATAAACATCTCCCCATTCTTCTAGCCTTACAGCTCCACTTACATTTCGTACTACACCTTGGTCGATAGTAGTAATATGTCTACCTTCAATTAAGTCAGCTGTTAAAACTTGAATATTTTGAGGAAGGTTATTAACTGTTTGGCTCAATCTCAGCGAATTAGAACTCTTCTTTTTTGTAAATGAATTTCCGACAGCTTTAATAGTTACCTCTTGTAATTCTTGTGTTTTTATAGCCAGACTATCATTAGTTTGAGCCTTGACAAAGCAGACTCCTTGAAAGAAAAGAATGCTGAGTAATAAAGTATTTTTATTCATAATTGCGTAGATTTATTTTTATTTAAATTTGTTTTAAATAAGATTACGCAAAAGTCTAGTATTCACTTTACCTAAAAATAACGCTAGAGGTAGGATATACAACGCTAGAGGAAATAGTTCACTAAACTAACTGATTATAACATATTTACTATTTAAAAACACTATAAATAATTATCTTTGCAAAGTGAATGATAAAGAAAAAACAATGATACAGACTTTTCTCCCAGCGTCAGACTCTCCCGATATAGAGTTTTACAAGTACGATGAAGAAGATATTACAATGGACGTAATGAAAATAACCATAGGAGATGTTAGTATTAAATATGGTGAGTACACTTCTGAAAGAGAGTTTAAATATACTGTGTTACCACAAAAAAACACTCTTCTTACCTATAATTGTCTTGCAGGAAACAGTTTGACGATAAACCATGAAAATCTTGATGTATATGAAGGGGATTCTGTATTATTTCGCGAACATGCAGTTCCTTATGAACATATTATGCAAACAAATAAAGAAAACAAAGGTATCTACGTTGAGACAGCTGTTCCTATAAATTATTTTGGTAATTTATTAGATGATGACGACCAATTTTTAAGTGAAATCACTGACAATAAAGATCCCCGTTTATTTATCAATATTAACGTGACTATTCAACAAGTGTTGCAACAAATTCTACAAAACCCTTTTGATGGAAAGTTAGCGCAACATTATTTAAATAGTAAATTAACAGAACTACATATTTTACAATACCAGAATTGGAAGGATAATAAGCTTAGCGCTAACTGTTCTTTAATTCCAAGAGATAAAGAAGCTTTACATTTTATTAAAGAATATATAGAGAAGAATTACAATAAAGAATTTACTCTTCAAGACCTTGCGTTAGAAGCTGGAATTAATCAAACTAAACTTAAGGTTGGTTTTAAAACACTTTTTGGCACAACAACTTTTGCCTATCTGCACGACCTAAAGATGAAAAAGGCATTAGAGATGTTAGAAAGCAAAAACTACGCTATCTATGAAGTTGCAGAGGCTGTAGGATATAAGCATAGTCACCATTTCACTAAAGCATTTAAAAAATACTTTGGGCATTTACCTTCTCAGATATAAATCAAAAATAGGGAGTTTAATTACTCCCTATTAAATATTTTAATCAAACAATATGACTTGTCGGATGGCTTCTCCTGAAGCTAGCCTATCAAATCCTTCATTAATATCTTCAAGTTTTAAGCGATGTGTGATAAGTTGCTCTACAGGTAATTTACCCTCTTTATAAAGTTCTAAATATGCAGGAATATCTCTTAAAGGCACACAACTACCAAGGTAGCACCCTTTTAGTGTTTTCTCGTCCCCAACTAATAACAAGGGATCTAGAACAAACTTTTTATCTGGTGCAGGTAAAGCTCCAGTAATAGTTCTTCCTCCTCTTTTAGTAACGTGAAAAGCAAAGTCTAAAGCTGGCATAGCACCCGCAAATTCTACAGAAGCATCTACTCCATTTTCTTTTGTATAATCTTTTACTTCTTTGACTATTCCCTCTTTTGAAGAATCAAAAACTTCTGTTGCGCCAAGCTCTTTAGCTACATCTAACTTATATTTACTAATATCTGCTGCTAGTACTTTTTTAGCCCCTGCAGCTTTAGCCCCAAGTATAGCTGCTAGTCCTACACCCCCAAGTCCGACAACCATTACAGATTCACCTAATTTTAATTGTGCTGTATTCATTACAGCTCCTACTCCTGTCATAACTGCACAGCCAAATAAGGCTGCTATTTCAAAAGGATAGGCCTTATCAATTTTTACAAGTGAATCTATAGATGCAACAACGTGATCCGCAAAACCAGAAACTCCTAAATGGTGGTAAATCTTATCATTCTCCTGATGCAATCGTATTGCTCCTCCTAAAAGCGTACCCGCACCATTAGCTTTTGCTCCTTTTTCACATAATGCTACCCTCCCAGTTTGACAATATATACAATGCCCACATGAAGGTAAAAATGAAAAAACAACATGATCTCCAACTTCAAAATCATTAACCTCTTCACCTTTTTCTATAATTATACCAGCCGCTTCATGGCCTAAAGCCATAGGTAGTGGTCTTGGACGATCACCATTAATTACTGATAAATCAGAATGACATAGCCCTGCAGCTTTAATCTTTACTAATACTTCTCTTCGCTGAGGTTTATCTAACTCTACTTCTTCTATTGTCAATGGCATAGATTTACTATATGGGCGTTCTCTTCCCATTTCTCTTAATATAGCTGCTTTAATTTTCATTGTCTTAAACTTTAATTAATAATAAAACTCAGGAGCTTTTTTAAATGTACTCCATTTTATAGGGTCATGTCCTGTAACTACTATAGCATTAGCTTGTTGAGCAATAAATCTTAATTTAGCTACTGAACGCACTGAATCAACAGCAGATGCTAAAAAACCAGGTAATGCTTTGTCTTCCCAATGATCAACAGTATAGGCAGCGTCAACAGTAAGTAGTATAGAACCTTCATTAGGTAGTGTAATTAAAAAGCTACAATGACCAGGTGAATGACCAGGTGTCGGTATCATTTTAATTACTCCATCTCCATATAGATCAAAAACCTCATCTCTTTCTATTTCTAAAAAATGCCACTTTAAGCCAGGTTTGTTAAAGTCCTCTTTTATATATCCACCAGCGGCAAACCAATCTGCGCTAAATGCATACTCATACTCTTTTCTTTGAACCACATGTATTGCATTGGGAAAACGACCTATAGCTCCTGTATGATCTAAATGTAAATGACTTTGTAAGACGAACTTTATACTTTGTGGATCAACACCTACTGACTGGATTGCATTATAACAACCTTCCTCTTCTGTCATAACGGGCCAATATACTTGGGTAATACCTTTCCAATGTTTTACTGGGTCAATAGCACATTCTACAGCATTCCCACCATCTATTATCACATTTCCCTTTGGATGGACAATCAAATACCAAGGGACTGGAATTTCATATGGATCTAAAGAAGCATTCATTTTAATGTTGTTTTCCTTACATTTCAAAACACCTGTTTGAAACATATACAAACGAATTTCATCTGCTTTCATAATTAGTATTATTTTTTGGTTAGTATCTAAATATAAGTATTTTACCCTAAAAGCTAATTAGAAAAGTAAATTTTAACGCACTCAATATTATTGACTTAAACAATTATTAGTCAAGATTCAATAGAATTTACAAGTACAATATAATGGTCTTTTTACCATAAATTTTATTTATTGAATTCCTCTTAAATTAAATACTTACTTTTGCTCTTGTTTTTTTAAGCGATATGATACCCCAAAAAAAGGTAATTAAAGTACAACAGTATGATAAGAATACCCCAATTGAGTTTTATACAATTGAGGACAATAACGATCTATTTATCTTTGACTATCACTACCAATATAATTTCTATCAAATTTTCTGGTTTACAAAAGTTACCTCACAACATTCTCAAGAAATAGATTTTAAAACTTACCCTATAATAGAAAACCATCTGTGGATCATCTATCCAGGTCAAGTGCAATTTTTTAATCCTAATGGTATTTGTGGTTATTATATGGCCATAGATAAAGATTACTTTAATCGTATCATATTTCAGCAATTAAAAACTAATTTATTTAAGGCTATTCCTCCTTTACATTTTGCTATCACTACAGAGAACACTATTATCTTTAAGCACTTAATAGAGTTAATTAAGAAAGAATGGTTAAGTAAAAAAAGAGTAGATCTATTAGACAAATATCTTACACTTTGGCTAATACATCTACAAGATTCAGAAATATTAAATGATACTATCTCGTCAACAGACGGGCGGTTGTTTGTACTATTAGAACTTATCGAGGCAAATTTTGTTACTCACAGGTCAAATGTATTTTATGCAGATAAGATAGCTTTGTCTGTCAAAAGAATGAATGAAATATTATACCTAAATACTGGCTATACTTTAACTCAACATATTCAACAAAGATTAGTTCTTGAATCAAAGCGTTTAATAAGTTATTCAAATGAAAATATTCAAACGATATCGAATCGACTAGGATTTACAGAAGTCAATTATTTTAATCGCTTTTTTAAAAAACACACAGGACAAACACCTTTAGATTTCAGAAATAACTTCTTAAAAGTCCAATGAGTCCGCCTTATTGGATAAGTTTGCCTAATAAACTAGTTGGTATATTTGCATCCTCAAATAAACGATATGAACAAATTAACAAAAATGCAATTTGTAGTAGTGATAATACTGTCACTTCTTTCTGCATTAGAGCCCTTTAGTATAGACTTATATCTGCCTGGTTTTTTAAAAATAGCAGAAACTTACAAAACAGATATAAAAGCAGTACAATTATCTATTTCATTTTTCTTAGGAGGATTTGCGATTGGGCAATTATTCTGGGGAATTATCTCTGACCGATATGGAAGAAAAATCCCTATTATCATTTCATTGTTGATATTCATTTTAGCAACTATTGCATGTATCTATGCTCAGACTATAGAGCAATTCTGGACAGCTCGTTTCTTCCAAGCATTTGCTGGATGTGCGGGCGTAGTTATTGCTAGAGCAATAGTCAATGAGTATTTTGAATCGGATAAGAGCATGCATGTCTTTTCATTACTAGCAATTATTGCAGGTATAGCTCCTATTATTGGTCCTGTATTTGGTAATTTTTTGATTAGTCATTTTGTATGGCAATCTGCTTTTGTAACCCTATTGATATTAGGAATTATCTGCTTATTAACTGTTATTTTCTTTTTGCCAGAAACTCGAATAGCCAGTGACAGCAAAGCAGTTAATCTTATGAATGATTTTAAAATTATTGTTCAAAACAACATCTTTGTAAAATACACTTTAATAGGTAGTTTGACTTATAGTATATTAATGATATATCTTGCTAATGCTCCATACTTAATTATGGAATATGGTGGGCTATCATCAAATACTTTTAGTGAAATTTTTGCTTTTAATGCAATAGGTCTAATTCTTGGCGCATGGCTTGCAAATTCTGTATTATCTCGTTGGTGGACAGTAGAACAAACAGTAAAATATACTATCTATTTTGGTATTATAAGCAGCAGTGCACTTCTTATACTTTCTGTTTTAAAAGCTCCTATAATTGATATATTAATACCAATCTTTTTTATTGTATTAACCTTAGGTGTATTATTTCCAACTACCACTAAACTAGCTTTAGCTCCTTTCACTACAAATAGTGGATCTGCTTCAGCATTATTAGGATCGTTGCAATTATTACTTACATTTATTATATCTGCAGTTACAAACCTAATCCCTCTAGATATCATTGTATTGACAGCATATTCATTATTAGCCTGTCACTTATTATATCTACTTTGTTATTTCATTAAAGAGAAAAAAATATAAACCAAATAAAAAAGGACGATAAAAAATCGTCCTTTTTTACTATTTATTATGTTCAATCCATAATAATTTATCTGTTTTATACCCTGCATCTTCCGCAATCTTCAAATATTCTGTTTTAATATCTTCTGGTATCGTTTTTTCTCTTGATAAAATCCATAAATATTTTAAATTCTTACCCGCTACTAATGCATATTTATAATCAGCATCTAAAGCTAAAATATTATATCCGGAATAAAACGGTCCAAAAAAAGACACTTTTAACTGACCAATCTTAGGAGAGCCAATAAACTTTGCTTTACCTTCAGCGGTCTTCCACTCTTTTTCAAAAGGATTATACCCTTTATTAATTACCTTAATTGTCCCATCATCATTCAGACTATAAGTAGCTGTTGTATTATTTAAATCTTTCTCAAATTTAAAGTCAAAACGAGCGATCTCATACCAACTTCCTAAATAACGATTAACATCAAAATTATCTATAGGTTTAGCTTTATATGTGATCTGTTGACAAGAACTTAGTATTAATACTACAAAAAAAGTTAATGCAACTTTTATAGAAAAACGCATATTCATATCCTTATATTTAAATTATAATAAAGATAAAAATACAAAAAGTAAGTTAACAAAAACTTTTAATTCTTTAAAAATAAAGAACAATACTCTTTTATTTTTCAGCAAACATTCCTTGAATATAAAGTAAACGCATGAAAAAATCAAAACTGCTATACTTTTCGTTCTTTAGTAATGCTAATATTTTATTTTTCACCATAGAACCACAATGATAATCTTTAAATAGCTGTATACCTTGCTTTGGAATACCCAACAAAAAACTTTGTCTTTCTTTCTTACAAGTATTTAGTTTATAAAAAGTAGCTAATGAAGTTCTTAGTAGTCCATTAGTATGGTTTTTAAAAGATTTCAAATTCTCAAAATCTTCTTTTGTTTTCGCCTTACTTTTACAAAAAAGAAAATAATCTAGATGAATTAAGTAAACTGCATAAACAGATTTAAAACAATGTTTTTGCCTAGAAAGTGAATCAGGATAATAATTATAGAAATATTCTTTAATATTATTAAAGAATATAGTATCACAATGTTTTAAATATTGACAGAGAAAAGCAGAATCCTCATAAAGAATAATAGATTCATTAAATTTAATATTATAATCCTTTACAATAGAAGCCTTAAATAATTTACCAAATAAAAAACCTGTTTTATATAGTTCACAATTTTTAAAAAGAACATCAAAACTTGTTGATGAACAAAGAACATTAGGTAGTTTAGGTGCCCAATCCTCTTTAAAATTTACTACATGAAATGTATGAATAACTAAATCTGCCTTTGAGGTTTTATAATCTTCTAAGAGCGAAAATAGATAATTCGGAGAAACATAATCATCACTATCTACAAATACGAAATATTGTCCTTTTGCTATATTAATTCCTCTATTACGAGCAGAAGACACTCCTTTATTAACTTGACAAATAAAAGTAATTCTATTATCTAGTTTTGATAACCTATCACATTCTTCTTTTGTTTCATCTGCAGAACCATCATTAATAATGATAAGTTCAAAATCTGTAAAACTTTGGTTTAATATACTATTTACACATTTACTTATAGTACTAGCTGCATTATAAGCAGGTAAAATAATAGAAATTAACGGCATGAATTTATCGCTTATTTTCTTGCGAAATTAAGCATTTATTTCCATTCTATTAAGCCATACTAACACTGTTTCCTATTAATAGGATACAAATCCATATAATTATTACATACTATATATGATTTATATACTACATTAAATACTTATCTAATTAAATATCAGCAATAATTCAAAAAACAAACAACTTAACAAGTCTAAATTAAAAATCAACAAAAGTTATATTTACAATAAATTAATATTTTAACAATTTAAAAACAATGGCAAAAGCAAGCATTTCTCTACTTTCACCATTGTAATATATAGTTATCTAAGGAACTAGCACTGCTCTTCCTTTTAATTGCCCTTTACGCATTTTATCATATACTTCTAATGCTTGTGTCAATGGGTATTTTTCTATCTTTATTTTGATTTTGCCTTGCCTAGCAAGAGCAATGACTTCAATAAGTTCCGTCTCTGACCCCCAATAAGGAATAGAGACATTAGCTCCTAGAGGTACGCTACCAAAAGCAATAGGATAATGACCTCCAGATAAACCGATAATCGTTAAATCTCCATTTAAGGAAACTACTTTTGCTGCTAATTCCATTGTAGAGGTAGCCCCAACAAAATCTAAAACTACTTTAGCTTTTTTTACACCCGTTATTTCTTTAATCTTATCAGCCGCATCAGTATCAGAGGAATTAATAATAAACTCTGCTCCCATTTTTTTAGCAAATTCTAATTTGTCATCTGTAATATCACAAGCAATAATTCGAGATCCACAAACTGCTTTAAGTATTTGTATGGCTGTATGTCCCAAACCACCAATTCCAATAACTACAACAAATTCCTCTGGCGTCAATTTATGCAGAGAACGCTTGATTGCAGAATATGGAGTTAATGCTGCATCAGTTATTGGTGCAGCAATAACTGGATCTAAATCTCCTATTGGAACTAGTAAACGCGATGAAGGAACTAACATATAGTCAGCCATTCCCCCATCTAGTCCTAGACCACCACCAGCTGCTTGACTAGCTTGATTATCACAATAATTTTCTGAGGATTCCTTACATGGTTTACAATGACCACATCCCCATGGACCATACACAAGTACTGCATCTCCTTTTTTAAATTCTTTTACTGATTCACCGACCTCTTCCACATATCCTGCATTTTCATGACCTAAAGTAAAAGGTGCGTTAGGAACTATTCCATCATCAATTACATGCAAATCTGAATGACATACTCCTGCTCCTGCTATTTTTATTAATACCTGATCTCCTGAAGGGATAGGTTTTTTCATATCTTCAACGATGCGGACATCATTTAATCCAAAATATCGAACTGCTCTCATAATTAGTAATAATTTATGTTAGTAAATTAAAACTTTCTTATGAGTATAAGCGTTTAAAACAATAAATCAATAGTTAAACAATATCAATAAGTATTTTATAAAAAATATTCATTTAAAAGAATTACCTCTTGATCTAATGTTAAAAATACAAATATCAAATAATCACTAAAGTTCTGTTATTAAGCATTAATAGTGACAATAGTGATAATAAGAGTAATGAAATTGCATTAAAATTTAAAAAAACACCTATCTAACCTTAGAATGATTATAAATAATAATATATTTGCGAATTAATCTATGTTACATAGAATAATTCTAAATAATAATTATTATAAGCTATTCCTTATGAATAAAAATTATATATGGCTTTTATCTTTGTGCAGCTTAACTGCATTTGCACAAACTGAAGCGCAATTAGACAGTATATCTGCTTCTTTTGAAACTCAATTGGGTGAGATATTTATTAAAGCGGAAAAACCTATTTTTAAGCAAAGTTCTGATAAAATGGTCTTTAATGTTGAAAGCAGTATTATGTCTACTGGTAGTAATGTTTTAGAAATACTTGGCAGAACTCCGGGCGTAGTAGTATCACAAGAAGGAGAACTATCTCTAAGAGGAAAAAATGGGGTAAGTGTTATGATAAATGGAAAACTTAGTCAATTATCATCGAAAGAGCTTGCAAACTTATTAAGATCTACCAATTCATCTGTTGTCAAAAATATAGAAATTATAGCTAATCCATCAGCTAAATACGATGCTGCTGGTAATGCTGGTATTATTAATATTGTAATGAAGAAGAGTTCTTTAGAAGGGCTCAACGGTAATTATTATCTTAATGGTGGACGAGGAAGAAAGAATAGACTTAATACAGGTTTAAGTTTAAACTACACACATGATAAGTTTAATATCTATGGTGACTATAATTATACTTTCAGAGGTGAAGAAGAGAGAAAAGATTTTTACCAAGATTTTTATAATGAAACAAACAAGAATCTGATAGATAAACAAACTATACAAAATTATATAACTAGTGAACCATTGACATCTAACAATTTTAAAATTGGTGCAGACTATAATATTTCTTCTAGAACATCGGTAGGAATATTATTTGATGCAAAAATAGGTAGATATGAAAACTATTCCACGGGTAATAGTTCAGTTTATACACCAGTTGGAAGTTTACTTACACAAGTACAATCTGACAACGCAAATAAAGAGCATTGGTATGACTATACTTCTAGCCTATCATTGACGCACTTTTTCAATGATAAAAATTATAAAGTTGATGTTGATCTTGACTATGAGACATCTAGATTTAAATCAAAACAACAACAATTATCCGACGTTATTTTAAATTTAGGTACAGAAGACTATTTAAATAGACGTGGAAATATTCCTTCTCACTTAAAAAGCTTTAATGGGAAAATAGACTTTAGCCTTCCTTTTAATGATGATAATACTTTAGAAACAGGTTGGAAATCAACTGTAAAGTCTAATGACAACCCTTCAACCTACGAAATAGAGAAATCTATTGAATGGATTAATGATCCTAATGCTACAAATCATTATAAATATAAAGAACAAATACATGCCGTTTATGCTAACTATAAATTAGTAGTTGATAAATGGTCCTTCCAGGCTGGGTTAAGATCAGAATACACAGAAACAGATATTAATCAAAAAACTATACAAGAGAGAACTAAAAAAGATTATACAAAATTCTTTCCTAGTGCTTCAATCAAGTATGAAACAGAAAGTGCACATGGATTCTATGCATCATATAGTAAACGTATTAATCGTCCAAGTCATTTTGATTTAAATCCTTTTAGATTTTATAATGATCCTTTTAACTATTGGCAAGGTAATCCAAATCTAAAACCTGAAATAACACATGCTACTGAACTTGGTTATACTTGGGATAAATACCTAATCGCAAATATATATTTTAGTGTAACGCATGATGTGATGACGCAGGTTTATGATTATCAGAAAGACACTGGTATCTTAGTAAAGAGTACAGATAACTTGAGTAAATCATATCATTACGGTGTTAACCTGACAAATACGGTTTCACCAACAGACTGGTGGAGTCTAACCAGTATGTTTAATTTATTCAACAATAAATATGAAGGAAATTATCGCAATACTTCAATAAATAGCTCTCAAGTAGCCTATACGATTAATGCCCAAAATAATTTTAAACTCCCATGGGGATTAAAATCAGAATTAAACGCACAATACTTTTCAAAATCTAATATAGGTTTATATAAAAGAGATGGTTATTTTGATATGACTTTAGGATTATCTAAATCATTGTTTGAAGATAAAGGAAGTATAAAATTAGCCTTAACTGATGCTTTAAATACTAAACATTACCGCATTACAGGTAATAACTTTGACTCACATATTAGACAGAAATATGACTTAGATAGTAGAATCATCACGTTATCCTTTAATTATAAAATTTAGTGTGTAAAAAGAAGAGGTTTTATCAAATGATAAAACCTCTTCTTTTTTATATAATTATCTTAAAACTAATTAACCCGTTTAAACATCAATTTTGCATACATGGGTTCCATGTCTTCTATTATATCCTCTAAATAATAGAGAAGATGTAATTCTTTATTATTCAACTTAGAAATCTCTAGTGCTTTCTCCATGTCTTCACCAGTATATAACCTGTTATTTAATATTGTATAAGTATCTTTTTTTACAGCTTCAATACAGTCACCCAAAGAGTTTCGACCTGAATATTCGTTAGCGATAATATAGCCATCAGTAAAACTTAAAATTAACACTCCACACCATTTATCTTCTGCCTTAACTTTACCAATACTCTTTTTCTTTTTGGTAAAGATTTTTGTTGTTGTATGTTCCCATTTTCCAATCAAACTATCTTTATCAATTGCTGAGGTTGAACTATTATTATCATCACTTGAACAGCTTATTGAAATGAATAATGACAAAATCATAGAACAGAGTATTGCTGATTTTTTCATTTATATCTTTTTATACATGACATACAAAAATAACCTATTAGACTAGTAATAAATTTATTAAATAAAAGAATTAAGCTATCTATTTATATAAATTACAAACCATTACTTATAGTATCAATAATATTAAATGAGGCATAAATATATACGACAAAGAACACTAAAATAATTCCAAAAAGAACAAGTAAATTAATATACAAATTTGTATTGAGTTCTAAGTGATCTTTAAAAATAAAGCGGTTAGGCTTATATTTGTCATATAATAGTTGATAAGTCTTACCTACAGGGTTAAATTTTTCTTCATCATCACCAGAATCTTCATTTAGTACTTCTGCAATTTCATATTCAATTGGCTGACCTTTTACATACGTGCCTTCTTCTGTTTTGAATTCTATGATTAACACTTCCTTTTTTATAGAATGTCTTCTACTACTTGCAATATTCGCATCTAGTTCTAAAGCTGATCGGAATTCAAGAACTTTACCTTCTGCTTCTACTCCAAATTGTTCTAATCTTCTATTCAAAATATATACACGTAACAATCCCAAAAAGGCAACAACAGGAATAAATAACAAAATATATAGCAGAGAATGTATCACAGCAAATAATACTGTTACTACTAAAAAAACGGCTAATGGATAATATATTTTTTCTAAAGACCTGACCATATTATTAAACATACTTTAATACTTACCAATATAAGTAACTTTTACTAAATACAAAAACATATTTACTATACTAAATTAGCATTATACCAAAAACTCTTTCTAAAATAGCAACAAAACTACTGTTATAGCTAGAACTCATAGTTGAATAGTATAAATCTAAAATCATAAAAGAAAGTATTACTTTTTAATACATAAATAGATGGTAAAATAATGAGGGACAATACAATGTACTGTCCCTCATAGTAAAATAAATATTAAATTGGTTATATCAAAACTCAGTATTTTGACTATTCACTAAACAATGCTTCAATCTGTTTTTCCGCTTGCCATAGATTATAGTATTTACCTTGTTTTTCTATCAAAGTTTGATGGTTACCCTGTTCTACAATTCTACCTTGTTCTAATACGCAAATTTTATCTGCTCCTCTCACTGTAGAAAGCCTATGAGCAATTATGATAACTATTTTTTCCTTTACTAACTCATCAATAGCTTTTTGTACGGCTAACTCACTTAATGAATCTAATGATGAGGTAGGTTCATCCAAAATGACTATTGGAGTATTTTTCAATAAGGCTCTAGCGATCGAAATTCGTTGACGTTCTCCACCCGATAGTGTATTTCCCATATCTCCTATAGGTGTATCATATCCCTTAGGTAGTTTAGATATAAAATCATGACACTGCGCTCTTTTAGCAGCATCTATAATCTCTTGTGAAGTGGCGTTTGGTTTAGCCATTCTAATATTATTTCCTATTGTATCATCAAATAGATAAACCTCCTGAAAAACTACAGAAATCATACTTAATAAATCATTCTGCTTTAAGTCTTTAATATCAATACCGCCTATTTTAATTGCCCCTCTTTGGCAATCTGCATATCGCATTATCATTCTTGCAAGGGTTGTTTTACCTGAGCCAGAAGGCCCCACTAAAGCAACTATTGATTTTTCTGCTATATTAAGATTAATATCCGATAGTGTTTTTTCTTTAGCATCTTCATAATAAAAATCTACATTATTAAATTCTATGTTATAATTAGATGGTTTAGATTTCGGCACTTCTACTTTTAATATTGGGGCAGTTAGCATTGTAGTAATTTGTTTATACCCTGCCTCCATTAAACTAAAAATCATCGTCATAGGTACAAAACTTGAGATCAATTCAGAAAAGCGAATAACGATAATCATTAATGCTGTCATTACCATCATATTACTATCAGCTTTTAATACAAAAAGCATACCTAATCCTAATGAGACTAACAAACCAATTTCTAATGATGAAGTAATAATCAGATTGGGCGTGCTTCCTTTACCATGACCATAAATCTGTACTTCTCTAACTTTATCAATGCTTTTGTTCAAGCGAGAAACAATACGATCAATACTATTACTAGCTTTTAATACTGGTAATCCTTGAATATATTCAATAGATTCTGCATTAAGTTCAGAATGAACTGCATTCAAATAATGCATACCTTTATCAAAGGAAGGTTTTCTCCATCGATATAACGGAATAATTAAAGGAAATATAAGAAGGATAACGATTGCTATTTTCCAATCAAAAAAGAAAGTCATTAATCCAACAGATATAGGAGTTATAATTCCATAAATCATTAAACTAGACACCGTTATAGTATAAGATATTACTTCATCTACATTATTACTTATTATTGCACTCCATTGACCTGAACGTTTATTTGATAGATATTCTAATGGCATTTCTCTTAATTTTTCTCCTTGACGTTTACGCAAATCATATTGCGCCTTAGAAGAATAACCTGCATAGTCATAATCCTGACCTATCCATCTACAAACAGCACTAATAACAACGAATCCTAATGCTATTAAAATATAAAACCAGGTTTCATCTCTATTCCCTTTACTCAAAGTCATAAAAATTGGATAAAAGCAAGTGTACGCTGCTCCCTGAAACACTGACGATAACAAAATCAAAATTAAACTTATCTTCAATTTTCTTCCCATCGGTCCTGCTGCCTTAATCAAGTTCATCAAAATACCGATAAAAGAACTACTCTTATTTATTTGCTCTTTACTCATAGTTATTCTTTCTCTGATTTTATATGCCAATTTCTAGCTGCAAGGTATGATTGCCACATCGAGCTATAAATACCTTTTTGTTCTATTAATTGTTCATGATTACCTAATTCACTCACTCTACCTCTATCCATAACCAAAATTTGATCTGCATTTTTTATTGTTTCCAATCGATGTGCAATCATAATAACAGTTTTATCTTTCATTAAGTTTCTAAAAGCACGCATTAGAAGCAATTCATTTTCAGTATCTGAGAATGAAGTTACCTCGTCTAATACTAGAATAGGTTTATTTCGCAATATTGCTCTAGCAATGGATAAACGCTGTTTTTGACCTCCTGAGAAATTACCACCTCTTTCTTTTACAAGTGTTTCATAGCCTTCTGGCAATTGCATTATAAAATCGTGTATTTGAGCGGCCTTTGCAGCTTCCATTACTTGTTCTATACTTGCATTTTCAGCTCCCATACGAATATTATTTGCTATAGTATCTGAAAAGATAAAATTGTCCTGAAAAACAAAAGCTACAGTATCTAATAATACCTCTGGTTCTAAATCTCTAATATCGGTATCTCCTATTTTAATATATCCTTTACTAACATCCCAAAAGCGTGGTAACAAACGAGCAATAGTTGATTTTCCAGCCCCTGAGGCTCCTGTAATAGCAGTAAACGTACCAGGTTTTACAGTGAAATTTATATCTTCTAATGCTTTATCTTCTCGTCCAGGATAAGTAAACGATACATTATCAAAAACAACAGAAATATCTTTAATATTTTTGTTTTCTCCCGATGCTTGTAGAGGTTCAACTTTCATTAATTCTTCTATTCGCTTAGAACATATTGCTGCACGAGAAATTACATTAGATAAACTGCGATAAGGTAATATTGATTCAATCATTCCCGTTCCTAAAAGTAAAGAGGCAATAAATGCTAAAAAACTTAATGAACCATTTTGATACCAATAAGTGCCTAATACTAATAAAATAATAAATGTTGGTAACGGATTAAGTATAAACATTGAAAGTTTAGCATTTAGTCCATTTTGCTTATACCAAAGTGTTATTATATCTAAATAGCGCTGCAATGCATTCTCATAGCGGACAAACGATTTCTCGCCTCCATCAAATACGCGTACGACTGGCATGGCTTGGACATATTCTACAACAGCAACATTTATATCTTCTTTGGCTTTATTAAATTGATGTGTTACTTCAGTCTTATTTTTCATGGCTAGTGATAAAAAACCTAGACCCACTATTAGAATAGCAAGACATACTAATGCTATTCTATAATCAAACCAAAATAAACTCAATAAAGTTAATAGTGGAAAAGCATAAGTACGAACAAATAAAGGAGTACTATCTGCTACGAAACCATGTAGTAATCGTACATCCTCATTTAAAATTTTCGTCAGAGCTCCTGAACCGGTTTCATTTAAAAAACCTAATGGTAATTTTGCCAAATGATTAGTAATGTTCTTACGCAAGATTGCTTCAAGATCAAAGGCAGCATAATGAGAAACATCAAAAGATTTTAAACGTAATAAGTAACTTACTACCACAAACAATACCATACCACTAAAGAGATAGAACATTTGTTGTGTATTCCCTTGATACATTGCATTGATTAAATAACTTAATAAAATAAGATTACCTATGGTCAGTACGGTAGACCCAACTGAGAGTGCCATTGCAAAATTCAGTTTCTTTTTTACTGGTTTCACAATGCGCCAAAGTACGCTATCTGTAGCCATATATATTATTTTGTTCTTTTTATATCACTGTTTAGTTTTATATTATAAACTATCAAACAGTCTTATTAATAAATAATGTTTAAAAAAATAACCAATAGTAGAGGTCAAAGTATTCGCCCTACTATTGGCTTTATATAAAGCAATTTGACAATGTCAAATTGCTTTTTTAGCATCGCTTTTAATTTTAGATTCTTCTTAACCTTAAAATTTTAAAAAACCTAGATTGTACACTACTACTACCTAATTAAAAACGAGAGCTAACTAATTATTTTTTAAGTTTAACTAATCCCCAAACTTTTAAAGCTGGGCTACCTTTAGCACTCTTTGGTAAATTGAACGCAGGTTTAGCTACTTTATCTGCACCAAGTACATAATATCCATTGTAATTTTCATTATTTACAACTCTAAAGTATACTTCTCCATCAATTACTGTAATTGCTTGCGCATCTTGAAAAGCATACGTAGTAGCAGGGATATTAGCTACTTCTTTTGGTCCAGCAGCAATATTTTCTTTATCAAACTCATAATATTTAAAGTTTGGTGTATTTAAAATATCAGCATATGTAAATGCAGTGCTTCCCCATGCGGTATAAAGTTTTCCATCTTTTACAGCTACTGATCCAACTGTAGTATCTTTTACATAATCATCGATTTTGATAATCCAATCTTTGTCAATTTCAGTAGCTCCTTTTTTAATTCTTATAATAGCAGATTCATTAGTTGCTCCAGTTTTTCCGAATCCATGAGAACACATATATAAAGCACCATCATCTCCTAATGCCCACATTTGATTAGCATTACCGCCATAACCCACATAACTTACGCGAGTATCTTTTATTGTTTTTTCATACTTACTTGTTGCAATATCAATTACTGCAATTTCAATATATCCTGGAGCTGGATCTTCCATTTGGCTTCCTTTTCCATCTTTTGATCCAGTGATAATATCTGCATAAAGTTTACCGTCTTTAGAAGCTAAAAAGCGTGTACCTACTGCTTGATATTCTTTAGTTTTATCCTCTACCATCGACAAGTCAATTTCGCCTGTACGCTGCATTGTAGTAGGATTAAATATCTGTATTTTAAATAATCCTTTACCAGCATCTGCATAAAAACCAGTTGTTGCGTTATGCACATAAAAGTTAGAAGACAATCCTTTTATTTCACCAGATGGAGAGATTGAATTGTTGTCAGATGTTGAATAACGCAAAATACCATCATCCGGAGAACTTACTCTTCCTAATTGTAATCTTTGGAAAATCCATTCACCATAGCTTTTCATTCCATTCCCCTTTACCGACAACGCCCCTTTTTGAATATTATCGATATCTCCAGAAGGCATTTTATCAAAGGCTGTCATATATCCTACATAAGGAGCAACACCCATTGTTCCAGTCAAAAGAACATATTTACCTTCTGTTGTAGTAGGATCTACAGGATTAGGTTCTGATGAACTATTATCATCTGATGAACATGAAGTGAAGGCAAAAAGACCTGCCATTAATAACATTCCAATACTTTTTGGAGTAAAAATGTGTTTTTTCATAAGTTTTAATATTAATTGAATGATATGTTTACTTTAAAATGAAGACTAAAACCTTCGTTTTGAATCTTGTAATTGTCAAAAATTTCAGAGTTAAATATGTTTTTCGCTTCTAAACCAAAAGATAGCTTAGGTGAATATGCCCATACTACACCTGTAGAATGTAGATTTTGATCTGGTATAACATAGTCCTCTGCATTGATACTAGCTTTTCCCCATAAGCCTAAAAAGCCACTAGGTTCAAACTCTTTAGGAATAAAATCTAAATAATATGCTCTGACGAAACTATAATTCCAGAAGAAAGAAAAGCTATCTCCTTTTTTAAATACATCTTTGTGAAAGGTGCGCAATCCAAGATTAGCAAAGAAATATGGAGTATTTCTTAAGCGCGAATTTTCGTAGGTTTTATCTTGTCTATCGTATAATCTAAAATCTTGATAAGTAGCATTACCAGAAAGTCGTAACCATGGTAAAGGTGAATAATTAACATCTAATTCTACACCTAATCCTTTTACTTTTTCTACATTCTCATAAGCGCCAAAAACACCAGAATTAAGAAGCATTATTAAATCATGAGTACGTCTATAGAATATATTAACTTCTGAAGTAAAGTTCTTTTTATTATTATAGTTAACTCCAAGGTTGTAATTAAGACTTCGCTCTGGTTTTAAACCAAAATTCGTTTTTGTAAAAGTACCATCTCCAAAAAACTCCTCTTGCTCAGGAAGTCGAATTGCTAGCTCAGCAGAAGCACGAGCATATATGCGATCAGAGATCTGATACTTAATTGATTCTGAAAAGCCCCAATTCCCTTTTGTTTTAGATTTCTTTTGTTCTACTTGAGTATCACCATGAAGACTTTCAAAACCTTCTGTTTTTAAATAGTAATATTTAACAGCAAGATCATTAGATAAATTGTCGTCTAATAAATACAATCTCCAATTTAACCCAGTAATCCACTTTTGAAAAACAACTGATCTTTTGAGCATATCAATTCTAGAAAATGGAAAAACTTCACCAAACGGGTCTGATCCTCTACGGTTCGAACTATTATAAACAGAATTAAGTTCTATAAATCCATTATCTAGTTTATAAGAAAGATTAGTTCTGGAAATAAAATTGTAATAGCGCAATTTTCTATCACTCCCTTTTGAAGTGGTTTCACCCCTTTTACTCGCTACCGGAGTAAAATTACCTTTCCAATCATAGAATCCTTCTTTTGTATCGGTAAAACTAGAGTGAAGTGTGTTATAGACAAAAAACTGATCAAATTTTAAATTATAATCAAAGAATGATTTGCGATAACGCAAAGTTGGCACCACTGAATTTAGATTACTAGTAACCCCTCCAAAAGGATAGTTCATAGTCATACCATAATTGTGGTCTTTGTTTAAATAAAAACTTGTTACAGACAATTTTAATTCGTCTGCCCAAGATTTATTTTTCACGCCAACAAAAAACTCGCCAAATCCATTAGAGAATCTATTGTGAAACAAGCGATGTTTTTCTTTTCGCATTTGAGCAGTCTCTGGGTCTGTAAAAGGAACAATTACTTTATAGTCATTATCTGAATAATTAATAAAACTATTTATTCCTCCGAATAACCCTGTTTTTTCATCTTGAAAATACGCATTCAAAGTTCCTCTATGGGTATTGTAAGAACCAATCTGATAAGATACATCGACTGACTTATTTGACTCAGGTTCTTTTGTAACAATATTGACTGCTCCACCTAATGCATCTGAACCTAATGAAACGGGGACTACTCCTTTGTATATTTCTATACGATCAATCATAGTGGGAGGTACAATAGCAAAACTAAAAGCATTTCCTAGATAATCCATTGGAATTCCATCTCTGAAATACTTAATAGCATTTCCTTCAAAGCCATTTAACATCAGATTTGCCTTTGATCCTAAACCGCCTGTCTGGCGTACTCGAACCCCTACTGTTCTATTCATTAGCTCAATAACACTAGATGGTTGTTGCTTTAAGGCTTTGACATCTAAAACTGTTGCGCGAACTGGTTGACGACTTTCTTTTTGGGCTTTGCTTTCTTTTGTAATTAAAAGTTCATTAAGACCCGTATTTGTAATAGTGTCATTTACTACTTGTGCATTTGCCGAGCAATAACATAACATTACTGTTAAAAGTGATAAGGTGACCTTGTGTGTTTTCATTTTGATATCTCTTAATGATAGAGTCAATAACTACGCTATAAGTTTATTAACTGTGCAAAATTACTTATCACTATGCCCAAGCAATGACGCCAAAAGGAATAAGAATGACGTTAAAAGGAGTATTATTTAGATTTAGTAAACAGTAGTAGAATGCTCAAAAAAAACAGAACATAAAAGATGCTAACACCTGTCCCAAAAACTAAATAAGCAAGTAATGAAGACGGTTATATTGGTGAAAAACTATATAAATAAAGACATGTTATTGAAAAAACAAATACTTGGTAAGATAGCTTTCGTTCTTTACTCAGTAGATTCGATACAACATTATTTAGTTAGATGCCATTGAATTTCATGGCTTTTACCTTTATGGGACTAAAGAAATTTCAGAAAATTAAAAAGTCAAAATATCTTCATCATATTATCGCTCATCTAATGCATTATAGCCATTTTATTTTTAAAAAAGTCTTTTTGAATAGAGATCTCTAAAATGATTCATTGAATATTTAATTCCTTATGTGGCTTCATTACTATAGAGGATATGAATTTTTCAACAACGCTTCAACAGTTCTTCAAGATTCCTTCAATAACCAGCCCTCTATATGGAGCAATCATGAGGAAATGTTGAAGAAGTGTTGAAGGATTTCGCTCTAATGCTTATGAATAGTGGCTTTATCAAGCATTACGATTTTAACTTAAAATGATTATTTTTAAGGTAAGATATTGTAATTTAAGTAGATATGTTTTTTTAGAGGTAAAAAAAAGTGAGGTAGTTTTTTGTATTACTTAGATAATTAAAGTATTTATAGAAAACCTCATAACCTATTGATATATAAAGAATCTATTTGATATAGCAATCCTATTTTGAATACATAACTAATCAATTAACAAATAATGAAATCCCTCTATCAGAATTATTTTATTAATGCTGATGCTGGTTTTGATGCTCAGAAACATAAATAGTTAGAGATAAAGAAATAATAGCTAACATCTATCATAAACGAAATGGAAAAGATAATAAAGACGGTTATATAGAAAAAAACTATACAAAGTAAGTTATACTACTGAGAGCTCAAAGGCTTGGTCAAATAGCTTTCTTCCTTTATGTAATAAATTTTATATCCCATTATCTAGTTTAATGGCATGGAATTTCATGGCTTTTATCGTTATAGGACAAAAGAAGCTTATGAAAACTAAAAAGTCAAGTTGACTTCATTCTATAAGTTGTAAAATAAATGTGGTATTGTAAAATTTTAATATCTCACTTCTTTAGGCAACATTCCATATTTTCGTTTAAAGGCAGCTGTAAAATGTGTTGGATTCTTATATCCTACAACTTGAGCAATATCAGCAATATTACAGTCTTGTTCTAATAAAAGCTTTTGACCTAATTCCATACGCTCATCAAAAAGGTATTGAAATATTGTACTTGAAAAAATTTCTTTAAATCCTTTTTTTAGTTTAAATTCATTTATCCCTGCTAATCTTGATAACTCTCTTATCGAGTATGGATTTTGCAAATTTGTACTTACTAATTCTCTTACATAATATAATA
>NZ_BAEX01000009.1 GCF_000246945.1 Myroides injenensis M09-0166
AAATTACAAGGGATTTTTTTATTATTATTAGAATTGGAAATATATAAAAGGCTGTGGACCTGCAGTAGCAGTCGCATAAACCACCCAAAATATAAAACCTAAAAATACTGACTTCGCAAAAATAGGAGCTACATTAAACATTTGATGAGGTACTTCCATCCATTTCTTTGGAATGAAATGCCACACAAAACCTATCATTATTAATAAGAAAGCATTTTTGTAAGCAATGATAATAGTCTTCCATGCTTCCATATCAAACTCTAACTTCCCAATATTATTGATTATTGATAAGGCTGTATCAAATGAATTTGCTCTAAAGAAAATCCAACAAAATGTTACAAAGTGAAATGTAATAATTATGGATAATATCTTCCATACCCAAGAAGGCTGTTTACCTTTTGCTCGTGGAAATAGTTCCATTACAACTTTATGAATAGCTAATGCTATACCATGCAAGGCTCCCCACACAATAAAACGTAAACTAGCTCCATGCCATAAACCTCCTAATAACATTGTCGTTAATAGGTTAAAGTTTGTAAAGAAACTTTTATGTCTGTCACTTGATAATAAAATAGTAAGTGCAAAAACAATAAAAGAACCTCCCGCAATAATTAAAGGATAAGGACTTTCTTTATAATAATAGATACCCCAACTTATAACTCCTATAAAGAATAATGATGGAAATAAATACCCTCCAAAAGTTCCTTTTCTATTTCCTCCTACTGAGATATAAAGAAAATCTTTTAACCAAGTAGATAACGAAATATGCCATCTTCTCCAAAATTCAGTAATTGAAGTTGACTGATAAGGCACATTAAAGTTAATAGGTAAACGATATCCCATTAAAAGAGCAATACCTATTGCCATATCTGAGTAACCAGAGAAATCACAATAAATTTGTATCGCATAACCGTAGGATGCCATTAAGTTTTCAAATGAGGTATAGCTATTTGGTGAATCAAATACTCTATCGACAAAGTTTGTTGAGATATAATCTGATATAACTGCTTTCTTCAATAACCCTCCCACTATTAATAATAGCCCTTCATTTATATTATCTCTTGTTACACGTACAGATCTATAAATTTGGGGTAAGAAATCTTTAGCGCGAACAATTGGTCCTGCAACTAACTGAGGAAAGAATGATATAAAGAATAAGTAATCTAAGAAGTTCTTAGTAGGTTCAATCTCTTTACGGTAAATTTCAATAATATAACTAATAGATTGAAAAGTAAAGAACGATATACCTACAGGTAGAATAATATCATCTATATGAAATCCTGTGTCTGCAAAAAAGTTAACCCCATCTAAAAAGAAGTTAGTATATTTAAAATATCCTAATAATCCCAAATTGACAATAATACTCATTGTTAGGATACTCTTCTTTTTCACTTCATTTGTCGTGGTGTAGATAATCTTTGCAAAATAATAATCCATCAAAGATGACCCCAGCAGTACGATAAAGTACATACCACTAGACTTATAATAAAAGAACAAAGAAAATAATACAACATAAAGTAACCTCACATGAAAGGTTTTTCTTAATGCTATATAGAATAAATAAAAAACGATAAACATTCCTAAAAATAACCCTGAGTTAAATAACAAAGGTTCTTTAGGATTAAAAGTAAACCAGTGAATCACCTGATCCACTGTAAATGATGGTATTTCAATATTAAATAGACTCATCGATCGCCTTAATTTCTAGTATTTATATAATTGTCATAAGCTTCTATTAAGGCTTGAAAAAATAACTCTCCAGTATAATCGTACCCCTTAATAGTATAATGTACTAAGTCTTTTGCAAGTAGATTTTCATCTACTAATTTTTTTAATCCAAGTGTTCCTCCAATACTATAGTATAAATCCCAAATAGCATATTGATTATCAATTCCATTTATTATTAATCCATTTGAGTATTCACTTGCTATTGTATTAGGCTTGCCTTTTGAAAAATACGAAGGTGGAGGTGTAGTAACTAAGATACTTACATTTGGCACCTGTGCTTTTACGTTTTGTAAAAACTCATTGACATTCTTTTCAAAGTCTTCTACTGACATCCTATCAAAAGCTTCATTAGTTCCCATCGACACAATAACTAAATCAGCCTCTAAACCTTTTAGCTGCTCAAAAAATAAAGGATATTTATTATAATCACTAAACTTTGCCCCATTAACACCAATAGTGTGATAAATAATACCTGCTTTATTATTTTCAAGCACTACACCATTCAAATCATATAAATCTGATTCTTGATCTGGATAGATGTATATCTTATCTAATTCCTCTTTAAACTTAAAATCATAAAACCCCTCTGCCTTCTTACCTTCTAAACTCGTAAATACATCATGAGATATCACTACTGGTTCGCGATCAGGTGTAGGAATTGAAAGTTTCTTTCCTGCATGAATCGTATTATTTTTAAGCTTATTAAGAGACTTTAAGGTATTGACTGTTATCTTATATTTATTAGCGATTGATGATAAAGATTCCCCATTTCGAATAGTGTGAGTTATCTTCTTCGGAACAGAAGATTCTAGTTTTATATGTTTATCTGCTAATCCTAGTTTATACACCCCGCTATTATCAGGAGTAAATACTTTCATTCGTGAAAAACCATATTCAGAATCTCTTACACTTAATTCAATCACTAAGTTTTTATTATCTGTAGCTAAAGCAATACCACTTAGTCCAACATTAGCACCATTTACAGGATAAATATTTCGGTAACTCGTCCAATCCACATTACTTGTATAACGTACAATTGAACTCCCATTTGTTTTTGCTAATTTATATGGAAATGCAAAACCAAAACCTCCATTACCGAATCTATCTTGCAACATTTTTCTCATCTTACCACTAAAAAAATCAGCTTGAATATGAGAGTCTCCAATATGGACTATATTTATTTTTCCTTGTTTATTCTTTTCAAGTAACCGTAATTTCTCAAAAAAATCAACTAAGTCTTCTGTATAATAAATTTTACTTTTCATTGCAGTTGTATCTGCAATTTCATTTATTAAAGAATCACCTTTCGTATTACTATCCTCAAATCCTACACGATATCTAATAGTATCTCTTTCTTTTTGTGCATAACCCCAAGTACTTAAAAGAAAACTAACTATTAGAAGTATAGATTTTTTATTCTTTATCATGTTTTTTTATTGTATCTAATACATTTGTATTTAATGCCTTTACTTCTTCTACTTTTCTTATTGAATCCTCACGTTTTTTAACTTCCATTTTTAACGTCGCTTCTTTTTTCTGCTTATAATCAGCATATCCAGTTTCAAGACGTTCGAAAATCAAATTAGAAACTTCTTGAGCACCTTTAAAATTAAAGTGGGTGTAATCTTTATTTGCTTTTACTGGTGATTCTTCTACCCATTTTACCATAGATCCTTCACCGCCCATAGCTTCATATAAATTAAAGAAACCTGTATGAGATTCTATAGCATACTTTCTTTGTGCTTTTACAAGAGGTAAAACAGCAGAATCCGTTTTCATAGTCAAATCATACTTTGTTCCTTTATCTGCTGTAGATATAACTAATATGGATGCATTAGGAAAACATTGTTTTAAATGACTCACTACTCTACTCATTTGTTTAGTGTACCAACTATAATTATATGATCCATAATTAAGTACGTTAGTACCATAATGCAACACAATTAAGTTATAATCTAAATTGCGTTGAAACTTCTGCATTAAACTTACCTTCAATAACGATAATGGCAAACCTGAGTTACCTCTACTTGAGAAATTATCAACCTGAACACCAGTATTAGCACTTACATCAATTCCATAAAATGGGATAGAATCAGCATGTTGAAACATTACCTTAATTTGTCTGATACTACCATCAGCAAGTTTTAATCTATTTAATTCAGCACTTGCATTCAATGATTTGACAATAGTATCTTTACCTATAATAACTGATACTTTACCCTTTGTATTGTTTGAACTACCAAAATATAACGTCGGTGTATGTAAAGACGTCATATTCTTAATATTACCAGCTTGTAATGAAACCCATGTATCCTTAATAGTATCTTTTACAAAAAATACCTGACCAGATACTCCAAAAGGTTTAATTGGTTTCTTCACATTAAGATAAGATTGTACTTTCCAATTTGGAGAATATCGATGGACAACTGATCCTCTAGATTTTGCAGATTCCACAGTAATAGGAATATATCCTACTCCTCCTCCACTATATTTATTTTGATAACTTTTACGTAAATCTTGGACAATCATGTCTCCGTCAGTCATCGAATCGCCATAATATCCAATGCGAACGCGTTTTGTCTTTGACTGCTCCAATTCAAATAATTTTGCATAAAAAGACTCCAGATAAATCATTCCTTTAAATGAAATTTCTGATTCATTAGATACAAGTTCTGATTCGTCTATATAATAAACATTGTCATTACTTGTTTTATCTTCTTTATCATCTGATTTTATTACTTGTTTTTCGTCAATTGAATCATCTGGCTTTGCCTCCTCAATTGCTTCTAACAATAAACTATCTATGACAACATTATTTGTCTTAGGTGCTTCTTCCGAAAATATTTTACTTGGTAAATTACCTTTGAAGAATAAAAAAAAGCCACTTGCCATAACTATGATGGCAAATGACTGTATAAGGTATGAGTTATTTTTTTTCACGTATATAAAAAATTACATACGGTCTGGTACTGCAATACCTAATAAAGTAAATGCATCTTTTATTACCAAACCAACTTTTTGAGATAGTTGAACTCTAAATATTTTCAAATCATTATCCTCTTCTCCAAGAATAGATACTGTTTGATAGAACGAATTATACTCACGAACTAATTCATAAACATAATTTGCAATCAAAGCAGGGCTATGTGTACGAGCTGCATCCTGAATTACTATAGGGAATTCCTCTAATAATTTCAACAACTCTTTTTCTTTTATATCTAAAGTAATACCCTTTATCTCTTTTGAATAATCAAAATCAGCTTTTCTTAATATAGATTGAATACGAGCATAGGTATACTGAATAAAAGGTCCTGTATTACCCGCAAAATCAACAGATTCTTTTGGATTAAACATCATCCCTTTTCTAGGATCAACTTTTAGTATAAAATATTTAAGAGCACCTAAACCGATTGTTTCAAACAATATTGCACGCTCTTCTTCAGAATATCCTTCTAACTTACCTAATTCCTCTGAAATTGTTTTAGCAGTTTCTGTCATCTCTTGCATTAAATCATCAGCATCGACAACAGTTCCTTCTCTACTTTTCATTTTACCAGAAGGAAGTTCTACCATACCATAAGATAAATGATATAAACTTTCAGCCCAGTCAAAACCAAGGCGCTTAAGAATTAAAAATAATACCTTAAAGTGATAATCTTGTTCATTACCCACAGTATAAACCATTCCTCCTACATCTCCAAAATCATTCACACGTTGAATAGCTGTACCTATATCTTGAGTCATATATACAGATGTACCATCGCCACGTAATACAAGTTTTTCATCTAAGCCTTCATCAGATAGATCTATCCACACAGAGTTATCTTCTTTTTTAAAGAATACACCATCTGCTAAACCTTTTTCTACAATGTCTTTTCCTAATAAGTATGTATTACTTTCATAATAAACTTTATCAAAGTCAACACCTAAGTTTTTATATGAAACCTCAAAACCATCGTATACCCATTGGTTCATCGTTTTCCATAATTCTATAACTTCAGGCACATTATTCTCCCAATCAACTAGCATTTGTTTTGCTTCTTTGATTAGTGGAGCTTCTTTCTTAGCTTCTTCTTCTGACATGCCTTGAGCCATTAGCTCTTTTATTTGGCCCTTGTACTCGACATCAAACTTTACATAATAGTTACCTACTAATTTATCACCTTTTAAACCAGCCAATTCAGGTGTTTCACCATTACCATATTTCTGCCATGCAAGCATAGATTTACAGATGTGGATCCCTCTATCATTAATGATTTGAGTTTTATATACGTTCTTCCCTGAAGCTTTTAAAATTTCAGCAACTGAGTAACCTAGTAAGTTATTTCTTACGTGTCCTAAGTGTAATGGTTTATTTGTATTAGGTGAAGAATACTCTACTAATATTGACTTATCACCTTCTTTAGGAGTTACATAACCGAAATGCTCTTTTTCGCGAATAGCATTAAAGAAATCAATATAGTAACTATCTGATACAAGTAAATTTAAAAAACCTTTTACTACATTAAACCGTTCTATAACAGATGTGTTTTCTACCAAATACTCACCTATTTTAGTACCAATTTCTACTGGGTTTCCCTTAATTTGTCTTAAAAAAGGAAAAATAACCACTGTAATATCGCCTTCGAACTCTTTTCTTGTCGCCTGATATTCAACTTTATCTACGGATACACCGTATAATTGTTGAATTGCCTTCTCTATCTGCGGAGTTAAAATCTGATTTAATGTCATTTTTTAATTTTTTATTAAGAGGCAAAGATAATTTAATTTACTTCATTTATTAAATAGTCTTATAGGAAAATTATTCAAAAAATTAAGTTTCCTAATATAAACATTATCAAACACTAAGACATTAAATACTATAAGACCGCCTATACCGAAACTCCCTAATCCTAAATAATCTAATCAATACCTATTGATGGTTTACAATAAAATGACTTCCTTTATATAGAAATCCTCTTTATTGATTAATAATTTCCAGAAACAAACTTTCAATAGAATCAACATCTTTAAAATATTAATTTCTTTTTATACAGATTAACCAAACTGTATGCATAAACACAACTTTTAGAATTGATCCATATAGTTATGCCTATAAAATTGGCAGTTAAAAGAGGATTCTCCAATACTAAATTTACAAAGTATTGTATAAAACCGTACATCAGTTTTGTACTATAAATAAATAAAAAAAGCCTCACATTAAAAATGTGAGGCTTGAAGTAGTGGGCGATGAGGGATTCGAACCCCCGACCCTCTCGGTGTAAACGAGATGCTCTGAACCAACTGAGCTAATCGCCCAAAATTATCTTTTATCTAAATTTTGGATATGTCAATATTTTAGAAAATGGTGGGCGATGAGGGATTCGAACCCCCGACCCTCTCGGTGTAAACGAGATGCTCTGAACCAACTGAGCTAATCGCCCATTTTCTTTTTAAAAGAACGTGTAATCGTTTGTTGATTACGGGTGCAAATATACGACGTGATTTTAATTCCGCAAGCTTTTTCTCATTTTTTTTATAAAATTTCTGCTACTACGAATGTGCTTCCCCCTATATAAATCAAGTCCTCAGCGTTAGCCAACTCTTTAACTTTTTCATAAGCTTCTGGTATTGAACTACAAACTTCTCCATTTAATCCAAACTCTTTTGCTTGGCTCGCTAAAATATTTGCATCTAAGCCTCTCGAAATTTTTGGAGTCGCAAAATAATATTTTGCATTTTTTGGTAGTAAAGGAAGAACTGAAGTCAAATCTTTATCATTAACTACACCAAAAACAATATATAAATCGTGATAAGATTCATTCTTTAATTGATTCATGACAATAGTTAGCCCATGCGCATTATGTGCAGTATCAGCAATAGTCTTAGGACTATCACTTAAAATCTGCCAGCGACCTAATAAATTTGTATTATTTACAACATTTAATAATCCTTTTTCTTCCTGCTCTTCTGTTATATTAAAGTATTTTCTTAACAATTCAATTGTTTGACGAACTGATTTAATATTACTCTTTTGATAATCACCTTTTAAATCAGATACAAGTTTATTATCTATATAGGTATCTTGTGCAAAATAAATAGGTGCATTTAAGCTTTTAGCTTTTGATAAAAATACTGGTTTTGTCTCTTCTGTATATTCCCCAATAACTACAGGTACATCTTGTTTTATAATTCCTGCTTTCTCACCGGCAATCGCTTCTAATGTATTTCCTAAAAACGAAGTATGATCTTTTCCTATATTAGTAATTACAGAAACTAAGGGCTCTATAATATTAGTAGCATCAAGTCTTCCCCCCATACCTACTTCTATCACTGCTACATCGACGGCTTCTAATTTAAAAAACTCAAAAGCCATTCCTACTGTCATTTCGAAAAAACTCAAGTCATTCTCTTCAAAGAACGCTTTGTTTTTAGCAATAAAATCAATCACAAATTCTTCGGTAATTTCTTCCCCATTTATTTTAATGCGTTCTCTAAAGTCTTTCAGATGCGGCGATGTATATAATCCTACTTTATATCCAGCCTCTTGTAATATAGAAGCAAGCATTGAAGAAGTAGATCCTTTACCGTTAGTACCAGCAATATGTATCGTTTTAATACTCTGCTGAGGATTATCTAAATGGTTAACCAATTTTATGGTATTTGATAAATCTGCTTTATAAGCTACTGCACCCTTTTGTTGATACATTGGCAGTTGAGCAAACATCCAATCTAATGTTTCTTGATATGTCATCTTTATTAAAAAAAGAGATAAGCAATACTTACCTCATATAATCTATATTAATTATGTTACCTCCTAGTTTTTTTTATTTAGTAAGAAATACATCTCTTTAGTAATTCTTATTAAAATGGTCATATATTTTACCTGAACTATGGTCATACTTAGCACCAGTAACACTAGCTAAGACATTAACCTCGTCACGCATTCTTAATACCCCCAAAAATCCAAAAATCAATGCTTCTTTAAAATCAATTAACTTCTCTTCTGGTTTATAAAAATCTAAATGTGGAGCAAAATGACGTAAGCGGTGCAATAAATAATTATTGTGAGCTCCACCTCCCGTTACTAATATTTTACTTCCCTCTTTTAATGGAATTCCTTTATTAATCTGAAATCCTATATGATCAACCATCGTTGCTAATTTATCTTCTACAGATAAATTATACTTCGCAAAAACAGGTTTGATAAAGGTATTCACAAATTCAACACCTAAAGATTTAGGTGCATCAAGACTGTAATAATCAATAGCATTCAACTCTTCAAATAATTGCTTGTTTACAGTTCCTTTCTCTGCCAATAAGCCATCTTTATCATAAGACAAACCTAGTGTAGCAACCTCATCGTTTAGCACTACATTAACAGGACAGATATCATAAGCAATGCGATACTTTAAACGATTATCATAAGATACGTTAGCAAAACCACCAAGATTTAAACAAGCTTGATAATCAGAGAATAATAACTTATCTCCAATAGGTACTAATGGCGCTCCTTGCCCTCCTAATAATACATCTTGTACCCTAAAATCACAAACTACTTTCTGTGCTATTAAATCTGCTAAGATTGGTAAATTCCCTATTTGTAAAGTATATCCTAAATCAGGGCGATGAAAAATAGTATGTCCATGGGAACAAACTGCATCTATATGCTTAATATTATTTTTTGCAATAAACTCTTGTATAATACTTGCTAAATGCACAGTATATTGCTCGTCTATCTTATCTATTTCTGTTCTATTTAGTGTTATAGCTTCTGCTAATTTCTTTTTCCACAAATCTGAATAAGATATTGTTTCTGCAACAACAATGTTAAAATCCCATTGTTTCTTAACATCAAATTCAAATTCAATATAAGCTAGATCAACTCCATCTAATGAAGTGCCTGACATTACTCCTAAAATATTATAATGATGCTTTTTCATAGCGATAAAATTACATAATGTTAATTGAATAATTAATTTAATTCGCATATATTTGAGAGCCTACTTTGGTAAAATAACTAAAAAATTAAAAAACTATAGATGGATTTTAAATTAACAGAAGAGCAGCTAATGATTCAACAAGCTGCTAGAGATTTTGCACAAACTGAACTATTACCTGGGGTAATAGAGAGAGATGAAAAACAGATTTTCCCTACAGAACAAGTAAAAAAACTAGGAGAACTTGGATTCTTAGGTATGATGGTAGATCCAAAATATGGAGGAAGTGGATTAGATAGCGTTTCTTATGTATTAGCTATGGAAGAAATTGCTAAGGTAGATGCATCTGCTGCAGTAGTTATGTCTGTTAACAACTCATTAGTATGTGCTGGTTTAGAAAAATACGCGAGTGAAGCTCAAAAAGAAAAATATCTAAAACCATTGGCATCTGGACAAGTAATAGGTGCTTTCTGTTTATCTGAACCAGAAGCAGGATCTGATGCTACTTCTCAGAAGACTACAGCAGTTGACATGGGGGATTACTATTTATTAAACGGTACTAAAAACTGGATAACTAATGGTAGCACTGCAGATTATTATCTAGTAATTGCACAAACTCACCCAGAGAAAAAACATAAAGGTATAAATGCATTTATTGTTGAAAAAGGTTGGGAAGGCTTTGAAATTGGAGCTAAAGAACAAAAAATGGGAATTCGTGGTTCTGACACGCACTCATTAATGTTTACAGATGTTAAGGTACCTAAAGAAAATAGAATTGGAGAAGATGGTTTTGGTTTCGCATTCGCTATGAATGTACTAAATGGTGGTAGAATTGGTATTGCTTCTCAAGCATTAGGAATTGCACAAGGAGCTTATGAATTAGCTCTTAAATATGCAAAAGAAAGAAAAGCTTTTGGAACTGAAATTATTAATCATCAAGCTGTTGCTTTCAAACTAGCAGATATGGCTACTCAAATTTCTGCTGCAAGAATGCTTTGTTTTAAAGCAGCAGTAGAAAAAGATGCTGGTCAAGACATTTCACTTTCTGGTGCAATGGCTAAATTGTTTGCTTCAAAAACAGCAATGGACACTACTGTAGAAGCTGTACAAATTCACGGTGGTAATGGTTACGTAAGAGAATACCATGTAGAGCGTATGATGCGTGATGCTAAAATCACTCAAATCTATGAAGGTACTTCTGAAATCCAGAAAATTGTAATTTCAAGAGGAATTGCAAAATAAATAATATAGAAATTATATAATACAAAAGGCTGCTTACTTTTATAATGTAAGCAGCCTTTTTTCTATGTAAAACGTATCACTCTTTAATTTCTTTTTTAATATTATCTAACTTGCACAGTCACAGGTAATGTAAATTGAGAACGCACTGGTTTATTATTCTGAATAGCTGGAGACCATTTAGGCATTTGTTTTAATACTCTAATCGCTTCTATTCCTACGCCATAACCTGAATCCCTCAAAACTTTAATATCAGAAAGTGAGCCATCTTTCTCTACAACAAACGAAAGAATAACACTCAATGTTTTCACGTCACTACCTAAATTTGGTGTACGAAATTTAGTCATAAATTGTTTTGTGAAAGCTGGCATACCACCATAAGGAAATGCCTGCTCCTGCACAGCTATAAAAATATCATTTTTAGCTCCTTCATCGGTACCTTCTCCTCCTTCAACTCCATTTTTATCTGTACCTATTATACCATCAATAACAATAGTCCCTTCAGAATCCCCCTCTATCGTAGCAGCACCAGGTTCACTATCAATGAAAATATCTTGAGAAGGAAGTTCATTGGTTTGATCAACATTGGAACTTACGATTGGTGTAGTATATTCAATAGTACTTACAGTAGATGCTGGAGCACTAGCAGCCTTTTCAATGACCTCATCTTTCTTAATTTCTTCTTTTGGCAACTCTAGTTTATCTAATTCTATCATCTTATCAATCACCTCTGAATGATAATAAATTTTACTAGCATTACTCATTGCTGTATTACTATCATATAAATATGATTGAATAACAGATGGTATTACAAAAACTGAGCTAAACAAAAACATTCCCCCAAAAAGGGCAAATATTGTTGTTTTGGGATTTTCGAGTCTTAATTTATAAGCCCCATACTCTTTATTGCGATGTTCAAATATAATGTCCACCCAATCTTTCTTAAATAAATTCATCTTAGACATAACTGACTTTTTAAATTAACACTCTGCACACGTTAAGAACAAGTTCACAACACCTACTAAAATTAAATAACAATTATTTAAAAACAAAACATATTTAATATTTTTTATTCAAAAACAAAAACCACATAAAACTATTTTTAACTTTATAATAACAAAAACAACTTCTTATACTATAAGCAAAAACAATTTGAAATAGCTGTATTCTAATCTTTTCTAGTAATTTGAAAAGATAAAAGCGATGAATTTCTATTTTTTAATTAACAATTGTAAATGCAAAAGACTCTCAACTTCTTTTGTACTTTTGTCTTTGTAAAATCTCATAATTTAAATATGAAAACGACATTGTCCATCAAATTAAAAATCTTCTTTTTATACCTCATATTATTTACTACAGTAATATTATCGGGAGCTTATATATATAAAGAAGCGAAAAAGTTTACTGTTCCAGAAGCTTTGATGGTAGAGGAAAATAATAAAGTTTTTTTAGTTAGTAGTACAATAAATAACTTATATAATTCGGAGGCTTATAGTAGAAACGCTATATTGACTGGTAACAATAAAGATATTCAAATTTATTACCAACAACTGGATACTATTGTTAATCAAATAGATCTAATTCAAAAAGATATTCATGACAAAGTTACTATCTCAAAATTAAATACTGTAAAGGAACTTATCATAAAGAAAAAGAAGAGCTTTAATGGTTTAGTACAAGCAAGAAAAGCATCTAATCAAGCTAATTTTAGTGATGCATTATCTGAAATTTACGATATACGAGAAGAAATAGAAAAAAACATTGAACCTATAATCATACAAACTAGAGATAAGCAAAAAAGAAGTGCTTGGGCGAGGCTATTTAAAGGTGATAATACAGATACCATAAAAACTACTGTCAACTACCCTAGTATTTCAGACTCTTTAATTAATGCTGTTCAGCGAATATTTGAAGAAAATCAAAAGAAAATAAATGAACAACAAAAAAATCTTTTCTTACAAGAACAAAAATTACTTGAAGAAAATAAAAACATCACTAACCAATTAAGAGATATATTGCAAAATGTAGAAAAGAACATTATCGCATTATCATATCAAAAAATCAATGAATCTAAATCCCATATAAGTACAGCCTCTACTAATATTGCGTATATAGGTGGATCTGCGCTAATTGTCATTATTATATTGGGATGGATTATTATACGAGATATTAATCAGAATCAAGAGTATCGTTTAGCATTAGAAAAACTAAATAAAGAAAGAGAAGTATTATTAAGGAGTAAAACGATGTTATTAGCAACAGTAACACATGACTTACAGACACCTCTTGGTGGTCTTATTGGTTTTACAGACTTACTTGATCATAGCCAATTAGATAACAAACAAAAACAATATGTCACAAATATAAAATCATCTTCCCAATATATTAGAAATTTAGTGAATGACTTAACTGACTTTTCTCGTTTAGAAAATAATAAAATAAGTGTCAATGTAAAAACTGTGAATATCGCTGATATAATTACAAACACATGTCATTTGTTATTGCCAAATGCTGAGAATAAAAAAATAAAACTACAATGGGAAATCGATCACTCTTTAAATACTTATTTTAAAACTGACCCTTACCGTATCAAACAAATTTTAACGAACTTAATATCTAATGCTATTAAGTTCACGCAAAATGGAGGTGTCTTTATTACTGCCACTCGAGCAAATGATATACTTACTATTCAAGTAAAAGATACTGGTATAGGGATAGATAAAAATGACATAAATAACATTTTTAAAGAATTCAAACAGGCTCATGAAGGAATCGAAAAGAAATTTGGAGGTACTGGACTTGGCTTAAATATCTCGAAGAGGTTAATAGAGTTATTAGGTGGTACTATTACAGCCGAGAGTACTTTAGGTGAAGGATCTATTTTTACCATTACTCTTCCTATTATTGAAAGTGATAGCACTGATGAATTTACATCTAAAGCTGAGTATCAAAAACAATTCGAAATTTTTAAAGAAAACACTATCTTAATCGTAGATGATGATAAAATTCAACTTCAATTAATGGAAGAGATATTATCTCCTATTTTTAAAAAAGTAATTTTAATCAATGATTCTACAGAGGTATTAGATATCCTACACAATAATAAAGTAGATATAATATTATCGGATATTCAAATGCCTAAATTAGATGGTTTTGAATTATTAAGCCAAATTAGGAGCAAAGTAATCTATAACGCTATACCTATCATAGCATTATCAGGTAAAAGAGATTTATCTCAAGAAGATTTTGTAAAAACTGGCTTCACATCTTCGCATCCTAAACCTTTAGAGTTAAATGAATTATTAATTCAGATTGGTCAATTATTATATCCTGATCAGCGTTTTAAAAAACATAAAGTAGATGTTAGCGAAGTCGTTGATGAAAAGATAACGACAATGAAAAAATCATACAATACAGAAACATTAAAACAATTTACAGGTGACGATAAAGAAGCACTAAATAATATCTTAGTAATATTTTTAGAAAGTACAAACGAAAACTTATTAGATATAAACTATGCGGTCGAAGAATTTGATCTAAATACACTGGGAAATATTGCACATAAAATGCTACCTATGTTTAGACAACTAGAGATTGAAACAGTAATACCTATATTAGAACAACTCGAAGATCAAACTATAAGTTTTAATTCAAAGCAAAATTTAATAGATTATACAAAAGATTTAGAAGATAAGATAAGACACATCCTTAGTCTAATTAAAGAAGATCATCTTTCTTAAATAACGTAAGCAAATACAACAAAAAAAGGGTAACATCACTTGATGTTACCCTTTTTTATTATCATCTATAGATATTATTTAATACTTTCTACACCTACTAATTCGTTTGTGTCAGCATTATAATCAATCTCATCAAATTCAAATCCAAATAAATTAAAGAACTCTTTTTTATATCCTTCAAGATCTGAAATTTCCATAATGTTTTCTGTCGTTACTTGCTTCCATAATTCAGCAACTTCAGCTTGTACATCCTCTCTCATTTCTAAATCGTCAACACGAATACGACCAGCCTCATCTAATAATGTTGATTCACTATATAAACGCTCAGCTAGTAAACGTTGCATTTGTTCAATACATCCTTCATGGATACCTTTTTCTTTCATTACTTTATACAATAAAGAAATATATAAAGGTACTACAGGAATAGCAGAACTTGATTGCGTTACTAAAGCTTTATTCACAGATACATATGAAACACCATTTATATCTTTTAATAAATTATTTAAATAAGGTACAGTAGCTTCTAAGTCATTTTTAGCCATACCTATTGTTCCATTTCTATAAATTGGGAAAGTTAATTCTGGCCCTATATAAGAGTAAGCTACAGTTTTTACACCATCAGCTAATACGCCAGCAGCTTTTAAATCTTCCATCCAAAACTTCCAATCTTCTCCACCCATAACAGCAATCGTATTATCGATATCTTCTTGTGATGTAATAGGATCGATTGTAATTTCACTAACTACTCCACTGTGAAAATCAACAGTTTTATTTGAGAAAGGTTCCCCAATAGGTTTTAGAACTGAAGAATAAGCCACTCCTGTTTTTGGATGTGTTCTTCTAGGCGAAGCCAAACTATAAACGACTAAGTCTACTTGTCCTAAATCTTCTTTAATTAAATCAATTACTTGCTTTTTAATTTCATCAGAAAAAGCATCTCCATTTACACTCTTAGCATACAATCCTGCCTGGTGTGCTTCTTTTTCAAATGCTGCAGAATTATACCATCCTGCTGTTCCTGGACGTCCCTCTGACGCAGGCTTTTCAAAAAATACTCCAATGGTAGCTGCATCTGAACCAAAAGCTGCAGAGATACGTGAAGCTAATCCAAAACCTGTAGATGCTCCAATAACTAACACCTTTTTTGGTCCGTTATTAATTAGTCCTTTAGACTTTACATATTCAATTTGCTTTTTAACATTTTCAGCACATCCCTCAGGATGAGACGTTACGCAAATAAAACCACGTGTTCTAGGTTGTATTATCATTATAAATCTTTTTCTACTTATTGAATTAATTCCAAGTTGCAAATTAAGCATTTTCTTTAAACAAACCACGCTCGTGATTCATAATTTTAGTATACCAGCTAGACCTGCAATTTTTTACTTTATTATTGTGGTGAATTATTTAAAATATCTCACTACCTAAAATTTTAAGAACAAACAGAAACTATTTTTCTATAACCCTAAAATTGTTACTCAAACTTATTGAAAATAAAAAACGCTACTGAGTTTCAGTAGCATCTATATTACTCATATTTTCGTAAAGCTAATTTTATAACCGTTTCCGGCTCAATATATAGTGGGTGCTCAAAAAATATTGTACGATTATCGCTATAATCACATTTTACTAAATAACCATTACCTTGAAAAAAACTCTCCTTTACAGTTACTTCTAATTGACCTTTTTGATTAGAACGCATCAATTGATGTGGATACACTAGCATCAACTCATCATTTAATTTATTACCCGTAAAATCAGAAATATATAATTCGTTAACTTCACTAAATAATGATGCTACATACTTGTTAATAGGAAATTCGTAAACTTCTCTAGTTTCTCCTACATCTATAAGCTCACCTTCTTTCAAAACAACTGTTTCATCAGCAAATCCTAAAGAATCAATACTGTCGTGAGTAGCGACGATACAAGTTATTCCCTGCTCTTTTAAATAGGAAAACAAGTTTCTTCGCAAAGAACTTCTTCGTGAATAATCAATATGACTAAAAGGTTCATCAAGTAATAGTATCTCTGGTTCTAGTGCTAATACTTTTGCCAAAGCTACTCTTTGTTGTTGTCCACCACTTAAGAATTTCACTTTAACATCAGCATACTCTACTAAATCAACAATTTTTAATAGCTCGTGAATGCGCTCTTTCTTTTTATCCATATAGATATTTGATAAAAACTTTCCTACATTCTCCGCTACTGTTGTATGAGGCATTAAATCATAATCTTGCGCTAAATAACGCATATTATCCATCCCTGGAACTAAATTATATGCTGGACCAAGTACTTTTTTTCCATTCCAATAAATCTCTCCCTCATCTAAATCATATAAACCATAGATTAATTTTAGCAAAGTACTCTTGCCACAACCACTTTCTCCAATCAAAGCGATATGTTTTCCTTTTTCTAAAACTAAGTCAATTTCCTTTATTATAGGATTATCTTGTGTATAACTAAATGATATATTCTTAAGTACTAACATTATTATTTTTTAAGAGGTACAAATATAAGAATATACTAAGATGAGTAATAGCTTTTATTACAAAATACAAGTTAAACATATCACTCAAATGAATAAAAACACCTATTTACCTAGTACTAAGTCTAATTGATATTCATTTTCTCCTTCATGTTGAATTATATTAGTTAAAATAATATTTCCCTCTTCTTCTTTTAGTTCAGAAAAAACAACATCATTAAAAAAAGCATTAGCACTATTAGCATCAACCCTTATCTCATATTTATTTTCTTCTATCTTCTTCCATTTTCCTTTTCTTTCTTCTGTTTGCTCAACACATGCGTAATCAACTTCATTTTCTTCTAAAGTACCATCATCTAAAAATGTAATTGTTGATTTTACTTCACACTCATTAAGCCCTAAATCCATTCCATTTAAGATTAATGCTTTAATATACCAAGTTCCAATAATGACATCAACTTCCTCTGGCTCAGGTTCTGGTTCTGGCTTAGGATCTGGTTTCTCAATTTTAGAATCAGGAATAGAATAAGGTACGTTATCATCACTTTGACACTTAACGAAAAATAACACAATAAGTGTTATTAAAAAAAACAATCTTGTCTTCATTTATATTTTATTAACTATATTAAAAAATAAATATAGTGAAATATTTTGTTAAAATTAACAAAATACAAAAAGATTGTACTAAAAAAAATAGGCTCTTAAAAGTAATTATTAAGAGCCTATCCACGTTATTATATCTTATGATTATTTACTAGCTAAATAACGCTCAGCATCTAAAGCAGCAATACAACCTGACCCAGCAGCAGTAATTGCTTGGCGATAATCTTTATCTTGTACATCACCACAAGCAAATACTCCAGCAATATTTGTTTTACTAGTTTTTCCTTTTGTTATTAAATAGCCTGTTTCATCCATATCTAAGAAACCTTTAAAGATATCTGTATTTGGTTTATGTCCTATAGCTACAAAAAATCCTGTTGCAGGAATATCAGTTAATTCACCAGTCTTATTATTCTTTACTCGGACACCTGTAACTACATTTCCATCACCAAGTATTTCTTCTGTGACAGTATCCAATAATATTTCAATATTAGCAGTATTTCTTACTCGATCTTCCATAATACGAGAAGCTCTAAACTTTTCACTGCGAACAAGCATAGTCACCTTTTTACATAGTTGTGATAAATAATGTGCTTCCTCACAAGCTGAATCTCCAGCACCTACTATAACAACCTCTTGATTTCTATAGAAAAAACCATCACATACAGCACACGCAGAAACTCCTCCACCCAATGATAAATAATGTTGCTCTGATGGCAATCCTAAATATTTTGCTGTTGCACCTGTAGAAATAATAACTGTATCTGCATGAATTTCGATTGAATCATTAATCCACACCTTTTTAACATCTTCACTAAAGTCAACTTTAGTTGCCCAACCATCGCGAATATCAGCACCAAAACGTTGTGCTTGTGCTTGCAATTGCATCATCATTTCTGGTCCAGTTACTCCATCAGGATATCCTGGAAAATTTTCCACTTCATTCGTAGTAGTTAACTGCCCACCAGGTTGCATTCCCTGATACAAAACAGGATTCATATTTGCTCTCGCTGCATAAATTGCAGCTGTGTATCCAGCAGGACCTGAACCAATAATCAGGCACTTTACTCTTTCTATATCAGACATATTCCATTAATTTATTATTACAAAACAAAAATACTTTTTTTATCAGCATATAAAAATAAGAAGCTACAGAATTTACCAATAGTGAAATAATTATAATTTATTTTATTTTTTTCTTGCCAGAGAAAAAAAAATATTCTACCTTTGCACTCGCAATGACAAAATAAGTCTAGCGGGGTGTAGCGTAGCCCGGTCATCGCGCCTGGTTTGGGACCAGGAGGTCGCAGGTTCGAATCCTGCCACCCCGACTTAATAAGAGAACCGTAAATGATATCATTTACGGTTCTTTTTGTTTATAACTACTCGTAACCTATATGACATAATTAACTACGATAGTTACAGTTATAACTGAATTTTGCTTAATCTAAGTAATCTGAAATCAGTAGAATCTCTCTTACTGTATTTTTACCTCATAATACATAAAACCATTAAGCCTAAACTCATATTTGAATATTATAACTTTTTTATTCGCTCTTTCCAGATATAACTCATCACTACAAAAAGTCATTATAACTATTTACTGATAAGGGAAATAATTACCTAAAATTGTCCTTACTTACCTTTTGAACAATACCACAAAACGCTACAAACCCAGTAAAAACAAGGCTTAAAGAGCAATATCAAAGGTCAACTAGGGAGTTTGTTCGGGTACGGTTCGAGAATCGTTCGAGAAAGCATTGCAGAAACGGGGGTGTTCCCGAACAAGAGTGCAACCATCCCTGAACTACACTGGGATTAAACGCAAATTAGAATCCAAAAAAAACACTGTAAAAAAGAAAATAATATTTTCTTTTTTACAGTGTTTTAGCGAGGTGAATTACACTTTGATTTGCGTAATTTTATAAAAAAACATCAGTTATAACACTGATTAACAGTACAAAGATACAATTTTTTAAATTCACTATTATAAGTGGTATTATAAAGTAGCTAACTAAATGGAGAATTATTGTTTCAAAATATTCAATGATACAAACCATATTTTCTCCTATTCATTTTTTAACTTTTTCTAGCTCCCCTTCAAATACATCGTCAAACTACTCACAATACTTAAAGTTTGCTAAGAATTACCTCTATTCTTCACAACATAATAGTATCACCTTAGCACAATTATCTCCTCTATGGGTATTGATATTGTGTGCTTTTATACTTATCTATTCAATATGGCTATAATTGCAAAAAGCTCCTAACAAGGAGCTGTTTGCAATTATATTTTCATACTTTCTATATTCTGAGGAATTAACTCTTTCGTTAAATAATAAGGCTATTGAGAAAAATCTATTAAAATCTCCAAGCCAATATTCTACTTACCTTATTACCTTGTTCCATAGTAATCACTCGTACTTCTGCAGTTTCAGAACGTTTAAGTAAAGCTTGTAAAGGTTTTAGATGTTCTTTATTAGAAACTAAAGTGGTAAACCAAACTGCCTGTCTTTTAAAGTGTTTGCTCTCATAGATATAATTTGTAATAAAAGCTTTTTCTCCGCCTTCACACCATAGTTCATTATTCTGTCCACTAAAGTTCTGTATAGGCTTTCCTATAATCTCTTTTCCTAAATTCTTTAACTTCTGTGTTGTTTTAGCTAATACTTCTTCCCTAGATTTAAAAAATGGTGGATTACAAATTACTACATCAAAGTATTCTCTCTCTCCTATTATATTTTTAAGAATATTTCTTTTACTTGTCTGCTGGCGAATTATCACATTATTCTTTAGGTGGGGATTATTATCTATGATATGACTAGCAGTTTTAATAGACACTACATCTACCTCAGACCCTACAAATGTCCATCCATACTCAGCTACACCTATAATGGGATAAATCACATTAGCTCCTATTCCTAAATCAAGTATTTTTATTTGTTTTCCTGTTGGGATCTTACCATTATTTCCTTCTGCTAATAGATCTGCGATATAATGTATATAATCTGCACGACCTGGTATAGGAGGACATAGATTCGTCTTAGGCATTTCCCAAAACGTAAGCTTGTAATCCTTCATTAAGATAGCCTTGTTCAACAGCACTACTGCTTCAGGTTTTGCAAAATCAATTGTATCTACTCCTGATGGATTCTTAATGATATAAGCCTCCAATTCAGGCACAACATTTTTCAGCTTATCAAAATTGTAAAGTTGATTATGTTTGTTGCGTTCGTGTAATTTCTTCTGTGTTGATTTGCCCTGTTTCATTATTTTCTTATTTGCTACAAAATTAGACTATTTCTTATGGATTTCGATACCATTATTACTAGTAAATAGTGAACCTAAAGAATTTTTATAATCATCTAGTTCTTATACAAATAAAAATACAAAAACTCACCTAGTACATAAATACTCTATAAATCATAAATATCTATCATCACAGTAGATCAATCTTCACTCTTAATAAAAGTAATAATGATGACCAATTACAAGACTAGTTAGATTATTTGGCAAAAGACACTACTTTAAACTCTTCCAAAGGCTGTCAAAATTATCAGCAATCTTTACAAAATAGGCACGCTTAAGAGCATTATAAAATTTCTTATTTTCTTCTTCCACCATATTTGTATTTAGATAATATTTTGCATTAATATCATTTATTCGCTTTACAAAAAAATCTCAAAATACGTTTGATGAACGCTTTGCTCTATTGTCAAAATAACAATTACTTCTACTATATTAATCATTCGCTGAGAAACTGGAAACGGACTTCTGGAAATCGGTAACCTACGTTATAGAAATAGAGAACCGGTTCAATGGAATTTAAAAAGAGAGAATATCTACTTACTTATGAGTTCCTTTTTTTTACTAATTATAGTCTTACTACAATTAGTTTTTCCTTAAAGTTAATTCCCCATTACTCTTTCCCATAAGTCTAAAAACAAAAAGGGATGTCAAATGACACCCCTTTTCTGGCTAAGTACTGTTAGTTTTATATCCTACAGCAAGGATGGTCGAAAAAAAAATTGTTTTGTTGTTTCTATAGCAAAGTACTGCTGCTATATATTAACTTTAAATTAAAGTTCTTTCACTATAAACTCACTACGACGGTTTAGCTGATGCTCTTCAATTGTACATGGTACTCCATTACTACACTTGTTAAGCAATTGGCTCTCACCATAACCGCGTCCTGTAAGTCTTTCTTTGTCAATACCCTGCTCGATCATCCATTTCATCGTTGATTTCACACGTCGATCTGAAAGCTTCATATTGTATGCATCATTTCCTCGACTATCAGTATGCGAACGAACATCAATCTTCATTGTTGGATATTCTTTCATTACCTCCACTACTTTCATCAATTCTATCTGAGCATCTGGACGTATATTCGACTTATCAAAGTCAAAATAGATTGGTTGTAGTTTCAGTTTCTTAAATAAGTCATCTTCTAAGCCAATTGGCTCATGTGTTTTCTCAAGTCCAATATTAACTGTTTTGAATCCTGGCTCACGGCTGACAGTAAAGACAACCTCTACCGTATTATAACTTTCTTTCTCTGCCTTGATTCTGTATTTCTCTCCACAGTTTAAGAAATCACTCTTGTAATATCCCTTATCATCGGTGTATAACGTATCTGACTTTTCATATAAAGCATCAGAGATTACAACCATCGCTTGAGCTAAGATTTCTTGGGTATTCTTATCATATACAATTCCCTCTAAGGCTTGCTGACAAGGTTTCTCACTAAAGAAATAGATATCATCTCCTCCTCGTCCATCGGCTCTATTAGAGCTCACAAATCCTTTACCTGCTTTTGGTTCTATGTAAAAACTAAAGTCATCCATGCTACTATTGATAGGACTTCCTATATTAGAAGGTTTACCTAAAGTACCATCTACATTTATCTTAGCTACAAATACATCTAAACCACCAAGTCCTGGGTGACCATCTGATGAGAAGAACAAGAAGTTATCCTTAGAGATAAAAGGAAAAGTCTCTCTACCTGATGTATTGATCTTATCTCCTAAATTCTCTGGTTTTCCGTATTCTCCATTTTCATAAATAGCAACTCTAAAGATGTCTGACTGTCCTAAAGTTCCTTTTCTATCTGATGCAAAATAAAGCCACTTGTCATCTGGTGATAAAGCTGGATGGGCTGTATTAAAGTTGTCCGAATTAAACGGAAGCTCCAATACCTGTCCCCACAACCCATCCTCTTGCTTTGTCGCTTTGTATATTTTCAGTAGTGATGATTTGTCTTTATTGTTCTTTCTTCTACCACTGTTCTTTGAATTGTTTCGAGTAAAATACATCGTCTTACCATCACTTGTAAAGACTGCTGTTGCATCATTTACCTTTGAGTTTAACTCCTTGGCAAATAGTACTGGTTCTGAAAAACCGCTTTCTTTAGTGATCTCAGAGCTATATAAACTAGTGAAACTCTCATTGGTCCACTCGTGTATCTTACTTGAAGAAACATTCTCTGTAGCTCTTGCTGATGTAAAGATCAAGTGATTCCCTAAAAGCGTAGCCCCATAGTCTGAATACTCTGTATTGATACTTATAGGTTTTAACTCATAGCGCTCATACTGATTCTCTATCTTCTTTAAATACTCTTTGTTGGATTCAAATAATTGAGCTCTAGAATCGTCTTTCTCCAAGGCAACAAACTCTTGCATGATTTGATTAGACTTGTCGTACTGCTCTGTAGCTTTTAGCGTTTGAGCATAGCGATAATAGTATTATGAACTAATTGGCTCTTGACCTTTATCATCATACTCTCCTTCAAATAATTCAGCATACCACTTATTCGCCTCTATTAGTTTCCCATTAAAGTAATAAGCATCAGCTAGTTTTTGCAGCATGTCTGCATTCTTATACCCTTTATTTGCAATGCGCTCATAGATCTTAATAGCATCTACGTAAGCATATTTGTCGTATTCTTTATTAGCTTTCTTCTCTGCCACTCCTTGTGCTTGCCCGCTAAAGACTCCTGCTAATAGCAGAGCTGAGAAAAACCCTATTTTCTTTACCTGTTTTATCATACCTTTTGTTTTTTAGAAGAAACGCGGTGCGTTAATTCTTCCACTGCGGTTAAACAATTCAAAGCGCAAAAAGATTTCATGTGATCCTGAATTGTAACGACGAAGATTAGTCGTTTCAAAATCATAGGTATATCCGATAAATAAATTATCGTTTACTTGAAATCCCGCCAACGCGCTCACTGCTGCATCCCAACGGTATGCGGCTCCCACTGTTACTTTCTCTGCTAGTAAAAAGTTGGCAGTTAAATCTACTTGTAATGGAGCTCCTTCAATTGCCTTTGCCAAAAAGGCTGGTTTGAATTTCACATTGTCACTAAAGTCAAAAACATATCCCCCGATTAAATAATAATTTAGTTTCTGACGCATCGTAGTTAAATCATTATCATCGTAGCGAGTTGTAGTTAAAAAGTTAGGTACTGAGAATCCTAAATACGCCTTATCTGAATATAAATAAATACCTGCTCCCACATTTGGAGTAAACTTATTATCGATATTCTCTTGAGATACCGGATCAGTTGTATTGTGGATATGTAATTTTGTATAATCTACATTTAACAAATTAGCTGTTCCTTTTAATCCAAAAGCCAATTTGTATTCATAATTCAAATCAATAGCATAGGATAGATCAATAGAGATATTGTTTTCATCCATCGCTCCTAATCTATCATTGGTAAAGTTTACCCCTAATCCTAGTCCTGATTCACCTATCGGACTTGAAACTGATAAATTAGCTGTTTTGGGTGCTCCATCAAGTCCAACCCACTGTGTACGGTACAATCCAAATACAGTCATCGTACCCCTACTTCCTGCGTAAGCGGGATTTACTTGGTTGGTATTGTACATATACTGAGTGTACTGTGGGTCTTGTTGAGCTTGCATACTTTGAAAGCAGCCTATAGCAAATAGGCTGATTCCAAATAGTTTTATTGTTTTACTGATTCTCATCTGCTAGATTTAATTAATTTGACTCTAGGTGTAAATAACCTGATTTCTTAATCATGCGACTTCCTTCTTTGCCTTTGTATTCATAGGTCACGATATAATAATATGTACCTGTTGGCAATTTCTCATTTTTATTTACTGTTACTCTTCCGTCTGAGAAACCTCTAAATACATTTCCTCGACTGTCATAGTTAGTAGTCTCAAAAACTCTAACTCCCCAACGGTTATAAATCTCTACACTATTGTTTGGAAAACGTTGGATATTATCAATGATAAAGTAATCATTCTTGCCATCTCCATCTGGAGTAACTAAGTTGTAAATAACAACATCTCCATCTAAAATCCAGTCTGTTTTAACAGTAGCTAACGTGAAAAAACCATAGCCTTTTACACTTGTAGCTGTGGTGATTTCTTTTGCATTTACATCAACTACTCCTCCTTCATCTACCCATAATTGCTGTTTAGCATCCCAGCGTACAATGTGAAGTTCTTCTGCAGGATTAGCTAGTAGTGCCTTTGGCGTAGTTAGCTCATGCCAACTAAGAGTAAGTAGAATATCACCTTTACTATTGTCATTCCCTTTTTCTACTGTCCAATATTCATTCTCATCTAAAAGATTAATCACACCACTCTTTGCATTTCTTGCTCTAAAAAAGTTCTTATCTTCTAAATTGTATTTACCTAGATAAATATCTTTTTCACTCTCTGGAGCTGAGATACGAGCATATCGGTAAAGTCCTTTATCTCCTTTAGGATATTGAAACTCCTCATTTCCTATCTTTTCTACAAAGCCTTCTGCATGACTGCGATCTGTTGGATTTATAGCCTGTGCTCCCTTGTGAAAAGTAAGCATCCCTGATAGTGAATCTACCTTGACAATTCCATCTTTAAAATCAACCGAACCCAATACGTTTAACTCGTTCTTCAAGTCAAATGCTACTTCGTCTTTTTCATTGTCTAAAATAACATGGTAAAACTCTGAAGGTTTACTTCCTGAAATTAACTGCTTTCCTTTCTCTTCATAACGAGTGAAAATAGCGGTAGATTCCTTAGCTCCTTTACTGTGATAATAAAGATTATCATTGTTAAAGTTGCTGTAGTAATAAACCGTACCATCATTCTTAACAACTCCACTATCGCCATTGTCAAAGTCATAAATTGTAGATAATAGTCCACCCTCTGCAACTGATATAGTTCCTTGGTTGACCATTACCTTATCTTGACTTGCAACTTGTGCTAATGTTGTGATTGGTAGTAAAAGCCCTACTAAAGCAAAATGATTTATATTTCTTGATTGCATAATTTGCAGTTTTTAAATACTTTGCTAGTGCTAGCATTAGCAAAGTAGATTTTATTATTTCATTTTTTGATAAATCATCGGATTTGTGATTAACAATCCACTCCCTTCTAAAGGTACATACGTATGGAAAGGTCTTTCTGGATCCCATCCTTTATCTCCTGATTTATAAGGAGTAGGGTCAGTTGACTCTTCTTTTATTTCACGCTCTGATTTAGGTAATTTACCAACTCCTGTAACTGTTGCACGATTATAAACCCCTTGATTTATATAAATATCATTTTGTGTTACTTGGTAAGAAACTGTAAACGTCCAAGTTTCATTTCTATTTAAAACTCCATCCCCATTTTTATCTCCTTTAAAAGAAACATCTTTTCGTATTGGTAAATGTGTTTTTTCATCCAATTTAATAGTAAAACCAAACAAAGGATCAACAATCTCTATATCATAAATATCCATATCACCAGCATTCTTTACGTCAAAAGTATACAGGATTGTCTCCCCTTCCTCTGCAAAACTATTCTGATTTTCATCTTTAAAAATCCCTTCTTTCTCTATTGTACACGTTTCACATTCTTTTTGTTGTTGACCATAACCAAAACCATACATCCTAGTGACATTTACTACATTTTGAGTTACTCTAATCTTATTTGCAGAAAAATCAGAAGATTTATTCCATGCTACAGAAGATAATTGAACTGTTTCCTTAGTTATTTTATTAAATACCTCTAATTCTTCTAGAGAACTACCTTCTGTACGTTTCCCATACAACTTTACATTACCCCATTTATCAATTACTACACGAATCGTCGGAACAGGATTATTAAATCGATCATTTAAATCGAAATCGCCATTTTGATGAAACTCCCAAATATTTTTAATAATTCCATTTCCCCAAACACCACCATCTTTAAAACGCACATTTTGTATTAATCCATCTGAACCTTGAAATTCTAACTCTTCTGTATGTAATGATACGCCATTTATAATCATATTAAATGAATTATCTAACTCATAGATATCCAAAACAAAACCACCGTCAGTACCTGGCTGTGTAAAGCTTTCATCTACCACCTTCTTACCATCCAGTTCTCCAGCAAAATATCCCCATCCAAACCCTTTACCAATAATATCTTGATAGCACTCATCTGCACAAGTAATATTAGAAACATGAATTCCACATCTTGGATCTTGAATACGCTTAGAGAACGTGATATTATCTATCAGTGTATGTCCAAAACCTTTTCCAGTCTCTAAAGCTCTGTCTTGACTACCACGAATAGCAATCTTCACATTTTTATTTAGTACATCATCACATGCAGCTTCCGCAAATGTAAAACTAGCTGTCAATGGTACCCATCCCAGACTAAACCCCTCTGGTTTAGCACCCTCTGGCAATCCTACTCCTCCATACTTCAATGGAACTGATGCATAGATATGATCTGTCTCTTTATCTAACACATCCATGATCATATAATCTTTATCATGGTAGGTCACATAAGAATAAAGGTCTAGTGTATATACCCTATCTTTTTCTATTTTTTCTGCTAATTCAAACTCATAAAACGGTTTAATGCTTTGCGCTGCTGAAGCAGCTCCTCTTACTAAGAACGCAGAACCATTTACTGCTCCAGACATATCTCTTATTGCCTTAGCATTATCCCAAGCTGGAGTCCAATCAAAATTACTGTTTGCAATATTAGGATCATTACTTGGTGCATTTTCCATCCAGATTCCTTCACTCCATGAATCTGTTGCTGGAATTCCCATTTGTACATATCCTGGAGGATTTACAGAGTAATATCCATTTTTGATACGTGCTACAGATATAGTCTCGCTATGAGGATATCTGTTTGCAGCTGCATAACGACTATCATTAACACCTAGTGCAAAAAGATAAGATGCTGTCGCTCCTCCCATAGGACCATCTCTTCTTATCGAACCATCCGTATTTCTCAATATCTCTCCATGATCACCTATACTAATAGATGCTCGTTGATTCCAATCCGTTCTTCCAGAATTTACATTCCAATATCCTCGATCGAAATCTTCAAAATACAATATCTTATCTACACATTCTCCCAAAGCCATAAATACAGCTTCTTGAATGTTATTACATCCAATCGCCCCACTTCCTCCAGGTAAATTAGTAGAATCATTATTGTAACACTCATAATGAGGATTTGTTGGTCTCACATTAGGATCTCCATTCGTTGCATCTGGATCAGAAACATCGGCTGGTCTCATGATTGTAGATTCTGCAATCATTGATCCTGTCATTCCATTTAATTTCCCAGTTATTTTATAGGTAACCGTACATCCATTTGGAATTTGTAATTCTGAACGAAAAGTACGTGTTACTGCATCATAAGTTAAAGCGATTGATTCTTTAGCTGTTCCATTTGTACAAGAAAACGTTGCTTGTACACTTCCTGGATTTGTTACATCTACTCCAGGAGGAACCGTAAAACTAAATGGTGCACCGTGAATACCATTAGGAATATCTGCTATAATATCAGAAGGACCCTTATTTCCTGCTACAATTGTATATTCAATATTGTTACCTTTGTTTCCGCTTCCTTTTCCGATTTGACCTTCTACTTTATATGTTAAAGTTGTATATAAATCAGCATTTTTAATAATAACTTCTGTAGGAACTTCTTTTTTATTTCCAATTCTAAACATCCAAGTATCCATGGATTTTTTATCTCCAAATGTACCAATAGCCCCTGTACCATTTGCTCCCCACTTATGTCCATTAATATTACTACTAATTCCTTTATTCCCTAGAATTAAATGTGTGTTTTTTATAGGATTAACTTTATCTCCTACTGTATAGCCATTCCATACATCACGATTCCAAAGATCTTTTGACCAAAAACCTTCTGTAATATCACTATCATCCCAAAATACTATATCAGAGATAACAGGTCCATTTAAATTATTGTAATTTAACAACTCAATGATAATTCCTCCTATGTTGTATTCCATATCAAAGAAAGGAAAATGTACTTCAGCACCTTGTAACTGGATTTTTAAATCTACAGGAACTGTTCCTTGTAAACGTGTTCCATTTGCGCCTATACCATTCCAGTACACCTTATTATGACCTTCTGTAGTACTACCTTCTAAAGCTTTAAAAACAGTGCCATTTACTACAATTTCAATAGTATATTGTTGTCCTGCAACTGGCGCATCAAATTCGATATATCCTCCCTTATGACCAAAAATACCAGGTGTTCCTTCCGCTCCTATGACCTTTACATTCTCAACTTCAGGTTCTTCAACCCTTGGATTCAACCAAGTCGTCAAACCATAAGATGAACTATTAATAGCAACTTTTGCCTTATTAGGCATATCTTCAGCTGGCAAAGTATAGTAGATTTTATGGGTTATGTTAGATGCATTATCCGGTGAATTAGGATTATGAATTTGATCTCTCACTCCACTAGCCTCACTGTTCATACTTTTGTACAATGCATTTCCAGTAGCTTTGTCAACAAACCCTTTATTATTAACAAAGAAAGCCCAAACAATCCCTGAAGTTCCATTATGTTTTACGCGATAAGTAAATCCATCATTAGTACGAATAAAAAACCTCCCTTGAAAAGAAACATCTGCATATTCTCCATTGAAGTTTCCGTTAGAAAAATTTAAATTTGTTGTATAAACTCTACCAGGAATAAACTCTGTGTTTTTTTCATTAATAACTGATACATCCCAAGCCCTAATAGCAGCATCATTCCCTTGTGTCCATGAATTATCTGCCTGTAATACAGGACCATTACCTGTACTACTTCTAGATGTAAATTCAACTCTATAAAGACCCTCACCTCCTTTTGGAACAGTATAATAAATAGGAGTATATCCACCTTGACTACTAGCTGATAACCTAGGCCCTGCTATCTCAGCTGAACGATTTAGGATTTGTCCCTGTATTTGATTATTATCAATAACTATATTACCAGAAGGATTATACAAAGTAATTCCACCATTTTTATCATTATAGTTTCCCCGACGGTCTTTACTATCTGTTCCCTGAGCTGAAGATGCCATAGTGATAATTTCTCCTACCCTAGCATAAACGTAATGAGCTCCAGCATTAGGAAATGGTATAGCCTCTGGTGATGTATATCCTTTACCTAATAGCATTGCACGGTGTCCGCTTACTCCACTTGGATATAAATCTTTAGAACCATCTGCCAACATCGTTGTACTTACTCCTAGCACTAAAACTAGAGTAAGTAAAACTTTTGATGTTATTTTATTTATAATTGTATATATCATTGCTGTATTCGTAATTATAATTCATTTTTTATTTTAAACCCTTGTGTTTTAAAATAACTATACTATGATCGTTACTTGATTACAAAAACGATATTCATATAAGATGCAGGTGTTGCAGTACCAATGATGTCATAAGTAAGCTTACCATCTTTATCTATACTCAAATTAGTAAATACTTTGGTGTCATAATAAGTCACATAGTAATAAAGCTCTCCTCTAGCAAACACATCTATATCAGCTGGAGCACCAGCACTCCCCACTATTCCTCCTGTATAAGGCATCGTATATCCACCAGCGCCATGAGCAATAGGATACGCATCATTTCCTGTTCCTATTTTTCCTCCAGTAAACTGATCAACATATTCTTTATATAAATCTCTTACTAAACCAGTTCCTTTTGACTTCGTATCAAAAATAACTGCTGGCATATAGAAGAACTGAGGAGATACTTTTTTCCACTTTACTGTTGTACTCCCCTCTTCTTCAATAGTCGTCAATACCTCTCCCTCTTTTCCTTGAGCAATTTGAGTAGTCTTTAAAGTACCTCCAATTAAAGACAAATCAAGATTTTCTTGTTCTACTCCTACCGTATATTCTGTATTATTTCCAGTTGTACCAATTCCTGAAGTTATTACAGATACTTTATTGTCTTTACCTACAACAGATGTTGTTTTCTGTGCTGCTTGAATAGCATCATTAGAAACATTTACAGCATAAGTAGTATGTTTTGCATCGCCTGCAGCAGGAGTCTTAGTCACTGTAGTGTTTGTACCATTAATAACTTCTACCGTTTTTTGTCCTGCTTGGATAGCTGGTGTTAAATCAACTGAACCTGAATCCACACCATTAACAGAAGTAACAATTGTTGTTCCATTAACTGTATTTGTAACATTATCAATTACTTTAACTTCAGCTTCCTTTCCATTCACTGTAGAAACAATAGTGTTATTATCTATTTTTATCTCACTACCTTCACCTGTAGTTTTTTTAGTTAAAGTATTTGTAGTTGTAGGTACTATATCTGATTGATCTACCCAAGTACTAATTCCATCTTTAGTGATTAATACCTGTCCATCATTACCTTTTACTAACTTATAAACTGGTAATTCACCTCCTAATTTTTCTAATTTGATATTAGCTTCTACTACATCAACAGTATATTCTGTATTTTTATCTTTTGTACCGGCTCCTGTTGTTACAACAGTAACTTTATCAGAACCATTCACTACAGAAGAAGTTTTTTGTCCTGCTTGAATAGCTGGTGTTAAATCTAAACCATCAGCTGATACACCATTAACTGTAGTAACTAATTTATTGCCTACGATCGTATTTTCAATTGATTTAACTAATTTAACTTCATTAGACACTTTATTATTTACTGTAGATGTTAATGTATTATCTTCTGATTTTAATACATTAGTAGTATTCTTTGTAACGATATCATTTTGATTAACCCAAGTAGTTGTTTTACCATCTTCAGAAGTAACCATTACTTGATTAGCTCCACCAGGTGTAATAGCTAAAGTTACCTCTGTTAATGTAGATTTATCTCCTCCTGTAACCGTAATTCCTGTCCCTGTAATCCCTTTTGCACCTGTAATTACATCAGGCGTAATACTCATTGGTACCCACTTCCCCTTTTCAGTTCCTGTACCAGGAACAAAAGTCAATACTTGATTAGCTGTTGGATTTTTTGCATCTACTGGTACACCTTGAATAGCGTTTATCACAGTAGCGTTAGTTGGTCCTGTTACATCACCCCCTAAATTAATAGCTGTAATATCACCTTGCTGAGCAAAACGCACCCATTTTCCTCCATCCCAATAGTAGTATCCTGGAGTAACATCTGTAGCTGAATCTTTAGTAGTCGTTGCTTGGTTGTATACCATTAATGATTTTTCAGGAGCATTAATTGGTGTTATACCATTTGTTGTTTCAACTAAATCCACACGTGGTATCAACAATCCTCTTTTTGAGGATTGTATATCTACTGCTGCTGATTTTGCTGGTTTATCTGTACCGAAACCTTGTTGTGCTTGAACTGTTTGTGTTCCTAATAAAAGTAATAAACTAAGTCCGGCAAATCCTATATATGTCTTTTTCATCTTTGTATTCTATTTTTTTTATTAGTTACGTCCAACTACGATCCATTTCGAACCATTAGACTTGATAATCCATCCTTGGAATGGCATAGCTCCATACGCTAATACATTAGTCCCAGATTTGATATTTAAGTAACCCTTGTGGGATTCATCAGTATTTACGATTTTCACACTAATTGTTTGTCCTTCTGTACCGTTAACAGCTGGTAAGTTTAAGTTTGTATCGGTATCTTTTAATGTCACCTCGATAACAATCTCACTCATTGAAGGATGGTAGTTATTTACTACTGAATTATCACTAATATTTACATCACCACCTTGGTTGATTGTAACATTTCCAGCAGCTGTGTCAATTGTTGCTAATTGTCCGTTTGCTTGAACCACTACTGTTTTATTTCCTTTTTTTGGATCTGCCGTATTTAAACCAGTGATTGCTAAAGAACCACCTCCAGTTACTGTCCCATCAGGATTTGATGTTCCTGGAGCAATTGCAAGCGTTGTTCCTTTATCTATTTTACCACCTAATTGAATATCATTACCATCTTTAGTTAAACCGTTAGATGCAGTTACTGTGTTTCCTAAAGTAGAAGCATCAACCCATTCCGTTACAAATTTGTCACCTTCTTTTTTAGTAACAAATATTTGACCTACTTCCTCTCCTCCTTTTATTTCTATTGATGTCTCATCTAACAAAGCTTTTGCTCCACCTGTTACAACAATTGATGTAGATTTTAATGCTTTCCCGTTTAAATTAGCTCCAGATAATTCTTTGTATATAACATTTCCAGAGTTATCTGCAACTCCAACCCTTGGTGTAGTTTCTGTTGTCTTACCAGCATCTAATTTTTCTGCTGTTACTGCTCCATTTGTAAGCTCTGTTGTACCAATACTTCCTTCTTTAATACTTAAATTAGTAGCTACTAAAACTGAATTTTCTAATTTAGAAGCTTTATTATCTCCAATAACAATTTTCCCATCTGTTGTTAAATCTTGACCAATAGCAGTTGATATCTTCTGATAGGTTACTTTACCATCTTTTCCTGCCACAGGTACTGTACCTTCAGGTGCATTAGCTTCTGTATCAGAATCTTTAGCAGTCATCTTATCCGCTGTTACTGCTCCTGCCTCAATTTTACTGTTTTTTACAGCTCCATCAGCAATTCCTAAAGTCACGTCTTTTAATAAAGAATTAGCGACATTATAAGTAATAGTAGTTGCCCCAGTAGCCGTTACAGTAATACCTTCTCCTTTTAAAGTTTTAGCTTTTAAAGAATTTGTGTCATCTGTACCTTTCTCAATTGCATCTTCTATTAAATTTTTAGCAGATGTTTCTTTTAACACACCATTACCATCTGCAATAACAATATTATTTCCAGTTAGATCTTTTTTCTCAACTTTAGTTAAACCTTCAATTGCCAAGGTATGTGTAGCATCTGTAGTAATTGTAGTAGCTTTACCTAAAGCTCCACCTAATCCAACAGTCGTCTTTGTTTTACCTTTATCATCTGTTACCACTTCAGTTGTAACACCATTTACACCAGTTACAACATCTTTTAAAAATTCTTCAGGATTAACCCATTCTGAAACATAAGTATTATTATCACCTAATTTAGTAACCAATACTTGATTAGGAGCTGTTCCCCCTTTTACACTAACTTTATAGTCAGTATCATGTCCCGTAATAGTTTTATCAATTATTACATTAGTTCCTGGTGAAACTGTTACTGCGTTTCCTGAGTTAGACGATACGAAACGCACCCATCTACCTAATCCTTGTTCTTTTGCATTTGCAACATTTGCAGCCTCCCAGTAATAGAAACCTGGAGTTACATCATTAGCTGTTGCTTTATTGTACACAAACAAAGCATTTTCTGGTTTAGCTACAGGTCCTGCTTCTGTTGTTTTTGTTAAATCAATTCTAGGAATCAATAAACCTCTTTTGCTAGAAACAATATCTACAGCAGATGATCTATCTGGTGTATTAGTTCCGAATCCTTGTTGAGCGTATATATTTGAAGTTGCTAATACTGTGAATGCTACTGCTGCTGATAATATTAATTTTTTCATTTTGATTTCTAATTAAGTAAGGTGATTAAAATTTGTTAACGATTTGCCATTGTGTACCATCTGATACTAGATCCCATCCAGAGTATGGTAAGCCTGTTTCTAGCTTTTTACCATTTAACCCTGCAACGTTCCCTGCAACAACTACATAACCGTCTTCGTTCGTGTCTAGTTTTTTAATAGTGTATTTTTTTCCTTTGTTATTTGCGTCTGCAGCTGGAAGTGTCACAACAATATCTGATGTTGCTTTACTAGCATCTACTAAAAGAACAGCATCTTCTGCTACTAAAGTTGTTGCTACAGCTACCGTTTTAACAGCATTTGCAACATTAACTTTCCAAATAGTCTCATTTGGTTTATCTGCCTCAACACGGCTAGAAACGGTTGTATTGGTACCATTTTCTAACACCACTGTTTTTTGTTTTGCTTGAACTTGCGTCTGTAAATCTTGGTAGGTTACATTTCCATCTTTATCAGCAATTCCAACACGTGGAGCCTCTAATGTACTTGAACCAGCATTTAATTTACCAGCTGTTACCGCTTTATCTGCAATACCTAAAGTCACGTCTTTTAATAAAGAGCTAGCTACTACTGATGTTGTTCCAGCATCTTCACCAGCTGTAACTGTAATACCCACCCCTTTTAGCTTCTTAGCCTCTAAATCACCTTTTGTAATCACATCTTCGATCATATTTTTAGCCGAAGTTTGTTTTAATACACCTGTCGGATCTGCAATCACTAAGTTATTTGCTGTTGGATTTGTTGTTACTTTATCCAATCCTGCAATCGCTAATGTATTTGTAGCATTTGTTATGATTGTTGTCGCTGCATCTAAACTTCCTCCTAATCTAAACTCACTATTTCCATCTGTGTCATTCACTACTGTGATACCATTTTTAGCTGTTACGGTCGCAGCAACTACATCTTTTGGATCTTGCCACTCTGTTACTTTGCGAGATTCTGTAATGTCATCACCGTTTGTATCTTTTCCGATAACAACATCTTTCGTAACCGTAACTAGTACCTGTCCATCTGCAGAACCTCCTTTAAGATCTAGTTTTGCGTCTTTTAATAAAGCATCTGCTCCACCGTCTACATAAATAGTAGCTGACGTTAATGAACCTTTAGTTCCCTCAACCGTTGTAATTTTTTCTAACAACTTCTCAATCGCTCCTTGTACATTTGTAACACCTAATTGAGTTGAGTTATCATTATAAGTAATTGCATTTGCATTTGCGTCAATTTCTCCAATTACATCTCCTTTTGAATTCTTAAACTCATATACATTAGTAGCTGGATTTAAAGCAACTGATACTTCTTTTGGATCAATTGTTACTCCTGTTGCTCCCGATTTCGGTTGACCGTTTGCATCAATCTCTTTCTCGCTGTAGTACGTAAACGTTCCGTTTGCATTTTTAACTAATTTTGTTACTGTTTCGTTTGTTTTTACTACTTCGTCTAACGTTTTATATGTGATGGTTCCATCAGCTCCTGCTACACCTACACGTCCTTCAGCTCCTGTACCTCCATCTAATTTATCTGAAGTAACCGCTTTATCTCCGATTTTATCTGTTGTTACTGCACCAGCACCAATCTTATCTTCTGTAACTCCACCATCAGCAATCTGAATTCCTGCATCAGCTAATAATTTAGCTGTTCCATCTGTTGTACCAGTGAACTCTAATCCTCCTGCTACTGATAAATCTCCTTTTGTTGTAGCAATAGTATTTGTTATCTTATCTAAGGCATCTTGTACGTTTTTAGCATCAATACCAGATTTACTATTGTCATAATAGTTATTAGTCGCAGCTGTTTTTACCGTTGTAATTACAACTCCTTTTGAGTCTTTAAACTCATATCCTAATATATTTCCATCTGCGTCTTTAGACTCTGATACGTTCACTTTATTTACATCAAAAACAACATCAGTTCCATCATTTCTTGTAAATGTGAATAAACCTTTGTTTGTTGCATCTTCTGTTAATTTAGATTTATCTATGCTTCCTAAAACAGTACCATTGTCAGCTACTAGAGTTACTTTACCATCATTTTTATCTTCTAACTTAACTCCTGCTCCTTTTAATAAGTTGTCTGCTAATTTATCTAAGGCATCTTGTACGTTTTTAGCATCTATACCTGATTTGCTATTGTCATAACCTAATGCTTTAGCATTTGTATCTATAGAAGTTATTATTTTATTATCTCCATCTTTAAATGTATAGACACCATCTTTAACTTCAACTTTTGTTTTATTGCTATCAAAAGAAACAGTTTTTCCCTTTTCATCTGTATATGATAATGTTCCATTACCATTATCTACTAATGTTGTAACAGTCTCATTACCTTTAACGATAGTACTAAACTTAGAGTTATTTACATTCTCAAACTTTTGAGTTGTTTCATTCCATTCTTGGAATACTACATCACCTTCTTTGTTATAAACGATCTTAGTAAAACCACCTTTAGACTCAGTTACATATTTGATATATTCATCAACGTTATTAAAAGTACGCCCATCAACAATTACAGGTTGTTTTACGATAGTTTCAAACTGTTTAACTACACTTGATGGAATATCAATAATAGTCTCTGTCCCATTTTCACTTTTATAAGTGTAAGTACCATTTTTATTATCAACTAATGTTGTTATAGTCTCATTAGACTTAACTATAGTACTAAACTTAGAGTTATCTACATTCTCAAACTTTTGAGTTGTTTCATTCCATTCTTGGAAAATAACATCTCCTGTTTTCTGATCATAAACTATCTTCGTAAATCCACCCTTAGACTCTGTTAAATATGTGATATAATCATTCACAGTTTTGAATGTACGTCCATCTACATTTACTGGTCCATTATTTACAATCTCTTCTAAGTTATTTACTACACCTCCTACTACATCAATAGCATAAATACCTTTTGGTAATTTGGTAGCATCTACTGTTGTAGGAACTACACCTTTATTAGCTGCTAAATACTCTTCCGATACATAGTATTGTTTCTTATCTACAGTAATAATAGCAGTTTTACTTTCATTTGCTGTTACAACTTCATTAATAGAAACTTCTTTTCTTTCACCTTCTTTAGTAACATACGTTAGTTTGTCTCCATCATAATAAACATTACCGCCTACATGTGTACCGTCTAAGTAATTAGTAATATGTTGTTGAACTGTCTCATTATTAATAATATCACCAAATTTATTAATAACAGTTTGCTTAACTTTAATACGAACACCTTCTCCTATAATCTTACCATTTCGATCTACAGCATTTTCATTATAATAAATATAATCACCTGTAGTTTCATCATAAGCTATAGAAGTTAATTTATCTTTGATTTCTTCTTTCTTTCCTTCCTTATTAATATGAAAAAGTTTATCACCTTCATAGACAACATTCCCCTCTGTCTTATTAATAATATTCTTAATTAGATTTTCTACCTTACTATTATCTAGGTTTAATATTTCTTGAAAATTATTTACTACAATCTGAGCAATATCTTTATCAGCTGTTAAACGTACCCACTTGTTAATATCCCAATAGTAATATCCTGGGGTAATATCTTTTGTTTTAGAAGTCTCAGTAGCATACACCATTAAACTCTGAACATTCCCATTAGTGATGGTTGTTCTGTCAGTAGCACTAGTCAAAGCTACATTTGGTATTAAAATACCACGATTTGAAGCCACAACAGTTAATTCTGCTGATTTGTTAGGAGTTGCTGTACCAACACCTACTTGCGCATTTGCCACAAATGGTGTACCCATTAATAAAGCAACCGATAGTAGTCTTTTTTTCATAATCTTATTGTGTAATCAATTTTTTAAATAAAATGTCCTAGAAATTAATCGCTCGATTCAGCCCAACTCGTCGCACGCGATTAACACAACAAAAGTGCATCGATTTTATATAAAATATGTTTCATTTTATTAGTACGCCATACGTCCCAATAAAATGAAACACATGTAAAATATTGAAAACAAGAATATTACCAAGCATGTTAGAATTTTAACTTCTAAAATTTATTGAAGTATAAAAAAGTACTTTTACGCAATGCGAATTGCGTTATACAAAGAGAAATAATTCTGGATTAAGTGTAATAAAAGATAGAATAAACAAGTCTTCTTAAAGAGATTATTTTTCACAAAAGAAGTTTACAATACCACTTATATATAAAAAAAGCCAATGATAATGGCTAGTTATCTTTGGCTTTTTTGTGAGTTTGGAAATCTGGCTAAGATATCCGGAAAATTACAATTGTTGTTTATGTTGATCTAAATATTCAGATGGTGAAACACCTGTAACTTTTTTAAAGGCTCTAAAGAAAGAAGTGCGAGAATTAAATCCGCACTCTTCTCCTAGTTCACTTATATTAATATTATTTTGATTATCATTTATCTTATCTAAAGCGTAATCAATACGCAATGAATTAACATATGCCTTAAAATTCATCTTATAAACAAGACTGAATACTTGTGCTATATGATGTTTTGGGATTCGCGCTTTAACTTCCAGTACGTCAGTAGAAAAATCAGGATCTAAAAATAATTGATCCATTATAATTACTTTATCAATTTTTATTTTATACTCTTTTAATAGTTCATTAGACAATTTTGATTTTTCATATTTACCATCTTCATCAAATAGATCACCTTCTAATACTTCTAATTCTTCTACTGTTACCTTTCTTAAGGAATGATACTTAACACTGCTAGAGTAAAAATGAAAAATTGCAGTAGATAAAAGCAGCATTCCTAAATATAAAATATTCACATCTTCATCTGGTATAGCTTCAAAAACTACAGAACCAACCAAAATAATTGCTAGAAATAACATTAACCAAATGATTCTTAAAAAAACAAATCTAAAATGATTACTAATTATACCTATTTTACTAATAACGATATACCCATAAATTCCATAAATAATTAGACTTACCGCAGAAATAATATATAAAGTAAAATAATAACAAACTAAAAACTCTACACTTAACTCACCCTTAGCAAATAATGCGATAATATATACAAGGCTAAAGAGAATAGCTATAGTAAAATGTAATGCTTTCTTACCACATCGAAAATCGCTTATAGATTTTACTTTTAATGCTTCTAAATTACAATAGAAAAAAGGACCATAAAAAGCCATAAAAGGAGCTCCTAAATTCACAAATAATTTTTCTTCCCAAATAAATCTTGTAACTAGAATATAACCACAATGAACTATGAAGAATAATAAAAATGTACGCATTACTTTTTGAGATGCTGTCTTTTCAACTAATCTGTTATTCACAAAATAAGAAATTCCTGCAAAAACAACAGCAATCGTTAATATCAAAAGGTATAAATACGTTTTCATCTGATTTTAAAATTCTACGCAACAATATTGCGATATACTGATGGTGTTTTACCTACGAACATTTTAAAATATTTATTAAAAGTTGATTTAGAACTAAAACCACATTCCCCAACAATAGCTTCTATTGTCAAGTTTTGACGTTCTAATAATAACCCCTTAGCATAATCAATTCTATATTTAGCTAACAATTGATAGAAACTAGTATTCATTTGGTGATTAATAATCTCTGACACTTCATGTCTAGATACTGAAATTGCATCTGCCAAATCTTCTATAGTAAAAGCGTTGTCCAAATATTCTTTATTGTTCAGGAAAAATGTATTAATCATTTCAACTTTGCAAGTAGCACTTTTTATTTCTACTTTATTTGTAACTAAGTCTTCACTTACCTCATCTAAAGTTATCTTGACCAATTGTGTATTTCCTTCATCACCCATCGTCAAAGTGACAATACAAAAGATAACAACTAAAGCAGTCAATGAAATATTGAAAAACTCTACTCTATCTATAAAACTAAATCCTATGAAATGCTTTAAAATAGCAAATAATTCAATAATCGTTCCAATTAAGAAAAACAGAGCATATACCCCGATAAAGTTTACCCTAATACTCTGAGAATTATCTACTGTACTTTTAATTATTAAGTTTAAGCACAAAATAGCATATACTAAAAAGTATATTCCATCCACAATTGTCAAAATCATTTTAGGTAGAAAAAATTGACCTAACACAACAGCAAAACTTAAAAGAAGATGAAACTTGTTTGAAGAAAAATTACAAGCTTCTTTTGATTTTAATCCACGTGCACCGATAAAGATTATTGGTACCAATAAATAGATAAGATAGATTGGCGTATTAGTCATTAATAAAACCAATTCTATTAAAGAAAGTCCCAATACCCATTTGACAAATACGTCAAAATTAGATATTTCGAAGAAATGATTTCTATTATTACTTACTTTTTCCATGTGTTAATAAAGTGATTTTAATGCTTACTTTTAATGCACAAGCTCCCACCGTAAAAAATTACGTTATACACATGAATGTAAATTTGCTTTTCAAGTGGGGACTTAAATAGAAATATTCTCATATTTCTATTTTTTAAAAGCTTTGCAAAATTATTACTTATATTTTATAATGAAACACAATTTAACATAACAATGTTAGATTTACACAAAATTTACTTTAAAATAGATTTACCTAACTATTTTTAAAAAAATAAAGCTAAATACCTCTAAATAATCTAATAACAAACTAATTATTTATTAAGTTTTAATCTATAAAATAGGTTTAATTAACAAATTATAGTACAATTTTACAGTATAGCTACTAGCAAAACATCAAATTTTGCACTTACAAAAACAAAACTGATAAATATCATTTCATTTTTTAAATTACAGCTAACCTTAGTAAAAACAAGCACTTCAAACTTAATCGTGTTTCAAAAAAATAATATTGCTTTTGAACTTTAGACACAACTGTTTCTTAAAAGTCACAAACTTTAACTTTTATACTTATATATAATCGCAATATTTGAATGTAATAGCGTTATCACAAATCTTAAATACCAACAACAATACAACAACAATACACAAATAACGAGTTTTAATATTCTTTTTTAACATATATAATTAATGAAAAATAAAATTATTACTTACAGTAATTTTAAAAATTTAAATAATTATTTGAATCAAAACATTGAAATAGTACTTCAAAAAAAATAAAAGAGCGACAGTCCTTTATCCCAATATTTTTAAGTAAAACTAGAAGATCTTTTTACATTTTATTAAATACACCAAAAGACAAGTAAAATAACCACTTAACATAAAGGAGTTAACTTTTAAAAAGTATATTAAAAAAACTGGAAGTATTACATATCATTTCCTGATTATGAAACTAGTCATTAGATATAAGAAAGTAAAAACAAATCAATTAGCCTACTTATAATCGAACTCAAGCTATTAACTAAAAAGATTTACTCATTATAAAAAAAGGTCATTAGAGTTATTCTAATGACCTTATAATATTTCTTATGCAAATTTATAACCTGCTAAGCCATTCATCCCATATCTGCTGAGCAATAGCTTCTAAAGCTTTATCTTCTTCACCAAATACTTTATAATGACTAGCTACAGAATCTTCTGTATCATAGTGATAGAAATATACAAATACTTCTTTTGACCAAACCTTTTTATTAAATAATCCCAAAAAACCACTTACCTTTTCTTCTCTCTCATCAAGATTAAAGCGAATAGTAATATCTTCGTTATGCAGGTAAAAATCAAAGTAGGTATCATAGATAACTTCATCAACATCTTTACGAAGGTGACGAGGATAAACGCGTAAATAGATATTATCACTAATCCAGTCTTCTATCGCTAAATCCTTTCCTCTTAAAATCTCATCCATTAATTTTTCTAAATAATAGACATGATTCACTGACTTATCTAAAATTGGAAAGCTTTTAGTTTCTATAATTTCCTTACTTATAAATTGATGCAATGAAGCTACAACATCCTGTTCTTCTTTTGGTAATTTATAGACAGCTGGAATATCGTCAATACTGCTTGCGTAACTTTCATTATCTCCATAATGATCTAGCATCAATTGAAAATACTGTAAAGCTTGAGTTCTATCCTTCAAACTATGATAGCACCATGCTAAACTAAACCAATAATTAATATTGGCAATATCCTGGCGTAATTCGAAATACTTAGCATTGCTAAAAAAATCTTCAGTAAATGCAATTGCTGAATTGTAATCTTCTCTTTTAAAACGAACGTAGGTAAAGAAATCAGCCGCTAAATAAATCATCTCCGCTACGATGTCTTCATCTTCAATACCTTGCTTTTCAAATTCATCTTTGATTGACAAATAACATTGTTCTGCCTTGTCATAATCATCTATATTTATATAGTTCTTTAGCAATCTACCCTGTACTGACATCCATCCAACAGAATATTTGTCGTAATAAGTAAGGAGTTCTAACCCAAAATATTCTACGGCATCATAATCTTTCACTAATTCAGCCATACGCATTCCACTCTCTAAGTTCTCCCAAAAGGGCGAATACTCATAACCTTTTTTGTGAAGAGCAATTGCTTCACGGTAAATATCTTTATCATAATTATCCTCTTCCTCTAAATGAGCGACATTGCGAATTGAAATACCTAAATTATTACAAATCATTGCAAAGCCATGTGGATTATTATTTACTTTATTACCATCTCCTGTTTTGAAATAAGACTCTACTGCTGGATAAATAGTTAGACCAATATTCTTAGCAATTTTGTAATATCTTAGTGACTGTTCATTTTGATTATTTTCTTTTAACTCACCCGCAGCTTCTAAAAATCGCGTCATTAAATTATAACCGTAAAAACCATCTACATCTAGTGGATAATTATATTCTTCAACATCAATTCCTAATTTATCACCTAATTCAAAATAGATATAGTATAATGGACCGACAATGCGATTAAGCTTTTTAAAATACTTGTCTAGAAGTTCAAATGCTTTTCTTGTATTCTTTTCTACCAATGTATAATGCTGAGCTTTCATTCTCATCACAAAGGTATCATCTGGACGCTCTTCTAAAAGAGAATCTATTATAGGAAGGTATTTCATTCCAAATTCCTTAGTAGATTTATATCCAAATTCACTAAAATACTCTAGTCCTATTGAGTACATTAAAAATAAGAAATCTGTACGCCCATCTATCTTTCCTTCCTGAAATAGCTCTTCAATTCTTTTGGCGAAACTCACACAATATTCATTACCGTGAAACTTATAATATGAATGTAAAAAGTTATAAGCTAAATCATATTCTTCTCTTTCCAAAAAGAGATTTCCTCCTTGATAAGTTGCATAATAATGATCAGGATAATGCTCTATTGCTAACTGATAAAAAGATGATGCAGTGTCAAGATTTTCTAGAGCTTTGTAAATAAATGCTAACAAATAATACGTTTCTCCAAACTCTCGATCCTTTAAACTATAATCATCTTCTATTAAAGAAACTTCAATTAATTTGTCATGCAACACTTCTATCGCTTTCTCCTTTAATTCAAGTTTATTATCGTATATCCACGCCAACCAATCATAAGCAGATAATACTGCTTTCTTATCTGACTTACACTTTTCTATAATTTCTTCCGACACTGACAGCATAACAGATACATCTTCATAATAGGGACCATTATAAAGTTTAATCTTCCAAAAAAGTGCATCTTTATTTAGCTCATCCTCTTTTAATATATCTTCTATAAGAGATAAGATATTTTCTGAGAGCTCTTGATTTTTATTATATACAGCTACTCGCTCATCTTCTTTAATATTCGCAATCTCATCACTAAACTTCAATTGATCATACAATACCTTGATTTCGTCTAGTTTATTTTCTTTTTGCTCCATATATGCAAAATTTTCTACTATAATTGTTTGATAAAGATATTACATTTACTTTATAGAGTTAATACTTTCTACTTTACAATCATTATTTGTTAGCTTTTTTACTAGTAAATAGTAAAAAACAAATAAACATATCCTACGTAATTACAACTCTTTACCTTTAAAAAACTAAATTACTAACTTTAATACAGCTGATAAAAATCACTAAAAAAAGGGATGATACTAACATCTAGCACCATCCCTTTATAAGAGATTAAAAATAATTATCTCTTAATTAACTGGTTGTTCAAGTATTCCTAAATAATAAGGTTTATTACCATTTTCTTTACTACCTATTAGCATAGCTGTATAAAAACCTTTATTTAATATTTTTACATTCTTTTTCTCAACTAAAACTTCTCCTTCTTTATTGACTACTTTTAACGTGTATTCTTTACCAGGTATAGTGATAAAAGTTTGCGTTTGTTTAATCGTTTCTTCTGTATCCATTTTTCTATTCTGGAACTCAGGACGTAATACCTCATCATTAAATTGCAAAGACACCTCAACGTCATCACCACTTAAGTTAAAAAAACGAAAAGCAGCTAGCCCATTCTCCTTATCAGGAACTATTGAAGTAATACGATCTTCTGTAATGAAGTGCGTTTTATTCTTTTCACTACCACCCATAAATGAAGTATAAAAAACGTTCTCCACAATAGCTTGTTCTACATTCGCTAAAACATTTACACGATCACTAATACTGATAGAGCGTTTACCTTGCCATAGATTAATATATCCGAATTTTTGGTAGGTCAATGGTGCTACTATACTTTGTACAGGTCTTCCATCTACACTATAATAAATTGCTTCACTTCCTGTATAAGCATTAACCATCGTAAATCCACCTACAGGATAATACAAATCATTATTATCATCTGAATTACAACTTCCTAAGAATAAGAAAGCAGTAATTATTGTCATAAAGTAAAATACCTTTTTCATAAGTCTATTTCTTTTAATGTTATTATATTATTTTACAACATTTATGCTTTGCCCTTATTTATAAATTAGATTGAAATTAAATTAACTATTTAGACTAATATATCACAAGTACTTCATCACAAACATTGCACTTCTACTAATTAAATCATGCTTTTCCAAAATCTTGCATCTTAGCAACTTCTTTTTTTAATTAAATAATCCGTTTTGCGTACAAAATAATCCGTTTTGCGGAACTCTTACTTTCTATACTAAGCTAACTTTGCTTATTAAGATTCTTTTTAAATAATAAAAATATATGCAACAAATGGAACCTAAAAGAAAATCGGGAATTTCCAGATTACTTCAATTAGCAGGCAAAAAGAAGGCATTATTATTTGCATCAGGCCTATTGGCTATTATTCACTCTCTATTAAGCCTAGTGCCTTATATTCTTGTCTTTTACATTATTAAAGAATTAACGAAAGATTCTATTGACTTTGATCTGACAAGACAATATATCATTTATGCTATCATTGCAGCAATTGCAAGTATGATAATTTTCTATTTTTCGGGAATACTTTCTCATATAGCAGCTTATAATATACTCTATGAATTAAGAGTTATTGTTACAGAAAAAATTGGAAAATTATCCTTAGGAAAAATCACAACAAAAAATTCTGGTATTTATAAAAAGATACTCTCTGATGATGTTGAACGAATTGAAAACTTTATAGCGCACCAAATTCCTGATTTTATAAAAGGAATAGCATTGCCTTTAATTACTATTGCTTATTTATTTACGCAAGATTGGCGATTAGCTTTAGTTAGTTTAATCCCTTTGCTAATCATTGGAATAGGAATAAAAATAACACAAGGAAATAACAGTAATCGCGAAGAACTTGTCAATAATTATCACGACTCTTTAGGAAAGATGAATGCCGGTATAGTTGAGTATGTAAATGCTATGCCTGTGATGAAGATTTTTGGGCAAACAGCAGAAAATTTCAATAAATATGGCAATACCGTTAGAAACTTTAATCATTTTGTAAATAAATGGATTAAAAGTGGTACACCTACTTTTGCCATCTTTATGAGTTTTGCAAGTAATGCAATGCTACCTGTATTAGTTATTGGCTTGTTACTGTACTTTAATGGAGGGGTTAATATAGCAACTTTACTTTTATTTTTAATATTAGGGACCGGATATATTAAGCCATTATTTGTTTTAAATAATATGACGATGCAACTCTCTATTATAACTTATGGCGTAAAACAAATAGACGATGTACTGTATAGGGAGGAATTACAAGATAAGCAAGAGAATCAAAAGCCTTTAAACTATGATATCCGTTTTGACAATGTAACTTTTAGCTATACAAAAGATAACAATGTTTTAGAAAATATTGATCTAACAATTCCTCAAGGTACTATAGCTGCACTTGTTGGTCCTTCAGGCGCAGGAAAAAGTACTGTAGCACAATTATTAGCACGTTTTTGGGATGTTAGTTATGGAGAAATTACCATAGGAAATATACCTTTAAAAGATTATCCTCTTTCTCAATTAATGCAAATCGTATCCTATGTATTTCAAGACAGTTTTATGTTTCAGGAAAGCATGTTTGAGAATATAAAAATGGGAATGGATAGAACAAAAGAACAAGTAATTCAAGCTGCAAAAACAGCACAAATTCACGATTTAATAATGAGCCTTCCTAATGGATATGACACTTTATTTGGACAATCAGGGGTCCACTTAAGTGGCGGAGAACAACAGCGTTTTCAACTTGCAAGGGCGATTTTAAAAGATGCCCCAATACTAATTCTAGATGAGGCGACCGCCTTTTCCGATCCTGAAAATGAGTATAAAATACAACAAGCATTTAGTGAATTAATTAAAAATAAAACAGTACTTATTATAGCACATCGATTAAGTACAATCACGGATGCTGATCAAATTATCGTTTTCGAAAAAGGAAAGATTAATGCAGTCGGAACACAAGAAGAATTACTTGTGTCAAGTCAACTATATCAACGCATGTGGAGTGCTCATCAAAGAGCGAAAGAATTTAAAATATTAAAATAAATTCTTTTAACCGGTCACTAATCTTTTCAATAACAACTCATTAAACTTTATTAAGATCATGTATAAAAATTTAAAATATATTACGAGCTTTGATAAAAAAGGTACATGTAATGCAATAATATGGGAGATTATTCACAGTATTTTCGTAGCCTCACCATCTGCTATACTACTGATAATTGTATGGGAATTATTCTCCCCAAAACCTAATGTCACTAAGATATGGAGTGTTGTGGCTTTAATGTTCGTAATGCTACTATTGCAATTTTTTGTCGCTGGAAAATCTATGGTGAAAACAAATTTAGTAGTTTATGCAATAGGTAACGAATTGCGCATTCGTCTTGGAAATAGAATTCAAAAATTCTCTCTTGGCTTTTTTAAACAAAAAGATCCTGGAGAAATTGCATCAGTTGTTTTGCAAGATGTTTCAAATTTCGAAAGTATTTTCGGTCACAGCGCTGGAAACCTAGCATCTGCTATATTTGGAACAACTGTATTATCAATATTTCTTTTAATTTATGATTGGCGATTAGCACTATGTTTACTTTCAGCATTATTGCTAATTTATCCCTTTTTAAGTTTTGCAAACTATCTAGTAAAAAAATTAAGTGTAAAGCAAATAAGTATTCGAAATAAAACAGGGGCGAAAGTTTTAGAATATATACAAGGTATTAGACACCTCAAATCTTATGGTTTAATAGGAAAAGAAAACAAAGAACTTGAGCAAACATTTAATGAATTAAAAAATAAAAGTATTACACTAGAAGCCGTACCTGGTCCATTTATTATTACAGCAAGTATTATTTTTGAGATATTCTTCATTCTAATGATAGCCTTAGGCTTATATTATCTATCCAATAATTCTATTACTGTTCCTATTCTTCTAACTTTCCTAATTATGGGCTACAATTTATACGCTCCTTTAAAGATTGTAATGATAGATTACTTAGTTTTAAGATATATGAATGAAAGTTTAGAACGTATCATTACTGTTTTAGAAGCTCCTACAATGGAAACTGACCATAATGAAATTCCAATGTCGTTTGACATTGCTTTTCATAAAGTAGATTTCAGCTATAATAATGAAAAAACTTTACAAGATATTTCATTTATAGTTCCAGAAAACTCGATGTTGGCATTAATAGGACATTCTGGTTCTGGCAAGTCAACGATAGCTTCCTTAATAGCACGTTTTTGGGATGTTACAGAAGGGAGTATAACTATTGGTAATGTTAATATTAAGAATATTAATCAAGACAAATTTTACTCTTATATGAGTGAAGTTTTTCAAGATGTCTATTTATTTGATGATAGCATCTACAACAACATCAAAATAGGTAAACCTGAGGCAACAGAACAAGAAATAATCGCTGCTGCAGAAAAAGCCCAAGTAGTAGAGTTTACCAACCAATTTCCACAAGGTTTACACACATTTGTAGGTGAAGGAGGTAATAATCTATCAGGAGGGCAAAAACAGCGAATTAGCATTGCTAGAGCTTTACTTAAAGATGCTCCAATTGTTTTATTAGATGAAGCAACAGCAAGTTTAGATCCTGAAAACGAAATTTACATACAACAAGCAATTGCTGAATTAGTCAAGTCAAAAACCGTTATCGTTATCGCTCATAAATTGGCTACCATACAACAAGCGGATCAAATAATAGTACTCGAAAAAGGTAAAATTGCAGAGCGAGGTACTCATACTTCACTACTAGAGTGCAACGGTATTTATAAACGTATGTGGGATTTCCAATCTAGAGCGAGCGGATGGAAAGTAAAGGCATAAAAAATTATAAAAATAAAAAAGATGAACATATGTTCATCTTTTTTATTAATAGCCATATTTTCTAAGCTTATTTAATTCTTTTTCTTGTTCTAAAAACTCTTGTGGAATAACTTTTAAGAAAGAAGGGTGTTGTTCAATTGCCATCTCTACTTTTTCTACAATGGTTTCAATTGAATCATTTTCATAATCAATCTCTAATGGCTCTTTAATAACCATAGATTGTAAAATTCCTTTCTTTTTAAGGTGAAGTCCTTTTTTATCAAATGATCTTCTAAAACCATCAATGACTATAGGCACTACAACTGGCTTATAATTTTTAATTATATGAGCAGTTCCTTTTCTAATAGGTTTAAAAGATTTTGTAGTACCTTGTGGAAAGGTAATTACCCAACCATCTTCTAAAGCTATTTTAATATTTTCAACTTGATCAATATTTACTTCTTTTTTCTGTTCAAGCTCTACTCCTTTTGCTCGCCAAGTACGATCTACAGTAATAGCACCTACATATGATAATATTCTAGGTAATAATCCAGATTTCATTGTCTCTGCAGCCGCAACGTAATAGATGTTTAACTTAGGATTCCATATATAAAATATATTTTTAATAGTATCCTCTCTTCCTTTTAGACTAGCATTAAATACGTGGAACATCGCTACAACATCAGCAAAATAAGTTTGATGATTAGAAATAAACAAAACATGTTTATCTGGCAATGTTCTTAATATCTCAGATCCTTCAATATGCAGGTCATTAAAACCTCTAAAACGCTGATGCGTTGCAAAACCAAAAAACCTAATAATCCATTTCTTCAAAAATAATAGATGTCCAAATGGATTTCTCTTAAATAATCCCATAGTTCATTTTCAATTAAGCAAGATGCAAATTTATCACTTTCTAAATAACTATTTCATAACAATAATCATTAAATATGATAATTCTTTTAAAAAATCTCTTTTAAGGTCTCTTTTAGCTCACTCAACATCATTGCTGTCGCCCCCCATATTATATGATTATTAAAAGAAAATGCAGGAACATCTGTTACCTCAGCATAACTTGTTTTTAAACTAACTATTTCGACAATATCTTCACTGAATAATATTTTCAAAGGCATTTCTATTAGCTTTGCCACTTCATAAGGTGAAGGCATAAAATTTAAATTATCTGTAGCTATCACTAAATATGGTTGAACAATAAAGTTACTGGGTGGAATATATATTTTAGTATATGGCTTTACTATTTCTACAGATTTAGCACTTACCCCTACTTCTTCTTCCATCTCACGAAGCGCCGTATTCTCAAGATTTACGTCTTCATCTTCATACTTGCCACCAGGAAAAGCAATTTGTCCAGAATGAACTCCTTTATAAATAGCTCGTTCTATTAACAATAAGTTAGTTATTCCATCTTTAGGATAGAGAAGCATTGTAACAGCTGAATAGCGAGGATTCTTATCTAAAAACTCATCAGCTTGCAAATATTGACTTCTGCTCTTAGGAATCATCATTTCATGAGCAATAACACCTTTCGGATTTAATACTTTAATTTCATCAACTTTATGTATAAAAGAATCAAATGTCATAAGTTTGTACCAACAATTTTTCTAGTATTAAATTTACAACAATAAATTCATGTTTAGCAAAGAAGAAGCACAAAGAATTAAAAGAGAATTTTGGATATCATTTGCAGAGACTTATCCAAGAAAATGGTTACTACACAATACTAAAATCAAAGACTTTTCTTTTAAGTTTTATTGTGATAACAAGAAAGCACAAGTGCTATTAGATATAGAATCAAAAGACGAAGAAAAACGTAAAATATACTATGAAAAAATAGAATCTTTAAAAACAATATTATTAGAAGATTATCTTCCTGATGCAATTTTTGAACGAACATATTATTTAGAAAACGGAAAACTCATTAGCCGCATATGGATAGAAATGACAGGTATCTCTATAAATAATAAGGCAACTTGGGCACAAGTTTTTGATTTTTTTGCAGAGAAAATGAGTGCTTTTGAATTATTCTTTTACGAACATGAAGATTATATACGTGATTTAGAAATAAACACTTAACTTTAGCGTTATTCAAAAAAACACAAAGTAAAATCTTTCTAACTGGTTTAAATGAGATATTTTTTAATATACTTATTCTTTTTATTATCAATTGTACAAGTACACAGCCAAGAAACTGAAGGTACGAGAAAAGATAGTATAAGTACATTAAAAATCCATTATCCTCAGTCTGTAGACGATAAACTTATTGAAAAAGATACTACCCGCATTCTTACCAAATTTGAAAAAAATAACAAAAAAACCAAATTTGGAAGATTAATCAATAAGATTATCTATCGTGATAACAAACGACTAATAGCGAAAGCTCCTGAAATTAAAAACAACCAACATCTTGAAAGAGGTGAAGGTAAAGTCATTCGTAATATTATTATCACCACCTTAGATCCTTTTGGTTTTTCTGATTCAGATAGCTTAAAAAAGCCTACAACTAAATTAGAACGATTCGGTAATCAAATGCACTTAAAAACAAAAAACTTCACTGTAAAAAACTTTTTAGTTTTCAAAGAAGGAGAAGTTTTTGATTCTTTAAAAATAAAAGAAAGTGAACGTTTACTTCGTACACAGCGTTTTGTACGTAAAGTTTCTATGTATCCAATACCTACAAGTTCTCCCGACTCTGTAGATGTATTGATTCGCGAACTTGATTCATGGAGTATTTATCCCACAGGATCATTATCTACATCGACAGTACGTATTAAATTAACGGATAGAAACTTTGGGGGCTTTGGTCATGATGTCAGCGTGCAATATCGTGGACGTTATAAAGAGAATAAAGACGCCTATTACTTTACTTACAAGGTAAATAATATTCAAAATACCTTCATACGTGCTAATCTACTCTATGATTCTGATTTATGGGGTAATTATGTCAAAGCTTTTGCTGTAGATCGTCCTTTTTATAGTCCTCACACTAAATGGGCAGGAGGAGTAACTCTATCACAGCGTTTTCAGAGAGATTCACTTCCTGATAAGGACATGGATTATAGTCTTGAATCTATAAAATACAATACTTACGATGTGTGGGGAGGATACTCAATGCCTTTATTTTCAAAATATAAAGATAAACCCTTAATTACTAATTTACGTACCTCTTTTCGCTTCATACAGCAACATTTTACTGATTCACCAGATTTAAAATACGACTCACTAGGTTTTTACAGAGATCAGAAAACTTATCTTGCTTCGATAGGAATTACTTCAATGAATTATGTACAAGACCGCTTTATTTTTAGCTATGATTTAATTGAGGATGTACAAGTAGGAAAAGTATTTGCCCTTACATTTGGATTAAAAGATCAATATCAAAAAAGAAGAACATATCTTGGAGCAAAACTAGCTATGGGAGGATATACCAATCTAGGATATTTCGCAGGTAATCTAGAATGGGGAAGTTATTTCTATGATAAACAAGCAGAACAGGGAGCTATACGTTTCGATGGTACCTATTTCACTAAGCTATTTGTTTGGGGCAAATGGCGTTTTAGACATTTCTTTTTACCGCAATTTATAATGGGCTACCATAGATATAATCACGTCGGAGACCAATTACGCTTAGAAGAAGTAATTCAAGGAATAAGAGCACAAAAAATTACTGGTACAAGAAGATTATCTCTTGGTTACCAATGGCAATCCTATGCTCCATATGAATGGAAAGGTTTTCGTTTTAACCCTTTTATAAGTTATGAAGGTGCCTTTATGGGATATGAAAAACAACAATTTTTAGACCCTAAACTTTATTCTAGAATAAGTATTGGCTTTGTTGCTAACAACGACTACTTAGTTTTTAGCAGTATAGCCGTTTCCCTTGTATATTATCCTACTATGCCTGATTCAGGCAAACCGATCTTCTTTGCTAATACAAGACAGTACAATATGGATTTACCTAACTTCAACTATGATCGTCCAAAAACAGTTTCATATTACTAATTAATTTTTTCAATAAGTAACAAGAAAAGATTTTAATCAAAATCAACTACTTCATACCCAAAACGACAAATCGCTACAAACATGATAAACAAAAAGATATAGCGCACCCATTTCTGTCCTTTTAGAATTGCTAATTTTGCTCCACAATATCCACCCAAACCATTGCAGACAGCCATAGGTAAAGCTATTTTCCAAATAATAGCTCCTTTCATTAAGAACAAACAAATACTCCCAAAATTAGTAGCGAGATTAATTAACTTAGCATAAGTAGAAGCTTTAAAAAAGTCATATCCTACCCAAAAAATGAATCCCATAATAAAGAAAGTCCCTGTAGCAGGTCCTATAAAACCATCGTAAAATCCAATTATTATTGCAATTAGAATACCATATATATAACGGTTTCTAACTGATACTTCTACTAGACTTTTTCTTGCGAAATCTTTACGCATATAGGTGAATACCCACAAAATAAGAAGGATTGCTAACAACAAGGGCTTCATAAAATCATTGTTCACTATTGTCAATACAAATGATCCCAAAAAAGCACTAATAAATGAAATCGTTGCTAATAAACTGAAAAACTTCCAATTAATTTTCGCCTTTTTTAGATACTGTTTTACAGCAATTGCAGTACCCGAAAAAGCAGGTATCTTTAATGAACCAATAACAGTTGCAATTGGATAATTAGGTAATAAGGCTAAACTTAAAGGAGTCTGAATCAGCCCTCCACCACCAGCAATAGCATCAACAAAACCAGAGCAAAAAGCAATAATACACAAGTAAATTAATATATCGAATTCCATTGTTTCTATAAAAGAACAAAGGTAACAGCTAATAATAACATAAAGTAACAATCTATTGAACTTTATATTATATTTTTTGATAAAAAATTTGCCTTAATAATTCACTTACACACAATGCTCACAACCCTCACAATTCACTGCATTAACAATCCATCTATTATTAAACTAAATAATACATTGCGCTTAATAATATCTAAAAAAATTGCTATAAAAACCCTAAAAATGGGAGATTAGGTATTAACCTCTTCAACACCGTTTCAACAATTCCTCAGTTTACAGCCTTCTGTTGAAACAGTGTTAAAGAATGAGGGAATAAAAAGGCTCATGAATTACTATCGTTTACCAAGAATAATTAATTCTCTAGGTAAAATAAGAGTGGGGTCTCATTCTTTTTTTGGAAGTATAAATCTTCATATATCCCCATTCTTTTTTATGTTTCGTTTGAACAATATAATTCTTATTACGATTAAAATATAAATTATATTGATATATTAATTAATTTAATTTATATTTGGTTTAACAAAATTAATAAACATGTCAATAAAAAGAAAACTACCAGTAAATTGTCCTAGTTGTGAAACCAAACTCCAAGTAACACAATTGTCTTGTGAAAACTGTGGTACAACAGTAAACGGTAATTTTCAACTTCCACTATTATTACAGTTACCACAAGAAGAGCAAGATTTCATATTAGAGTTTTTTTTGAGTAGCGGAAGCTTAAAACAAATGGCACAACAGATGAATATTAGTTATCCTACTGTAAGAAATAAATTAGACGATATGATAGAACATATTAAACATTTAAAAGACTCACAATAACAAATAAAACCATTCTTATGAAAAAGAACATCTTATTAAAACCATTTGAAAACTTTCAAGAGAAACAGTTATTTCTATATGGTACTATTATTTTACTCATAGGTTCAACAATAGGTTATTTTGGAAGCATTAGATTTGATGGAGTACTTGACCTTCATTATAGCTTGTCAGTTAAATGGTTTCAACCTCTTATTGATAATATTGTAAATACAATATGTTTATCAGCATGTCTATACTTCCTAGCGTTAACAGTTAATACAAAAACACGAGTTATTGACATTATCAATATTTCATTAATATCAAGAATACCATTTTATATTGCTTCATTATTTAGTTTAGGGAAAATCAATAGGGACACTAATGAATTCCTAGCTAAAAACATCCTTGATCCTATAAAAGTACTAGATCTTCCTGGGTTAAATTTAATCCTATTAATGTTATTTACTATTGTAACGCTAATCGCAATTATCTTTATGGCTATTCTAATTTATCAAGGATATAAAACAGCTACTAATGTAAAAAGCACACTCAACAAAATTCTACTTATCGTAGTTGTTATAATAGCAGAAGCAATTTCTAAAATTCTTACTTACCAATACTAATAAAAACATTATGAACAAAAATACATTAAACCTACTATTATTCTTATTTCTAATTCTACAACCTATATATTCGCAAATCAAAACGATTGATATCGATTCTGAACTACAAGGTGATTTATATATAGGTAATAACGATAATAGGCAACTAGCTATCATCATCGCTGGATCTGGTCCTACAAACCGAAATGGAAACCAACCTCCTACACTAATGTCAAATGCATACAAATACTTAGCAATTAGCTTACAAAATGAAGGTATAAATGTATTTACATATGATAAAAGAGTAATCGCTAAAATTAAAAACAATACTATAGCTAATTATACTCCAGTATTTAATGATAATGCTGCTGATTTAAACTTAATTATAGATTACTTTAAGGATCAATTTCCCGAGATCATCTTAATTGGTCATAGTGAGGGATCATTAGTTGCAAACCTATCTGCAAATGATAAAAAAGAGGTAACACATTTTATAGCTTTACAAGGACCTGGTGAAACAATTGATAATATATTGCTGGAACAACTTGTCAAACAAATGCCATTTTATAAAGAACAAATTCAAGAAATTCACAATGAATTGAAAAAAGGAAATATTGTCACAGAAAATATACCTCCTTTATTACAGTCATTATATAATGAACAAAGTCAACCATATCTTATATCATGGATACAAATAGACCCTGCTATTGAAATAAAAAAACTTAAAATTCCAGTTTTAATTATTCAAGGAGAGAAAGACTTACAAGTAAATATTAATCAAGGAAACATATTAAAAGAAGCGTTACCAAATGCTGAATTAATCACCATTAAAGGAATGAATCATGTCATGAAAAAAGTAGAGAAAGATGAAGAAAACTTCGCAACTTATAATAAACCTGATCTTCCTTTGCATGAGGAATTAGTTCCTACGATAGTGAATTTTATTAAAAAGTAACTTATGACAGCTTTACTGATTATCGGGCTTATCTATATTGGAATAAGTTATTGCTTAAATAATGAAAATGCAGATAGTTTATTGGCAGGTTACAATACATTATCTAATGAGCGAAAAAAATTATATAATATAAACAAAATAGTGTTTTACATCAATAAGACTGCACGATATACTGGTTTTAGTATCCTAATAGTTGGCATACTTACTTATTGGTTAAAAAACATCACACTAGCTCTTATATTTTTAATATATGTACCAATTGTTCCTATAATGGTAATCAATATTTACACAAGGCTTTCCTTCTCAAAAGATCCTTTAAGATGGTATGATTGGTTATTATATACCATCATAGGATTTACACTACTTATATTTCCTTTTATAATTTCGTGGAATGAAATAACGCTTGAAATGATTAATTAAATTTATCAATTAATCTTGTGATGACACATTTCATTATTGCTCTTGTATTATTATGTTTTAACCCTATTTTGGCTAATCTCACAACGTCAAATTCTATGATAGGATATAGAACAAAAAGAGCTATATAAAATCAAAAAAAAGGAGCTTGCATAAAAAAGAAGTGGACTATATACTGCGCTAGTTGGTATTTTGTTTTTTATCACTATTGCGTATAAGTTACTATACTAATTTACAAGAAAAACTATCTCATTCTATATTCTGTACTATTATATTACTTCTTCTATCCTACTATATACAAGAATTGAAAAAGAACTTAAACATTTCGATAAAAACAATAAAAAATGAGGTTTAATAATTCATATTA
>NZ_BAEX01000008.1 GCF_000246945.1 Myroides injenensis M09-0166
TGATTCTAGAGCTTTTTTTGCTGCAACTTTGCTGATTTCTGCATCTTTTGCAATAGCATCGATTAATTCTGTTTTGTTCATAATAATTTTTTTTAAAAGGTTAACTTTCTTAACGTCCTTATACAAATTTAGGGTTATTCTATAATTATACAAACATTTTAAAAAAAAATACTTAAAAGTTAAAAAACTATTATTTTGATAATTTGTATAAAAAGACTTGTTTTTGTTTAATGTTCTGATTTTTAATTACTTATAGTGCTTTTGCGTTTGTAGAAAAACTCATGCCATTTAGCAAATCACTAGTGTTCATTTGCTTTTTTCCTGGAAATTGAACAGTTAAAAGCTGTAAAAAGCCATTGTTTACTGCTATTTTCATTTCTTTTTTAGTCGTAACAATAGTTCCAAGCTCCAAATTATGCGAATTTTCTTCAAAAAGTGATTGATGAATTTTTACATTCCATTCATTATCATTGTCTTTGATAATACACCAAGCACTTGGATAAGGGCTTAATCCTCTAATCTGATTGTGGATCTCTTTCCCTTCTTTATTAAAATCAATTTTACAATTGTCTTTATTTAATTTATAAGCTGTTTTTGTTTCTTCCTTAGGTTGATGTAGTAATGTGTAATCACCTAAAGAAATTAATTTTAAACTTTCGATAACTGTATCAGCGCCTAGGTGCATTAATTTGTCATGTAATTCTCCTGCATTTTCATCAGGTAGAATATCTGTTTCTTTCTTAAGTAGAATTGCACCTGTATCAATTTTTTCATCTATAAAAAATGTAGTTACTCCAGTTTTTGTTTCACCATTTATAATAGCCCAATTTATAGGAGCAGCACCTCGATAGTCTGGTAGGAGCGAAGCGTGAAGATTGAATGTTCCATATTCAGGCATTTTCCATACTACTTCTGGTAACATTCTAAAGGCTACGACGACTTGAAGATTTGCATTATAGCTTTTAAGTTCTTCAAGAAAGTTTTCATCTTTTAGATTTGTAGGCTGTAGTATAGGTAAATTCTTATCCAAAGCGTATTGTTTTACTGCAGAGTATTTTATTTTCTGTCCTCTTCCTGCAGGTTTATCAGGCGCAGTTATTACAGCAACAATATTATATTTATTTTGATAGATAGCATCAAGGATACCTACTGCAAAATCAGGAGTTCCCATAAATATGATTCGTAGATCTTTCATCGCTTTATATATTGATTTTTATTATTGATAATTATTTTATTCTCTTCTAGAAGTAATTGTAGAATAGTTGTTAACTGATTTTTATTTATTTGAGTAACAGAACTTATTTGTTCCATATTTTTTGGTTCTTCACTTAACAAGTTTAATACAATGTCTTTGTTATCAGAGGAAATTATTTGCCTTTTGCTTTTTTTAGATTGACAGGTGGAACACGTTCCACAATCTTCTTCTAAAACTTCATCAAAGTATTTTAAAAGTATTTTATTCTTGCAAATATCTTGATTTTCAATATAAAACAACATTGACTTAAATTGATTAATCTTTAATTCATTTTGTTGTTTTAAATAAGAAAATGTGCGGTATAATGCTCTATCTTCTTCCCATGGTTCATTAAAAACGATAGAAATATCATTATCCTCTGGGGTATAGATACATAATTTTTCTTCTTTCCACTTTTCTAGATATTTAAGGATATCATCAACACTCTCGTCTATTTGCTCACTTATTAACTGTAAGTCGATTTCGGTTTCGTATTCGTGTATTCCTTGATAATATCGTAATATAAAAAGTAAAATACGTTCTTCGTGTTCATTATTATCTGCTATATCTAATAACTCTCCACTAGTGGCTATAAATTGCAATTTAGTTTTTATATTTTGGCTCTGCGAAAATTTTAAAATACCTTGTCTATCTAAGAATTGTAGAGCATTATAAGCTTGTTTATGTTGGAATTTATTGTGATTGCAGAAAGCATTGAAATTAAAACTATAGTTGTCATTAAAACCTTCACCATAGGCTATATTTAGGTAATTGTTTAATTTGCGATAAACAAGTTTTAAAAAATCCTTATCAAATAGCGTTTTAGAAAACTGCTCTTTATTTGTAGCTATGTCATCTCCTGAAATTAGAATAGTAGCGAATGATTTTTTTCCATCACGTCCTCCGCGACCTGCTTCTTGATAGTAATTCTCAATGTTTTCTGGAATCTGGACATGTATAACGTTTTTTACGTTTTGTTTGTCTATTCCCATTCCAAAAGCATTAGTAGCTACTATTATTGGACTTTTCTCTTCTATCCATTCTTTTAGTCTCTTTTTTTTCTCGGTACCGCTTAGTCCACCATGAAAGAAAGTTGCTTTAAAACCAAGACTATTAAGTTGATTTGAATAATATTGACTATCTCTTCTATTTCTTACGTAGATAATAGTAGGGGCATTGTTTTTGCGCAATATTTTTTCTACTACATTAATTTTGTTTTCAACTTTATATACTCCATAGATTAAGTTTTCTCTAAAAAAGCTTTTCGTAAATATATTTGGCTGTTCAAGTTTGAGTGAGAGACAAATGTCTTTTACGACTCTATTATTTGCAGAAGCAGTTAAAGCAATAATAGAAACTGTGGGAAACAATTCTCTTAGTTGTGAAAGTTGAAGATACGCAGGTCGGAAGTCATGCCCCCATTGAGAGATACAGTGAGCTTCGTCAATTGCTATAAGATTGACTTTTAATTTTTCAATTCGATCTAATATCCAGGTTTGTTGTAGTCTTTCAGGTGAGAGATAAAGAAATTTATAATTACCATACATACAGTTATCAAATATTGCATCGATGTCAGAAATAGATGCGCTACCGACAATAGCAATAGCTTTTATACCTTTGTTAGTAAGATTATTAACTTGATCTTCTATTAATGCGATAAGGGGAGAAACCACAATACATACACCGGGCATCATTAAAGCAGGTAGCTGAAAGCAAATACTTTTTCCTCCACCAGTAGGTAATAAAGCAAATGTATCTTTATTTTTAAGAACAGAGTCAATGATTTCCTGTTGTGGATATCTAAAACTAACGTGTTTCCAATATTTTTGAAGTATCTCTAAAGCGTTATGCATAATAAATGTGAAACTGTTAGAGTTGTTTGTGTACGAATATAGTAAATATATGAATGTTAAGAGGGTTATAGTTATGAACTATAACCCTCTTAACATAAAAATAATATTATCTTTAGATACGTTCTAAAATAAATTTTATTCTAGCTTCAACAGTATCTCTAGGAACTTCTATTAAATCGTATCCGTATTTTTTATAAGTAGCAACTAAGTGTGCGTGAATTTCTTTTGCTTGCTCAAAATTTTCATATCGTTGTTCATCACTACTATATATATTTTCCCAAGGTGGCAACAAGAAAATTTGATGGTAAACATGTTTTTTACATGCTAAATCAAAACTTTCAGGGTAGTCATCCCCTTTATAATGCATATAAGCAAGTACATCAGGAATACCTCTATCTATAAAAACAATATCTGTATTCTCGTTAATTGCTTCTACATGTTGTTTTATTCTGCCTTCTAATAGTAATTGACTAAATAATAAAGGTTCAGTTAAAAATAAATTAGTAATACCTTTTTCTTGAGCTTGTTTAGTTACTTCTCTAGATATTTCTGGATAGCAAATATATCCTTGTCCGGTTAATTCGTTAATTAACGTTGTTTTTCCAGACCCTGGTCCTCCTATGATTAAGATGATTTTTTTATTCATTTTTGCTGTAAATATCAAAGGTGCAAAAGTACAATAAAATGTCAGTATGAAAAGTGTTTTAACTACATCTTTTGAAATAAGTAACTGTAAAAATGATTATATTTGCCTTATAATAAAGAGATATGGACGAAAAAACACAAGAATTTTATAAGCGCTTAAAAGAAGAGCTTGAAAAAGAGAGAAGTTGGCCAGGGCCTTATTTGTTTAAATTTATAATTCCAAATAATTTAGATAGTCTTGCTGTAATCGAAAAAGCATTTGATGGAACAGATGCTGATATTCAGACACGTAATTCTAGCAATGGGGCTTTTACTAGTGTTTCTGTGAAAGTTACTATGCAAAATGGTCAAGAAATTGTTGATAAATATATTGCAGTTTCTTCTATCGAGGGGCTTATCTCCTTGTAAAGTATATATTACTACCACAAGTTTACTTAAAAAACATATTTTTACAATAATATGAAGGACGAACTTTGTCTTTACTATTGTAAACAATAACTATATCAAAGTATGAAATTCAATTCAAAGGAAGCCATCGAGCATTTAGAATATAATACACTTAGAGAACAATTGATCATTCCAGAATATGGAAGACATTTACAAAGTTTAATCAATCACGTGTGCAAAATAGAGGATCGTGAGGAAAGAAATAAAGCAGCTCAATATGCTATTAGTGTAATGGGAAGTATGAATCCTCATTTAAGAGATGTTCCTGATTTTCAGCACAAGCTTTGGGATCAGTTGTTTATGATGGCAGACTTTAAACTTGATGTAGATTGTCCTTTTCCTATTGTTACAAAAGAAACAATAAGTAGTAGACCTCAAAAACTTGAATATCCTCAGAATCATCCTAAGTATAGATTTTATGGTAATAATATTACTTACATGATTAATGAGGCATTGAAATTTGAAGATGGTGAAATGAAAGATGCTTTGATTATGGTCATTGCAAACCATATGAAAAAAAGTTATTTGAGTTGGAACAAAGATTCTGTTAAAGACGAAGTAATTTTTGAACATTTGTATGAACTTTCTAAAGGGCGAATTAATTTAGCCAAAAAAGAAGAAGAACTTTCTACAACAGCAAATCTAATTCAGGTAAATAGAAAACAGTCTAACAAAACTAATTATTCGAATAATTCTAATACCAATCAAAAGAATAATTCCAACACCAATAAGAAGTATAAAAACAATAACAATAACCATCAGTTTAAAGCTAAGAAATAATGAGTACATTCAGAATTGAGGGAGGATATAAATTGCAAGGCGAAGTTCACGCTCAAGGGGCAAAAAATGAGGCATTGCAAATTTTATGTGCTGTATTATTAACTCCTGAAAGAGTAGTAATTTCAAATATTCCTGATATAATAGATGTTAATAAGCTAATAGAACTACTAGGGAAATTAGGAGTTAAGATAGAACATTTAGAACCAAATAAGATGAGCTTTCAAGCTGATGAGTTAGATTTGGACTATTTGATATCTGATGATTTTAAAGAGGGAGGAAAATCTCTAAGAGGCTCTATTATGATGGTTGGTCCTTTATTAGCTCGTTTTGGTAAAGGTTATATTCCTAAACCTGGTGGAGATAAAATAGGACGCCGCAGATTAGATACTCATTTTGAAGGATTTATTAAGTTAGGAGCTAAGTTTCGCTATAATAAAGAAGAATATTTCTATGGTGTAGAAGCTGATAAGTTAATCGGTACAGATATGTTATTGGAGGAAGCTTCTGTTACAGGTACTGCCAATATATTAATGGCATCTGTACTTGCTGAAGGAATCACTACAATTTATAATGCTGCTTGTGAGCCCTATATTCAACAGTTATGTAAAATGTTGATTAGTATGGGAGCTAAGATTTCAGGAGTAGGTTCTAACTTGTTAGTTATAGAAGGAGTATCTGCATTAAAAGGATGTGAGCATAGAATGCTTCCTGATATGATAGAAGTTGGTTCATGGATTGGATTAGCTGCCATGACTCAAAGTGAAGTAACAATCAAGAATGTTGGTTGGGAACATTTAGGAATAATTCCAAATACTTTTAGAAGATTAGGAATAACTTTAGAGAAACGTGGTGATGATATTTATATTCCAGCTCACGAGAATGGATATGAAATTCAAAGTTTCATTGATGGATCTATACTGACAATAGCTGATGCACCTTGGCCTGGGTTAACTCCTGACCTTTTGAGTGTTATATTAGTGGTTGCTACTCAAGCAAAAGGAGAAGTATTAATTCACCAGAAGATGTTTGAAAGTCGCCTATTCTTTGTTGATAAACTCATTGATATGGGAGCCAAAATTATATTATGTGATCCACATAGAGCTGTAGTAATAGGACATGATTTTAAATCAAAATTGAAAGCGACAAAAATGTCTTCTCCAGATATTAGAGCTGGTATCTCACTGTTAATAGCAGCATTGTCAGCTCAAGGCACAAGCGTTATTCAAAATATAGATCAAATAGATCGAGGATATGAAAGAATTGATGAGCGTTTAAGAGCATTAGGTGCTAAAATAGAAAGAATAGAAGATTAAATCATTCAATTATAAAATAATAAGAAAGGGAGTTTCAGCAATGAAACTCCCTTTCTTATTATTTTATTTCTGTATCATATCTAGAATCTTAATACCGATTACAATGCCGTGTTTTTTTTGGTGCATCAGAAGAAATAGAAGTGAAATAATCTATCCTAAAAGGTCTGAATTTTCCAAATCCAAAGTTGTTTAACCCTAAACTAAATTCTTGATATACATTTTTATCTGGTACTTCAAGCATGTGAAACCCAAATACGAAAGAGTATCTAGTTTTGTTTAATAAAGGAATTTTATTCATTAAATATCCTCTAAAATCATGTTCTAAATGGAAAGCAATAAATGATTTATTAGTGCTGTATTCATAATAAGGTAATAAGTTAAATTGCTTATTGTAAATACTACTTGACCCTATGAAAGTTTGATTACCATTAAAATGTTTGTAATCTGTAAAAGCAATGTCATTTTTCTCTAAAAAACTTCCTGCACTTAGACCTATATATAAATTTCCAATGTTACTAATATTATTATTGAATGTGGTTGAAAAACCTACATAAGTATAGTTATAATCAGAGGTTGTAGAATTTAATCCCTTTTCTAATTTTAAAGCTATAATAGGGTATTTAGAAATTGGCAAATAAAGCTTTTGATTAGGGTAACTTATAATTTTTTGGTCAAAAATTATATTTAAGCCTAAACCAAATTTAAACATCTTGTTGTTCTTAAATGGTTCGCTTTCAAAATCATTGGGGTCAAGAGGATTGTTTGAAGTGAATTCAAGATTTGGAACGAAAGGGGGACTCTGTAAATGATTTGATATTGTTTTTCTACTTGAGTACTCAATCTCTGAAGTAATTTTTATTCCTGTAAAGGCATATTGTTCATATGCTATTTTTAAATAGCTTTTCTGAAAATACTTAGCGTAGTTTTTACCAAACCAAGCACTGGCAAAAGAGTTAATAGGTGTTTTAACAGGATCGTCTTGATTAAATTGTAAGATTGAATTACCTCCAGATAGCGTTATTGTGTTATAGTTGTTTTTATTAAATAAATGAGAGGCATATCCAGATACTCTGTATTTATTTTCTGTAACCCCATAATTAACTATTGTACCAAGTTTTGTTTGTCTATTATCATCATAAGTTTTAGTATAATCTATACCTGTAGTAACATTAAATCCTTGTACAGCATTAAAAGCAAAAGTCGAAAGCAAACCTCGATAAACATATTCTTTATTTTCGTAAGAGTTAAGATATTCGTATCCTTTTATTAATTTGAATAAGGTAAAGTTATTAGTCCTTTTATCTATCGAATCTAGTACAGCTCTAGTATTATTAGAAGATAAAATTGTTTTGTCTTTAAAATTTTCTATTTCCTTATTCTTTAGAGGTAAAGGTCTAATTGCATCCCAATAAGCAGAAGATTTAGTGTTAAAATCATCTTCATATTGTATTAGCTCGATATTGAAATCTTTATTTGATATGTTTTCAATTTTTTGATAATTAGAATAATAAGAATCAAATTGACCAGTATAATCAAACACTATAAATTTACCTTTTAAATAAATACTTTGAGAGTCTTTGACATAGAAATTGATATCCTTATTATACTTGTATTTTTGTTTTACAACAAGCTGTTTAATTTCTTTCATATCTACATTCTCACCATCCATTGCACCATAAAGAGAGGTTAATTGCCACCCATTGTCAATAATAGTAAGCTCTCCATCCATTATCGGTTCTTTATCTCTTTTAGGAGAAAACTTAATAGTATATAAAGTATGATTATCTGCTGTTTTTTCTATTTGAGTTACTTTGAAATAGTAATAATTGCTTGCGTAGCTTGCTAGTGGAGAAACTAACTTTAATTGATTTGAAACTTTTTCGTCATAAAAATTAAGCTGGTTATCTGTACTAGTCTGTAAAAAGATAGCTTTATTCGTACCTATCTCAGTTTGCGCGATTACTTTTTCTTTAATATGGTTTTGATCTTTTCTTATTACTTCAGAAAAAAGCTCCCCTAAATAGATATAATTATTGTTATTGCTTAAATCTAGGGTAGCATCTAGATCTTTTCTTTTCTGCCCTAAGAATGTTTCTCTCGTGCTTACAAGTTGTAAATTACCTTTTGAGTAATAATCAACTTTATACCTTGTAAGAGGTTTGTTTTTTCTGACTAGGTTTAGAATAAAGAGTGCGTAGTCATCCTGAGGATTTTTATATGTAAAAATATTTTTGTCTTTCTCTTGTAGAGTAATTTCTAAAGGGGAATTGTATTCTTGATTTTTAGCTAAATCAATAATACGTGTAAGGTAACTTTCTGTCTGTATAATTAAATTTCCCTTATTAATTGCAGGTATAGAAAAATTACCTTCAGCATCAGAAGTCGTTTGTATATCTGTGTTTTTTATGAAGATGATGCATTTAGGTATTGGCAATCCATAATGATTAATTATTTTTCCTTTTAATACATCATCTTGCGCAAGAATACTACTATGACAAAATAGAGTAAGAAATATTACAAAAAAATAGAAGTATATCTTTGAATGCATTCTTGTTATATAAGAAATGATGAAATAGCTAAATCGTAGCTTTTTAAGCCAAAACCTACTATTACTCCAGAACAGACTGGAGAAATATAAGAATGATGTCTAAACGCTTCTCTACTAAATGTATTTGATATATGTACTTCTATGACAGGTGTGGTAATTGCTTTTATAGCATCTGCTATAGCAATAGAAGTATGAGTATAGGCTCCAGCATTTAATATTATAGCATCGTATTCAAAACCTATTTCATGTAATTTATTAATTAACTCTCCCTCTATATTACTTTGATAATACTCTAGTTCTATTTCAGGATAATTATTATTAAGCTGGTTATAATAATCTTCAAACGTATTTGATCCATATATATGAGGTTCTCTTTTACCTAATAAATTTAAATTTGGACCATTGATAATTATAATCTTCATATAGGTGATGTTTTTGCTTTGTCAAACAAAGATATTATATATCTAATGATTAGAACACTAGTACTATTTTTTTTACTAATTATAAATAGGATTACCATATTATGTAATTGTAAAGTGTTCTTTTTTGGAATCATTCTTAATAAAATGAGATAAAATTAAGTTTATTTGTTAATTTGGTGTCTTTTGTTATGATTATTAGGTGGTTAGGTGTATATATGTTTTAATAATTGTGCTATTTTGATTAATACTTATTGTTTTTAACTAAAATTTAAGAAAAATATTTAAAAGTATAACTATTTGATATATAGTTTGTTTTGTTAATAGTTGGTGTTTTTTAATGTTCTATATGTTATATTTTGTTTAAAAAAACATCTCCTGTGCGTTATCTTTTCTAATTTTGGTTTAGTTAAAATTTAAAAATAGCTAAATATGAAAAAATTAGTACTTTCAGTTATGGCAGTTGCTGCTTTTGGTTTTGCAGCTAATGCACAAGAAAAAGAAAAACCATCTTTTGGTTTCCAAGAAAATAACATTTTTGTAGAAGGAACTTTCCAAATTTCTAACACAACTGTTAAACCAGAAGGTGAATCTAAAATTAAAGAAACTAATTATACTTTTAATCCAAAAATCGGATATATGTTATCTGATAAAGTTGCAATTGGAGCTTCTTTAGCTTTTGGTAAAAACTATGATTTCGAAAATGCTTTAGTACCTGAAACTGCAGCAGATTATTTTACTAATATTTATGCAGGAGCTTTTGCTCGTTACTATTTCTTAGAATTAGGTAATCGTTTCAAAACTTATGCAGAAGTAGGAGTTGGATTTAACCAAGAAAAAGCTGGTGATTATAAAGTAACTGGTGTTAAAACAGGATTAAACGTAGGATTTAACTACTTCTTGACTGATAACTTAGCTGTTGCTTTTGATTTAGGAGATATTCTTAAATTCCAATCAGGAAATGCTAAATTTGATGGTGATAAATTAGGAACTAACACTGATTTAGAAGCAAACGTAAACGTTTTCAATAACTTCTTTGATAACGCTAAATTTGGTTTAATCTACAAATTCTAATTAAAGAATTATCAAGTTTATAATATAAGAGAGCCTCTCATTTGAGAGGCTCTTTTTTTGTTTTGTATATTTGTAAAAAAAGTAATGCTTAGTAAATACTGGGAACGAAATATAAAATTATTCGTTAACTATTTAAAACTAGAGAGAGGACTCTCAGATAACTCTATCACTAGCTATGAGTTAGATGTACGTAAGTTTTTATATTTTGTAGAAGGATTCGAAAAGGAATATACGATTGAGACTATAGATGATGATATGATACAATCCTTTGTTTATCATCTTAGTCAATTTGTTGCTCCTACTAGTCAAGCACGTATTATTTCAGGGTTAAAGAATTTCTTTAATTACTTTATTTTAGAGCATTATATCGAGCGTTCACCTGTGGAGTTGATTGATCCTCCTAAGACAGGGCGTAAATTACCTGATGTTCTCTCTTTAGAAGAAATAGACTTATTGATTAGTGCAATTGATCAGTCTTCTAACGAGGGATATAGAAATAAAGTTATTTTAGAAACCTTATATAGCTGCGGGCTTCGTGTCAGTGAACTTGTAAATCTTCGTATTTCAGATTTATTTTTTGAAGAAGGTTTCATAAGAGTTTTAGGTAAAGGCGATAAACATCGTTTTGTGCCAATTGATACACAGACTATAAAATACATCACAACTTATATTACTACGATACGCAATAAGATGACTGTTAAGAAAGATGATGTTGATATAATTTTTTTGAATAGGAGAGGAGGGAGACTTACTCGAGCAATGATTTTTACGATTATAAAGCGATTAGCGCTGGATATTAAACTTGAAAAGAATATTAGCCCACATACCTTTCGACATTCATTTGCAACGCATTTATTGGAGAATGGGGCAGATATTCGTATTATACAGGCAATGCTTGGTCACGAATCAATTACTACAACAGAAATATATACTCACGTGAGTACTGAGCGACTTAGGGTTGTAATGGAAAGTTTTCATCCACGAAGTAAAGCGAATATATAAAGAATAATAATAAATAGAAAAAGGGACTAAAGTATTTACTTTAGTCCCTTTTAGCATTTTACTATTTTAATTACTTAGCAATATTAATTGCTCTAGTTTCTCTAATTACTGTAATTTTTACTTGACCTGGATAAGTCATTTCAGTTTGAATTTTTTGTGAAATATCAAATGAAAGTGTTGCTGCCATGTCATCAGTTACTTTTTCACTCTCTACAATGACTCTTAATTCTCTACCAGCTTGAATTGCATAAGCATTTTTTACACCATTAAATTCATTTGCAATGCTTTCCAAATCTTTCAAACGTTGAATATATGAATCTAATACTTGACGTCTAGCCCCTGGTCTAGCCCCTGATATTGCATCACATACTTGAATGATAGGAGCAATAAGAGTTGTCATTTCGATTTCATCGTGGTGAGCTCCAATTGCATTGCATACTTCAGGTTTCTCTCCATATTTCTCTGCCCATTGCATTCCTAAAATAGCGTGAGGCAATTCACTTTCTGTTTCTGGAACTTTTCCTATATCGTGTAATAATCCTGCACGTTTAGCAAGTTTTACATTTAGTCCAAGTTCGGCAGCCATTAATCCACATAATTTAGCTACTTCTCTTGAGTGTTGCAATAGGTTTTGTCCATAAGATGAACGGTATTTCATACGTCCTATGACTTTAATTAATTCAGGGTGTAAACCATGAATACCTAAATCAATTACAGTACGTTTACCAATCTCTATAATCTCTTCATCAATTTGTTTCGTTGTTTTAGCAACTACTTCCTCGATTCGAGCAGGGTGAATACGACCATCAGTAACTAATCTGTGTAATGATAACCTTGCGATTTCTCTTCTTACAGGATCAAAACAAGAAAGTATAATCGCTTCTGGTGTATCATCTACGATAATCTCAACTCCTGTTGCAGCTTCAATCGCTCTAATATTTCTACCTTCACGACCGATGATTCTACCTTTTACATCATCAGATTCGATATTGAATACAGATACACAGTTTTCTACTGCTTCTTCTGTACCTACTCGTTGAATAGTATTGATAATAATCTTTTTAGCTTCTTGCTGAGCAGTTAGTTTAGCTTCTTCAATAGTATCTTGAATATAAGCCATTGCATCTGCTTTTGCTTCTGTCTTTAAGCTTTCGATAATTTGGTTTTTAGCTTCTTCAGCTGTTAATCCCGAAATTATCTCTAATTGTTCAACTTGTGAACGGTGAAGTTTTTCAACTTCCTCTTGTTTTTTCTCAATAATTTCAAGTTTGTGATTGTATTCCTCAATCTTTTTCTCACTTTCTTCAGCTGCTTTTTTAGCTTTAGATAGTTCACTTGAAATTTGTGATTCTTTGTCTCTGGTTCTCTTCTCGGCTTCTGCTATTTTTTTATCTCGAGCTAATATTACTTGTTCATGTTCAGATTTTAGTTCAATAAACTTCTCTTTCGCTTGTAATATTTTCTCTTTTTTGATGGCTTCACCTTCTGCTTTTGCATCACGCAACATCGTTTTGGCTTCGCCTTGAGCATTCTTTAATATAGAAGAAGCGTGGTTTTTTTCGAGGTATTTAGCAATTGCAAACCCAATCGCTAATCCAACCAGAATTCCTCCAATGATGAATAGTATTTCCATAAATGTTCAAAAAATTATATATAAAAAAAGCCCACATTAGCTGAGTTGCATAAACTCTAAAATATACAAGTTTTGGGTTAGCTTGCCGTTCAAGGATCTGCCAGAGGCAGCATGCTTTAGTAGCAACGATTCACCCATTTTAATTTGTTAGTGTTGAGTTTATCAAACAGGTACTAATGTGAGCAGTATCTTTAGTCTCTTTTTTATGTAAAGAACGTATTGTATTTATTATTTTTTCGAGAGAATTCGATCAATAGCTTCATCTAATTTGATAAGACGATCAATAGCTTTATTATAGCTTTCTGACGTATCTATTGTTTTTTGCTCTGTTTGTGATGCAAATTGTAGTGCACACATCGCTAGAACATCTTGCTTATCTCTTACAGCATAGTTTTCTTCAAACTGATGAATCATAGTATCAATCTTTTTCGAAGCTGTTCTTAGAGCTTCTTCTTGCGAATAAAATACCGTTAAAGGGTATACGCGATCCGCAATTGATATCTTTATTTTTAATTGTTCATCATTACTCATATTTCAACTATTTTGTGAGATGAGCGATACATTGATCAATCTCTTTTATCAATGAATTTATCTTGAGTTTCGTTTCTCTTTTTGTTTCTTCACTGCCCAATAAGGAATTTGCTAATTGAAGTGATTCATATTTCTTATAAATATCATCTAATTGCTTCTCATTTTGATGAATCTCTTCTCTTGCCGTGTTTAAATTCTCCTTTAGCTGCTTATTTTCAGCCTCTAAAACATTTAAACGCTGTATAAGTTTTGCAAACTTAACCTCTAAAGAGCTTATTATATCAGCTAGTTCACTCATTATACTTCTAATTCAAATCCTATACTACAAAGTTACAATTACATTTCTAAATTAAAAAAGTTTTCAATAAAAAAAAAGATTTTTGCGAATAGTTATAGACAATTATTACCTATCTAGCTCATTTTTAGAGATTATACTATATTTTGCGATTCTTAATGTTTATTTTAGCAAAAAAGTTGATTTAGATATGAATGGTAAAGCACTTATTAGTTTAAGTTTAGCTTGTTTAAGCATGACCTTTTATGGTCAGGAGAAAATAGTATTTGATAATCCTTTGCATATACCTATCAATGCGTCTGGGAATTTTGGAGAATTAAGAGGTACCCATTTTCATGCGGGGCTTGATATTAAAACACAGCAGCGTATTGGACTTCCTGTCTATGCTCCAGCTGATGGATATGTTTCTCGTATTAAAGTTTCTACGTGGGGATATGGCAAGGCGCTATATATTGATCACCCTAATGGGCAGACGACAGTCTATGGACATTTGAATGCTTATGCTGGTGATATTGCTGATTTCGTAAAGAAAAGACATTATGCCGAAAAGAGTTTCGAAATTGAAATGTTTCCTAGAAAGAATGAATTAGCCGTTAAAAAAGGGGATATTATTGCCTATACCGGGAATACAGGAGGATCAGGAGGACCGCATTTGCACTTTGAAGTAAGAGATTCTAAAACCCAGAAAATTATCAACCCTCTTAAAGAAGGAATGGATAAATATATGACAGATACGCAAGTACCTTCTGTTAATAGTATTTATGCTTATCCAATTAGTGAAGATGCTGTTGTTAATCAAGATCAAATTGCTCATAAGTTAAGTTATACTACTTTAGAAGATGGTTCTTTATTAGTACCTATTGTCAAAGCTAAAGGGAAAATAGGTTTTGGAGTCGATATTTTTGACACTGCGGATTTTAATCACAATAAAAACGGCGTATATAAATTAGAAGCTTTTATTAATGGCAAAAGTTCTTTCTCTTATCGTTTCGATACTTTTTCTTTTGCAGAGTCAGGAATAGTTAATGCTCTTATTGACTATGAGCACAATCAAAAAACAAAACAAAAAGTTCAAAAGCTATTTTATGAAAAACCTTATAGCTTATCAGTTTTAAATGTTGATACTAATTTTGGTATAATAGATATTACCCCTAGCAGTAGTTTTACTTATCGCATCGTATTAACTGATTATCACGGAAATGAAAAAGCAATTGTAATTCCTATCGAATATGCTGATGAGCTAGTTGTGAATAAGCGAAAAGTTGTAAGTGGTGATTATAAAATTAATTCAGATAGAGATTATATTTTTGAGAAAGACTTTGTAACAATTAATATTCCTGCAAAAACATTTTATAATGATTTTGAGATGGACTTTTCTGTAGATGGTGAAGTAGCCAAAATACACAATACTAATGTTCCTTTGAGTAAAAATATTAAAGTTACTTTTGATACCACTAACTTAACAGTTGATAATCCTTCAAAAGCGTTTATTGGTAGAATAGATGATAGAGGGAATAAGAGTTTTTACAGTACTACAAAAAAAGGTGCGCTCTATACGATTTCTACAAAAAGTTTTGGAAACTATAAGGTTATGGCAGACGATACGCCCCCTACTATTTATAAACCAAGTTTCAAAGAAGGGGATTGGCTAAGTAATGCTTCTGAGATATCTTTTTTAGTTAAAGATGATTTGTCTGGTATCAATACTATTGAAGGAACTATAAATGGTAAGTGGATACTACTTGACTATGAATACAAAGACAATAAAATAAAACACAAATTTAGTGATGGTATTGTCTCTTCAGGTAGAAATGATGTAGAGATAAAAGTTACTGATAGAATGGGAAATAGTACGGTTTATACTACTCATTTTTTTAGAAAATAAATAGAGAATACTCAATATATAAGGAATACTTATTTAGAGTTAGTAAAATTGAATTTTATAACATAATTATATGCAATAATTCAATTATCTTTGATTCTATTAAATTGCGATATATGAAACTTAAGGCAGGTAGTTTTTTTATTTTAGGTTTAGCTTTATTGACTATTTCTTGTAAACAAGAAGAAAAGCCAAAAGTTATTTATAAACCAGATAGCGAAGAGACTAAAGTAGAGTTAGTTGAAAAAGCTAAAGAAGGAGAGCGAACAGATGATATCCGTATTGCTGACTTACCTATTGTAATGGGAGATTCTAATTATCTAATTCATCCTATAGGACAAGTTAGAGTTTATAATTACAATTCTAAATATGGAAGTAATAAGTCTAGTCATTTTTCTTATACTGTTTCTAACTATGTGCCTTTTGAAATAACAGGCTATTTAGAGAATTTAATGTTTCAGCACAAAGATTCATTAGATATTAGACCATTGACAAATCTTAAAATGCAAATACAATCAGTTAGTTATTTAAAGTCAATAGCTGATAAAACTAAAAAACAAATATTAGTATATAATGTATTTGATAGTGATACTAATCGCGATGGAAAGATTGACAATTCAGATATTAAAACACTTTATATAAGCGATATTAATGGTACTAAGTTTAAAAAAATAACCTCTGACTTACATGAATTATTAGATTGGACTGTAATTGATGTTCAAAACAGATTATACTTCAGAACCATAGAAGACATTAATAAAAATGGAGCATTTGATAAAGATGACAATGTGAATTATTATTATATCAATCTTCTAGATAAGCAATGGGAAGTAATAAATTATAATCCTATGCAGATCAGAAATGAGATAGAGATTATAGATGAGAATGAAAAAGAAGACACGCCTAATTAAGCGTGTCTTTTCTTAATAAAATAAATACTAATAGGTTAGCATATAGCATTGCTAATTTTTGCAGATTCGAAAGTTGCCATATGGTTTAAAAAATTCACGGCATTTTTTATAATTGGATAAGCAAGCGCACAGCTAGTACCTTCTCCTAGCTTTAGATTCATTTTTAAAATTCCTCTTTCACCTAATGATCGCAATATTAATTGATGTACTTGTTCTTCTGATTCATGACAAAACAAGGTGTTTTTAGTAATGTTAGGTTCTATTTTTGAAGCTAATATTAGTGCACTACAGCAGATAAAACCATCGATAAGTATAATCATGTTTTGTTTATAAGCTTCTAGCATAGCACTAGTCATTTGTGCAATTTCAAAACCGCCAAATGTTTCTAATAAGTCTAATGGTTTTAATGTATTAGGATATTGATGTTGTATTGCAAAAAGTGTTTTTTGTTTTTCTGCAAATTGCTCTTCATCTTTCATTGTACCTTTACAAATACATTTTTCAAGGGGTAAATGTAACAGATTACTTAATAATAGTGCGGTAGTAGAAGAGTTTCCAATTCCCATTTCTCCAAATCCTATAATATTACAACCTTCTTTACTTAGTTTTTGAATATGTTTTGCTGCATGCCCAAAGCAATAGTCTAATTGTTTTCGCGTCATAGCTTTAGACTTACGAATATTATTGGTGCCATAACCAGCTTTTGAATGAATAAGTTTGGGATGTGAAGGGATTTCTGCATTTATACCTGCATCGATAACTTTAAAATCTATCTTATTCTCTTTACAAAAAACATTAATTGCAGCTCCTTCCGCCAGAAAATTACTGACCATCTGATGAGTAACTTCTTGTGGATAAGCACTTACATTTTCTTCTGCTATGCCGTGATCTGCAGCATAGATTAATATTGTTGGCTTTTTTAATTGGGGCGTCAAAGTGTTTTGAGCTTTTGCAATTTTAAAAGCAATTTGTTCAAGCAGTCCTAATGAGTTAATAGGTTTTGTCTTGAGATCAATTTTTTGTTGTAATTCTCTGTCAAAATTAGTGTTTATCATGTGAGTTTGGGGTGTTTGATTGTTGTGTGATTCGTGTTTTCAAAATGTTATTAAACTTTGAAATACAATGATAAATAATAATTTCGGAATATTTACATTATTTTATTTTCAATTAACTCTTTTAACGCTTGATTCATTGCGATAAAACCTTGTTTGGTGTTTGTTTTTAGTTTATTCTTAAATAGGGGTGCTAATAATCCTGAGAATTTTTCACTTTGGGAGAATAAGCATTCATTCGGAGAAAGAACAGTAATTTCAAAAGAATGTCTACCATCAAAAAGTCCTTTTATTCCCAATCTTCCTATCCAAACTAATTTTTTATTGTCAATTAATTCTATGATAGTAGGAGTAAAAGTCATTTTGTCTATTTGAACTTTTATTTTCTTGTGAAGCTGAACATCTCCACTAATATTTTTAATAAAAGGATTCCATACAGTGTAGTTGGGAAAGTTTAGTAACGCTTGCCAAATTTGTTCTGGTGTTGCTGTTATAATTGTAGAAGTTGTAATCTCCATAGTTTTAATATTTATATGGAGTAAAGGTGTTTTATATATTAGATATTCTTCTTGACTTTTATCAAGAAAATGGAGAATGCTATTTATTTGTTTCTTTTCGTCTTATTCTACTTAGAGTTTCAGGAGTCATTCCTAATAGCGAAGCTATATATTGATGAGGTACTTCATTAAATAAAAAACCGTATTCTTGAAAGAATTTATTATATCTCTCTTGGGAATTTAAAGCAATAAAGTTAAATATTCGCTGTTCCATTTGCATGAAGCAGTGACATATAAAATTCTTTTCTTTCTGATGCCAATTATGAATATAGGATTGAAGTAATTCATAATTTTCTCTAGATATTTCAAGTACTGATATATCTGTCAATGCTTCTAGATTCCATTGATTAGGCTGATCAAAAATCCAGGCAGATAAATTGGTTACAAAATAGTTGGGTATGCTAATCCATTGTGTAATTTCTTTTCCATCTGCATAGCTAAATATCCTAATATAACCATTTTGTAAAAAGTAAAGGCGATTACATTTACTATTGTATTCTTGCAATAAACTTCCTTTGGTATATGTTTTTTGGACAAAATAGTTTAAAGCTATTTTTAACTCCTCTGCTGTTAAAGATAAGGTTTGTTGTAGTACATTTTCTAATACCATTCCTAGGAAGTTTTGTTATAAGATAGAACTATACAAAAAATGCCTCTGTGTAAAAGAGGCATTTTTATTATTGTTTTTTTAACTCAGTATCTAATACACGGCGTTCTTTAATGAACGACTCTAATTGTTTACCATATTTATGTTGAGTAACTTCTGGTGATAATGAATTATAAATTGTATCCAAAAATTTAATATTTGCATCATACAGTTCTGTCAATGCAATATATGGTGCTACATCTTTATCTTTATTGTTTAAAGCAAAATTAACCGCATTCAAATATCTTCGGATTGTTAATTTATCAGATACTTTTAATAAACTATCACGTTTTTGAAGATTGTTATCTTTCTCACTATTGAATATATCTACTAATAAAGCATTTTGTCTGTCAGTGATATTGATTCTAGTAGTAAGGTAATTTTTATAAGCATCTTGGTTTGCTGATCCAGAAACTTTTGCATCAGCAAAAAACTTTTTTAAAGTTGTTTTTACTTCAATATCTCCAGGTTCTGCAAAGAAAGAAATTTGATTATCTTGAGATACTGTATGCCCTCTGTCTAGAGTAAGATAAAGCATTTCTGGTGACTCTAGATTAACTCCAAATTTAAAATCTGACTTGCCATCAATAATTACAGAGTCAATTGCAACTAATAAAGTGTCTTGTATTTGATTAAGGTAAATTTTTCCTTGTTTAAATCCTTCTACATTACCACTAATGCGCACATTTCCTTTTGTGTTACTTTTTTTGTCACAAGAGGTTAAAAATGCACAACCAGCAATTAAAAGAGTGTAAAAAACTTTTTTCATATATTTTATTTAAATAGGTCTAGTCCTGGTATATTTGGCATTCCATCTTTTGCAGCAGCGGCAAGTTCGGCTTCGTTTATAGCTGAAGCTTTTTCTATTGCGCGATTTAATACCATGATTAAATAATCTTCTAGTTGTTCTTTATCATCCATTAGTTCATCTGAAATAGATATTGATCTAATGGTTCTATTCGCAGTTAAAGTTACTTTTAACAGCCCATCATTACTTTGATCATCTACCAAAACAGTATCTAATCTTTTTTTAGTTTCCTCTATTTTAGCCTGGGTTTCTTGAAGCTTACCCATCATTCCCATTAAGTCTCCAAACATATCTAATGTGTTTTAATTTGTTGAGCAAAAATATCAAAATCTTTTGAAGTTGTATATAAATGTTATAGAATACTTAAATAATAAGATCAGCGATTAAAAATACAATAGTTTTCACATCAATCCTGCCTGTAAAATACTAGTAAGGAAAGTATTTCTATTATAAAAAATAAGGTCGCAAGAGATAGTGGTATTTGTAGTTTACTATTATACCGCTATCCTTTCCTGTTTTCTTAATTCTTTACTTATTTCGTGTTTGAATATTATATAAAGTTTACTGCAAATAATTTCATAAATAAGAACACTACACAAAATCACTATACCTATTTACTTGCATTGCAAATAAGGACAAAAAATGACCTTTTTTTACCATTTATGCAAGTTGGAATATAGTGAAAAACCCCTTGTTTACAGGGCTTAATAGGATTTTCGAGAAGTTAAATGGCAGTTTTGTTCGGGAACGGTCCGAGAATTGTAGGGGGCGGCATTGTAAAAACGGGGTATTTCCCGAACAAGACTGCAACCGTGCCCGAACAATGCTGGGACGAGAACCGACTGAGATTTTGAAAAACTGAAAAAATAGTTGGAATAAGATTGACTTTTTTACAGTCAATTTAGAAAAGAAATTACACTTTGATTTGTGTATTTTTATGTTTCAGTTAGAACACTGATTAACAGTTACAAAGGTACAACTTATTTCATTACTTATACTATCGTTTTTTGTAATTGTAGGGTGGCAAATTTTAGAGTCAGTAATTGAAATCAGATGTAAATGGATATAATGTAAAAAGCTATGCTCTGATTTCTAGCTAAGCATATTGAAAAATTGTATTTTTGTTGTTTTACAGAATTATGATAAAACTAGATATAAAAGCTCCAGTTGCAAAGAAAAAAGCACATGAGTTAACTGCACATAATCATACTAGAATAGATAACTATTTTTGGTTAAATGATAGAGAAGATCAAGAAGTTATTGATTATTTGAACGCAGAAAATGAGTACTACAAAGATCAAACAGCCCATACGGTAACTCTACAAGAAGATTTATTTGAAGAAATGAAAAGTAGAATTAAAGAAGATGATTCATCTGTTCCTTATTTCTATAATGGATATTATTATATTACTCGTTTCGAAAAAGGAAAAGATTATCCGATCTTTTCTCGTAAGGCTGGGAGTTTAGAGGCTGAAGAAGAAATTATGTTTGATTGTAATGCGATGGCTGAAGGTCATGCTTATTTTCATTTGAGAGGAATCAATGTTTCAGAAGATAATCAATGGGTGGCTTATGGTATAGATACTGTTTCTAGAAGAGAATATACCCTATATGTAAAGAATTTATTGACTGGGGAGGTTTCGCCTATTGAAGTTCCAAAAACTACTGGTAGTTCTATTTGGGCAAGTGATAATAAAACTTTGTTTTACTCTCGAAAAGATGAAGTAACACTTCGTGCAGATAAGATTTATAAACATAAATTAGGTACATCTGTTGATCAAGATGAATTAGTGTACTTTGAGAAGGATGATACGTTTGATACTTACATCAGTAAAGAGAAATCACATAAATATTTAGTCATTGGCTGCGAAAGTACAATGACAAGTGAATATCATATTTTGGAATCTGATAATCCTGATGGAAAATTTAGAGTATTTCAAAAAAGAGTTCGTGGGTTAGAATATAATATTTCTCATTATGGTGAGCACTTTTATATTACTACAAATATGGATGATGCTGAAAACTTTAAGTTAATGCGTTGTCCTGAAGATAAAACGACTATTGAGAATTGGGAAGAGATTATAGCTCATCGCGAAGAAGTTTTGATAGAAGATATTGATATATTTAAAGATTACTTAGTTGTTTCTGAGCGCTCAAATGGATTACCACATTTACATATTATACCATGGAATAATCCAGAAGGAGCCTATTATTTGCCTTTTAATAGTGAGACGTATAATGCTTTTACAACTACGAATATAGACTTTGATACAGAGATTTTAAGATATAGCTATCAGTCTTTAACGACTCCAGCCTCTGTAGTTGATTTTAATATGAGAACCTTAGAAAAAGAGGTGAAAAAAGAACATGAAGTATTAGGCGGCTTTAATAAAGATAACTATGTTGAAGAGCGTATTTGGGCTACTGCAAAAGATGGTGTGAAAGTTCCGATATCTATGGTTTATCGCAAGGGAATTAAAAAAGATGGTACTAATCCTTTCTTATTATATGCGTATGGATCTTATGGGTATTCTATGGAGCCTTATTTCTCGACAACTCGCTTGAGTTTATTAGATCGCGGATATATCTATGCTATTGCTCATATACGAGGTGGGGAAGATATGGGACGTGAATGGTATGAGGATGGAAAATTATTGACGAAGTGGAATACTTTTAATGACTTTATTGCATGTTCTGAATTTGTAATACAAGAGGGATATACGTCACCCGAACATTTATATGCAGAAGGTGGTTCTGCTGGAGGAATGTTGATGGGAGTTATTGTTAATGAACGTCCTGATTTGTATAATGGTGTGATCGCTCAAGTACCTTTTGTAGATGTAGTAACGACAATGTTAGATGATAGTATTCCTCTGACTACAGGTGAATATGATGAATGGGGAAATCCAAACGACAAGGAATATTACGATTATATGTTGTCTTATTCTCCATTAGATAACGTAAAGGCGCAAGCTTACCCGAATATGTATGTTTCGACAGGATTACACGATTCACAAGTACAATATTGGGAACCGGCAAAATGGATAGCTAAATTGAGAGAAGTGAAGACAGACGACAATCAACTATTTTTAGATACTAATATGGATGCTGGTCATGGTGGTGCTTCTGGACGATTTGAATCATTAAAAGAAGTAGCAAAAGAGTTTGCCTTTTTGTTCGATTTAGAAGGTATTACAAAATAAGGTTTACCTTTTTTTAGTAAATTTGTTAAGATATAAAATAAAGTCTTTCACAATACAGGGAAGATTTAATTAATAATACAGTTATGAAAGAAGAGATTCAAGCGTATGATAATGTATTGTCTTTTGTAGGGAATACGCCTTTAGTAAAATTGAGTAAAGTAACTGCTGGTCTAGAAGGACATTTTTTTGGAAAAGTAGAAGCTTTTAATGCAGGACATTCTGCAAAAGATAGAATAGCTTTACATATAATTGAAACAGCTGAAAAGAAAGGAATATTAAAACCAGGTGATACAATTGTAGAGACAACTTCAGGTAATACTGGTTTTAGTATTGCAATGGTAAGTGCTATAAAAGGGTACAAATGTGTATTGTCAGTAAGTGATAAATCTTCACCTGACAAAATAGATATGTTGAGAGCAATGGGGGCAAAAGTATATGTTTGTCCTGCAAATGTAGCTGCTGACGATCCTCGTTCTTATTATGAAGTTGCAAAACGTGTGCATAAAGAATTACCTGGATCGATTTATATTAATCAATATTTCAACGAATTAAATACAGAAGCACATTATTTATCAACTGGTCCTGAGATTTGGAATCAAACAGGGGGGAAAATAACTCACTTTGTATGTTGCTCAGGTACTGGAGGTACTATATCGGGTACAGCTAGATATCTAAAAGAAATGAATCCTAATGTGAAAATACTAGGTGTAGATGCTTATGGTTCTGTGTTGAAAAAATACCATGAAACAGGTGTATTGGATCCTAATGAAATTGCTCCTTATAAAATAGAGGGATTAGGGAAGAACTTAATTCCTACTGCTACAGACTTTTCTGTAATTGACAAGTTTATGAAAGTAACAGATAAGGATGCGGCACAAGCTGCTCGCGAGTTAGCTAGAACAGAAGGACTGTTTTTAGGATATACGTCTGGTGCAGTATTACAAGCAACTCGTCAATATGCTGCAGAAGGGGAGTTTGATAAAGACAGTGTAGTTGTTATGTTATTCCCAGACCATGGTTCTCGTTACATGAGTAAAATCTATAGTGATACGTGGATGGAACAACAAGGTTTCTTAGATGGTGAGCCAAAGAATGAGATTAACTATGTTAAATAGCAATATTTAAGTAGCGAATGTATATAACTACCTCCCTCTTTATCTTTTAAAGAGGGGCGTAGTTTATTTTAGAATATTGTGTTGAGATTCTTAATGTTTTGTTTTATTTTTTCTCTTTAGGAAGATTAAAGATAATAGCAATCAGGAAGAACCCAACCCCAGTTAAAGTAGGAGGTAGCATATCAGCCTTAATACCTAAGTAAATCATATAGCCTCCCAGCACACTTAGCAATACAGATAATAATATTTTTAATACAGTCATTTTTTAGCATTAATTATAGTGGTATAATTCACTAAGATAATGATATTATCATGCAAAGGATAGCTGTTTTTGCAACATTAATTATTACTTAATGAATTAGCATCGAATAGTTTTGAATTTTTAAGTAATCTTTTACCTTCTCTATTTATATTTTTAAGGATTACTGTCTTTTCTACTTTACTGTATTTATCCATTACTTTTTTGATTGCCTCTAATGCAGACATATCTACAACTCTAGATTCTTTAAAATCAATTATAATAATGTGAGGGTCATCATTTGGAGTAAACTTCTCAGTAAAAGTAGTTGTGCTTCCAAAGAATAGCGGACCATAGATGGCATATATTTTATTTCCATCTTGATCAAATGATTTCCTTGCACGAATACGGATTGCATTGTCCCAAGCAAAAACAAGTGCTGATACAATTACACCTATTAACACAGCTAATGCTAAATTATGTGTTACGATTATAATACCTGTAACCAGAAATAATGTAAAAATATCTGCTCTAGGCATTCGGGTAACTAACTGAAATGATACCCATTTAAAAGTAGTAATTGCCACTACCATCATCACTCCTATTAATGCAGCGAGAGGAATCTGTTCAATAATTGGTGCTCCAATTAGGATAATTACTAAAATGGTAATGGCTCCTATAATGGCAGCTATTCTAGTTTTTGCTCCTGCTTCTAGATTTACTAGCGTCTGTGCTATCATTGCACAACCTCCCATACCTCCAAAAAAGCCATTTGTTATATTTGCTATTCCCTGAGCTACTGCTTCCTTATTAGTATTTCCCTTTGTGTTGGTCATTTCATCTACAATATTCAATGTCAGTAAAGATTCTATTAGTCCAACACCTGCCATAATTAAAGAGTAGGGTAATATGATTTTTAAAGTTTCTATAGTAATGGGAAGGTGTGGGATATGGAATGTAGGTAATCCTCCACTAATATGTGCAATATCTACTACTTTTCTAGTGTCAATTTGAAAGAAATAGACAAGAGAAGTAATGACGATTATTGCAAATAAAGTAGCTGGAATTTTTTTAGTTACTTTAGGAAACAAGGTTACTATACCAATAGTGGTGATTGTTAATACAATCATTGTATATAATGGTAAACCATTTAGCCAGGTAGAAACACCGTTGATATCTATTTTAAATTGAGCTACTTGGGACAGGAAAATAACCACAGCCAATCCATTTAAAAAGCCATACATAACGGGCTGAGGTATAAAACGCACAAATCTCCCTAACTTAAGTACTCCTACAGTTATTTGTATTATTCCTCCTAGTATAACGGCAGCAAACAAATATTCTACTCCATGAAGGGCAATTAAGGCTATCATTGTAATAATTGTTGCACCTGCACCTCCTGATACCATACCTGGTCGTCCACCAAAGATTGCAGTTATAATCCCCATTAAAAAAGCGGCATAAAGACCTGTAAGTGGATTTAATCCTGCTAATATCGCAAATGAAAGTGATTCTGGAATCATCGTCATAGCAACTGTAAACCCCGCTAAGATTTCATTTGGCAAAGAGATTTGATTTGTTTTTTGATTGAATAAGCTGCGTAACATTAGAATTTTTTAAAGCAGTAAAAGTAAGTGATAATTGCTTATTATGTTTATAAAAAATGATTGAGCATTAACTTTTCATCTCTATTGTATTAGTTCTAAAATAGTGATTTGAAAAAAATGAGTAGAATAAGTGTAACAAATACTATGAGAGTATTACTAATAAGTATAAATAAATGTATGAGTTATGAAATTAGTTATAAAAGATTTGAGTAAAACCTATAAAAATGGGGTAAAAGCACTTGATGGTTTAAACTTAGAAATTGGTGCAGGAATGTTTGGATTATTAGGACCTAATGGTGCTGGTAAATCTTCATTGATGCGTACTATTGCTACTTTGCAAAAACCCGATAGTGGTTCAATCTATTTTGGAGATATAAACGTGCTAGAACAACAGAATGAGTTTAGGAAGATATTAGGCTATTTACCTCAAGACTTTGGTGTTTACCCTAATATGTCAGCTGTTGATTTATTAGATTATTTTGCACGTTTAAAAGGGATATCTAATCCTGCACAACGCAAAGAAATTGTGAACAGTGTTCTGGAAGTAACTAATTTATATGATGTAAGAAGAAAGAGTGTTAGCGGATATTCTGGTGGAATGAAACAGCGATTTGGTATTGCTCAATTATTATTAAATGATCCTAAACTAATTATAGTTGATGAGCCTACTGCTGGTCTAGATCCTGCAGAGCGCCATCGTTTCTTAAATGTGTTGAGAGAGATTGGAAATAATAATACTGTTATTTTTTCTACACATATAGTGGATGATGTAAATGAGTTATGTCACGAGATGGCGATTCTTAATGGCGGAAATTTATTAGAAATAAGTACTCCTAAACAAGCAGAGCAAAAATTAGATGGTACAATTTGGCGAAAAGAAACTTCACGTGAAGAAGCAGAAGTATTAGCTAAGCAATTAACCATATTATCAGGTAAATACAATCAGGATAATCGACTAATTATTAGAGTTCATTCTAAAGAGTCACTTGCAGATGAAGGGTTTGAACTGGTTAAACCAAACTTAGAAGATGTTTATTTTGTAGCACTTAAAAACGATTAACTATGTTTGGTACTATATTTTATTTTGAGCTTAAACGATGGTTTAAGAGTTGGCTATTTTATTTATATATAGCTATATTTTTCGGTATTTGCTTTTTAGCAATGGCTAGTTCAATAGGCGTATTTGATAGTGTTAAGAATACAACCGCATCTTTAATACACCAGAACTCACCTTTGATATTAAATTCATTAATTGATTCTTTTAATGTTTTACTGTATTTTTTATTTCCTTCTATTATAGGGGCATCCGTTTATAGGGACTATAAATATAATGTGCACCATATATTGTATTCATATCCTTTTTCTAAGTTGGATTATTTACTAGGGAAGTTTTTAAGTTCTTTTTTAGTAACTCTTTGTATTACCGCGATGATGGGAGTTGGAGCTTACCTTGCTACACTACTACCTTGGGCAAATCAACAACTATTAGGAGAGAATCATATTTGGAATTATCTGCAAGTATATATTTTTAATATTATTCCTAATATGTTGTTTATTGGAAGTATTGTATTTGTGGTGGTAACTTTAACTAGGAGTATTTATGTTGGATTTGTTACAATTCTTATTCTAATAATCTTCCAAGGCTTGGTTAACGGTATGGCTTCTGAAATAGATAATAGAGAATTGGCAGCTTTAATTGATCCAGGGGCTAATCAAGCAATTAGATATTATGCACAATATTGGACTGTAAATGATATTAATAATAATAATCTTCCTTTAGAAAAATGGTATTTGCTAAACAGAGCAATTTGGTTAGGCGTATCTATTTTGTTTTTAGTTATATTATCTCAAGTATTTAGTTTCACACAACAAGCTTATACGTTCTCTTGGCGTAAGAAAGTTAAAGGAGAACGAGTAACAAAAAATAATTTTATAGGGATATTTAAAATAGAATTACCTAAGGTAAATTATGATTACTCTATTTCACGAAATTGGAAGAACGTTTTTGCTTTTGCTAAATTTGATTTTAAGTATTTAGCGAAGAATAAAGTTTTTCTGATATTAATATCAGTGGGGATTTTATTTATGATATTAGTATCAGGGGCAGCGATGTCAATGTATGGTACAAGTACATTGCCTGTGACAAGGGAAATGTTAGCTATACCTGGGCAAACTTTTGAACTATTTATCTTAATCGTTACTTTTTTAGGAGCAGGTCTTTTGATTCATAGAGCACAATTAGCCAATATGAACCTGTTAGTAGATGCTACAGAAACACCAAATTGGGTATTTTTTGTTTCAAAATTCTTAGCATTGACTTTATTGCAACTTGTCTTATTATTATCAATAGTTATCACAGGGGTGCTTATCCAAAGCTATAATGGGTTTTATGATTTTGAAATTGGTCTTTATTTCAAATATTTATTAGGAATTAGTTTCTTACCTTACTTGATATGGACATTAATGTCTATGGCAGTGCAAACATTGTTTAAAAACTATATTATAGGATTCTTATTTTTGGTTGTTTTAATGATTGCTTGGCCAAGTTTAAGAGCAGCAGGTCTTGAACAATTGGTTTTTTTCTTTAACGAATCACCTAAACCAAGTTATTCTGATTTAGATGGTTTTGGAACAGGACTTGCACGTTATTATATCTATAGTTTTTATTGGTTATTATTTGTTTTGTTCTTAGGTGGATTAACACTTCTTTTTTGGAGAAGAGGTGTATTTGCTGGTCTTAAAGACAGGTTTTATTTCGCTAAAAGACGTGCAATTCCTAGTATTGTAATTCCAACTGTAGTGTGTTTATTAGGGTTTGTAGCTTTAGGAAGCTATTTATATTATGAAAATACTGTTTTAAATGAATACACTTCTGCTAAGGATACTGAATTACAAAGAGTAGAATACGAAAGACAATATAAGAAATATGAAAAGATGAATCTTCCACGCATCGTAGATGTGAAAGTAGATTTAGATTTATATCCTGAACGTAACGACTTTCAAGCAAGAGGTACTTATGTTTTAAAGAATAAAACTAATCAGTCTATAGATAGTTTATTGATTTCTTACCAGCCAAGTTATAAAAATAGTATAGAGGTTGAGAGTGCTACTTATTTATCTAAGGATAGTGTAAATGGTTTTATGTTTTTTAAAATGAATAAACCATTGGAAGCAGGAGATTCCATTACACTTAATTTTGTAGTAGAGAATAAGCCTAATACATTATTACGCAGTAACTCTCCTGTCCTTGGTAATGGTACATTTATAAATAATGGTATTTTTCCGTCATTAGGATATTCTGCAAATGGTGAGTTTACCAATGACGAAATACGTAAAAAATATGGTCTAGCTCCTAAAGAGCGTATGGCTAAACAAACTGATATCGAAGCGTTACAAAATACTTATATCTCAAGTGATTCGGATTGGATAACTTTTGAGACGACAGTTAGTACTTCTAAAGATCAAATAGCAATTGCTCCAGGATATTTACAAAAGGAATGGGTAGAAGGAAATCAGCGTTATTTCCATTATAAGATGGATCAGAAAATGCTTAATTTCTATGCATACAATTCTGCTAAATACGAAGTAAAGAAAGATAAATGGAATGATATAAATATAGAGATCTATTATCACAAAGGTCACCCTTATAATATTGATCGTATGATTAATGGTGTTAAGAAATCACTAGCATATTATACAAAAGAGTTTAGTCCTTATCAGCATAAGCAAGTACGTATTATTGAGTTTCCGAACACACTTGGTAGTTTTGCGCAGTCTTTTGCTAATACGATACCTTTTTCAGAGACAATAGGTTTTATTGCAGATGTAGATGAAGAGAATGATAATTCAGTTGATTATCCTTTTTCTGTTACCTCTCATGAAATTGCACATCAATGGTGGGCTCATCAAGTAATAGGAGCTAATGTACAAGGAGCAACTATGTTATCTGAAAGTTTGGCAGAGTATAGTTCATTAAAAGTATTGGAAGCAGAATATGGAAAAGGACAAATGAGACGTTTCTTAAAAGATGCCTTAGATGGTTATCTACGTGGACGTAGAAGAGAATCTAAAAAAGAACAACCATTAATGTATAATGAGAATCAGCAGTATATTCATTATAATAAAGGATCGTTAGTATTCTATGCATTGAGTGATTATATCGGAGATGATAAATTAAATGGAGTGCTAAAAGAATATATTAAGAAGGTAGCTTTTCAAGAAGCGCCGTTTACAGTTGCAGCAGAGTTAGTTGAGGATATTAGAAATGCTACTCCTGATAGTCTTCAATATATGATAAAAGATATGTTTGAAACAATTACACTCTACGATAATTACATTGATAACGTTGAGGTAAAAGAATTAGACAATGGAAAGTTTGAAGTAAAGATAAACGCTATTATTAGTAAGTATCGTGCGGATGATAAAGGGGAGAAATCTTATGCAGATAGTGATGGTAACAGTCTATCTTATAAAGATAAAAAGGGTGAGGAGATAAACTCTCTTCCTTTAGCTGATTATATTGAGATAGGAATATTTGCTAAGGATAGCAGTAGTAAAGACAAAAATAAGAATAATGAAAAAGTGCTGTATCTTGAAAAAGTTAAGATTACAGATATAGAGAATGAGTTTGTTATTATTGTAGATGAAAAACCTTCAGAGGTTGGAGTAGATCCTTATTATAAATTAATTGATACTCGATCTTATGATAATAGAAAAGGTATTTAATTAATTGTAAAATAGAAATTTAATAGAAAGAAAAGCTGTCATTCAATGATGGCTTTTCTTTGTTTAGGTAAGTGCCCTATAAATTAAATAATAAGACAAAAAAAGAGATTGGACAAAATATTGTACAATCTCTTTCTTTATTTCTCTCAGAAAGTTGATGATTATCTTCTTCTTTCTTTGATTTTAGCTTTTTTACCAGTAAGTTCTCTGAAGTAGAAGATACGAGCTCTACGAACTTTACCTCTTTGATTAACTTCAATTTTCTCTAAAGCTGGCATGTTAACTGGGAAGATACGCTCTACACCTACGTTACCTGACATTTTACGGATAGTAAAAGTTTCAGTAGCTCCAGTTCCTCTTCTTTGAATAACTACACCTTTAAAGAACTGAGTTCTTTTTTTGTCACCCTCTTTAATTTCGTAGTAAACAGTGATAGTATCACCTGCGTTGAATTCAGGGAAGTCTTTTTTTGTGATTAATTCGTCTTGAACGAATTTCATTAAATCTGCCATTGTAATAATGTATAAATTTGTTAATCTTAGAACAACATTCACGGACCTCGCCAGAGGTTGATCTAAATCGAGTGCAAATATAAAAAATAAAACAGAATAACAAATGATTATTTTATAGTAATAACTACTTGTAGTTCTGTTATTTAATGATTTTTTATGTCGAAAGCGTAAACTATATACGAGAAAGATGCATCAAATGGAATATTCCAGTGTTAATACAATGAATTATTAGAGATAAACTAATATTTAATCTTCTCTTTCTAATAAGTCAGGTCTTCTGTTTTTTGTGTGCTCATAAGCTTTTTCTTCACGCCATTTATCGATAGCTCCAAAGTTCCCGCTAAGTAGAATATCTGGTACTTTCCAACCTTTATATTCTGATGGTCTAGTGTAAATAGGAGGAGCTAATAAGTTATCCTGAAAACTATCAGTTAGTGCAGATGTTTCATTACTTAATACTCCTGGTATTAGTCGGATAATCGCATCACATAAGATTACTGCTCCCAATTCTCCACCTGATAAAACGTAATCACCAATAGATATTTCTTTGGTAATAAAATGATCACGTACACGTTGATCTACTCCCTTATAATGACCACAAAGAATAATAATGTTTTTTAGCATTGACATTCCATTTGCCATTTGTTGATTAAGAGTTTCACCATCTGGTGTCATATAGATAATCTCATCATAATCACGCTCAGCTTTAAGCGCAGAGATACATTTGTCTATAGGTTCTATACTCATTACCATTCCTGCACCTCCACCAAATTGGTAGTCGTCTACATTTTTATGTTTGTTAGTGCTGTAATCACGCAAATTATGAAAATGAACTTCTACTAATCCTTTAGCAATCGCTCTTTTTAGAATTGATGCCTGAAAAGGACTTTCAATAATTTCTGGTAATACAGAGATGATGTCAATACGCATAGTACTCAAAATTTGTGCAAATGTACAATCCTATTTATTAGTAAGCAAAAGTGATTTAATGTGCACTGCTTTTAGAAAAAACCTGAATAATAATAACGCCTATAATGATAAAGGCAATGCCTATTAAGGCAGGTAGATCAAGTTTTTGTTTATAATAGAAATAGGCAACTAAAGTTACTAAGACAATTCCTATTCCCGACCATAGCGCATAAGCTATTCCGATAGGTATTGTTCTAAGTGTTAAACTTAATAAATAAAACGCTCCTGCATATCCAGTTAAGGTAATAACAGTAGGTATTAATTTAGTGAAGTTTTCACTAGCTTTTAAAGTTGAGGTTGCAATAGTTTCTAATATTATAGCAAGCAAAAGAAATAGTATATTTTTCACTTTTTTGTTTGCAAAGTTAATCAGTGAAACTGAAAAAATGGTTATCAATATTTTTTAATAGGTCTTTTTTAACAGTGAGGTCGTCTTGACTTTTGTAAAATAAAGAAAGGGTAGAGAAATTTTAGAAAACTAAAAAGACAAGATGACTTCATCTTATTGTCGCTCATCCAATTCAGTGCATCCGTTTTATTTTTAAACTTTTTTAAAATAAAACATTTAATTATTCAAAGGTTTTTTTGAATAGAAATGCCTAAAATGATTCATGAAATATTTGTTTCCTTATCTGTAGTTAGTACTATAGAGGATATGATTTTTTCAACAATGCGTCAACAGTTCTCCAAGATTCCTTCAACAAATAGCCTTCTATATGGAGCAATCATGGGGAAGTGTTGAAGAACTGTTGAAGGATTTAGCTCTAGTCCTTATGAATACTGGCTTTGGCAAGCATTCCAATTTTAACTTTATAAACCATTTTTATGCTAAGGTATTGTAATTTAATTAGATACATTTTTTAGGGTGAAAAAAAAGTGATGTGTTTTTTATTTTTCTCAGATAATTAAAGTGTTTACAGAAAACCTTATAACCTAATGATGTGTAATTGATAAGTAAAGAATGTATTTGATATAGAAATCTATTTTGAAGACATAACTAATGCTGACACTGGGTTGTATTCATAGCAGAGCTGAAAGATATGTCAGTTAAATAACAAATGCTAGGTTAGATAGCTTTCCTTCTTTACGCTATAAATTTAATACCACATTATTAGTCAGAAGACATGATTACTTAGATTGAATGGATTTTCATGGCTTTTATCACCGTAGGCCTAAATAAATTTCAGAAAACTAAAAAGTCCAGATGACTTCAATTTTAATTATTATAAAAGAATTGTAAAAATGATGAGTATTGTTGTTTTTATAAAACTAAGTCAGTGATATATTTTAAATTTGCACCATGAGTTTATCAAAAGCAAATGTTATGTTTATGGCTGCAGTTACGGGATTAATTGTAGCTAATCTATATTATTGTCAGCCCTTAATTCCTCTAATAGCTGATGAATTTCATATTACAGAGGAGAAAGCAGGTACATTAACGTATTTAACGCAAGCAGGTTATGCGATAGGGATGTTTTTAATGATACCATTAGGAGATAAGTTAGAGCGAAAAAAACAGATAACCATTACTACACTCTTTGCAACTGTTGCATTAGCCTTAACAGCAATGGTTACTGATTTCTTTTGGTTGCAAGTTATTAGTTTTGTGCTGGGAGCAGCATCTATTGTGCCTCAATTAGTATTACCTATGGCAGCAAGTTTATCTTCTGAAGAGCAAAGAGGTAAAGTAATAGGTACAGTAGTTAGTGGACTACTTATAGGAATTTTATTTTCTAGAACAATTAGTGGTTTTGTAGGAGTATGGCTAGGATGGAGAGGGATGTTTTGGATTGCTACAGCAATAAGTCTTTTAATTGTTGTTATGATTCAATTTCGTTTACCATTAAATAAACCAGTCTTTACAGGTACAGTAAAAAGTCTTTATTTATCAATGTTTAAATTGATAAAGGAACAACCAGTACTTAGAGAAGCAACTGCAGTAACTAGTTTAGCTTTTGCCCAATTTGGAGTCTTTTGGACAACAATGGTTTTATTATTACACAATGAACCTTTTGGATATGACAGTGCTTTAATAGGATCTTTTGGGTTAATTGGTGCCTGTGGAGCATTTGCAGCGCCATTAGTTGGAAAAGTAGGTGGAGCAGGAGGAGCTCGAAAACTAATCTTATATGGCATTATTATGACATTTTTGAGTTTTGTCGTATTTTGGTTATCTAGTACATCGTTAATAGGTATAATAATAGGTATAATTCTGATTGATTTAGGGTTACAAACTACTCATGTATCTAATCAAACAAGAATTTACTCATTACTGCCAGAAGCACGAAATAGATTAAATACTGTCTATATGTCATTTAGTTTCTTAGGAACAGCTTTTGGCTCGGCTTTTGGTCTATATTTGTGGAAGTATTTTGGATGGAGTGGAGTATGTTTTGGTGGTATGTTTCTTGCTGCTTTATCATTGCTACTTTTTTTAAAATCCAAAAATAATTCATAGAGTAGAAAGATGTCTTTTGACATATATTTTTAAATACATAAAAAAAGTAAAGTAATGGAAAACGGTATTTACGCAAAATTTAATACTTCAAAAGGAGAGATTTTAGTTAAACTTACTGAAGATAAGACGCCTGGTACAGTAGGAAACTTCGTTGCATTAGCAGAAGGGACATTGGAAAATACAGCTCGTCCACAAGGACAGCCTTATTATGATGGATTAAAATTTCACCGTGTAATTCCTGATTTTATGATTCAAGGAGGTTGTCCTCAAGGAACAGGAACAGGTGGACCAGGATACACATTTGACGATGAGTTTGACCCAAGTCTAAAACACGATAAACCAGGAGTATTATCAATGGCTAATGCTGGTCCTGGTACTAACGGATCTCAGTTTTTTATTACTCATGTACCAACACCTTGGTTAGACGGGAAACATACTGTTTTTGGACATGTAGTTAAAGGTCAGGATATTGTTGATGCAATTACTCAAGATGATAAAATCGAATCTATCGAAATTATCAGAGAAGGAGACGAAGCTAAAAAATGGAATGCAGTAGAAGCTTTCAGAGTATTTGAAGGTGCTAGAGAAAGACGTTCAGTAGAGCAACGTGCTAAGGCAGATGCTGATGCTGACAAAATTGCAGAAGGATTTGAAAAAACACCAAGTGGATTACGTTACCAAATGATTGTAGAGGGAACTGGTAAAAAAGCAGAAAAAGGAAAAACAGTTTCTGTTCATTACAAAGGAACTCTAGCAGATGGTAAAGAGTTTGATAATTCTTATAAACGTAAAAAACCAATTGATTTCCCATTAGGACAAGGATATGTTATAGAAGGATGGGATGAAGGTATCGCATTATTAAATGTAGGAGGTAAAGCTAGATTTGTTATTCCTTCTTATTTAGGATACGGAGAAAATGGAGCAGGTGGTGTTATTCCTCCAAATGCTACATTAGTATTTGATGTAGAATTAATGGACGTTAAATAAGTTTATTATTTAATAATATAATAACTCTCAGCATTTGCTGAGAGTTTTTTTGTGTATTTATTTTATCATATTAAATAGAATTGTTCTTTTAATAAAAGAATTATTTTTATAGGAGAGTACACCACAGATGTTTTTCACTTTTATTTTTTAAATATAACAATGAAAGAAAATTTAATCGCTTGTCATGAAAGAATAAAACCTTTTGTGCATCACACTCCAATTATGGAATCAGGACATATTGAAAATTTTTTAGGTAATGATTTATACTTCAAATGTGAGAATTTTCAACGTGCAGGATCTTTTAAAATTAGAGGAGCTATTAATGCAATACTACAATTGACAGATGAACAACGCGCACAAGGAGTAGTTACACATTCATCAGGTAATTTTGCTCAAGCACTTGCTTTGGCAGCTCGTACTATTGGAGTGAAATGTTATATTGTCATGCCTAATGATGCACCAATTGTTAAGAGAAATGCAGTTTTAATGTATGGTGGAGAAATAATTGATTGTATAGCGACAATGGATTCCAGAGAACGTGTATGTAAGCAGGTAATTGATGATACAGGGGCTACTTTTATTCATCCCTCTAATGATATGAATGTTATTATGGGGCAATCAACTATTGCAAAAGAGTTTTTGGAAACCCATCCTGATTTAGATATTTTGATAGCGCCTATAGGTGGTGGCGGTCTAATTGCGGGAACTATTTTGTCAGCTCAACATTTTGGCAAGGCAGGAATTGAAGTTTATGGTGGTGAACCTTTAGAGGCTGATGATGCTTTTAGATCTTTAGAAAATGGTGTCATAGAGTGTAATACTACTACAGATACTATAGCAGATGGGCTACGTACTCAATTAGGGGATATAAATTTTCCAATCATTAAAGATGGGATAAAAGAAATAATACGTGTGCGTGAGAATGAAATTATCACTGCTATGCGTGTTATTTGGGAGCGAATGAAAATTATTGTAGAACCAAGTAGTGCAGTTGCTTTGGCTGTATTGATTAAAGAACGTCCTTTGTTTGAAGGAAAAAAAGTAGGAATCATTCTTTCAGGAGGTAATGTAGATTTAGATAATTTACCATTTGACTATTATTAATTCTTCCTTTTATTACTATTAATTATATATGTCTAAAACTTAAGATAGTTAATTGTCTTGACCAATTGTTATACTAAGTTTGCTTTTCGTTTAAAGTTCTTCAAAAGCTACTATATCACTTCAATAATTAGTTTAGAAATACCTTTCATATTATATTATAGAGTATAAACATATTGTTGAAGTGGTATTGTAGAATTCGTCCTTGGTATGTAATATTGCTAATCTTTGTGCAAGGTGTCCTTATAACGGAATAGAAATTTGATGCCTATGTATTGGTTTAAGCTATTATTATACAAATTGGTTTAGAAGTAAAAATGATTAATTTATTTAGAAATTAATGACTTAGTTTTTTTGTGTTTTGACAATGTAATTTGCTTTCTTCCAAAGTAGAGTCCAGCAACAATAAGAATACCTCCTATAATTTGTAGTAAGCCTAAATTTTCTCCGTCAAATAATCCCCAACAATATGCTATTAAAGGCATTAATAAAGAAACTGATGAGGCAAAGCTAGCATTGGTTTCATTGATTAGTTTATAATAAAAAATATTTGCTAAAGCACTTCCAAATAATGCAAGCAGAAATACAAAACCAATTCCTTTCATAGCTTCTGGGTGTTCCCAAATTGTTGTAAAAAAACCACTGCTAATTAATACGATAACTGCGGGAATTAATAAAACAAATTCAATGAATGCAGTCCATACAATAGGAGGGATGTTTCCCATGTACTTTTGAGTAAGTAATCCACTATAAGCATACATTAATGCCGCAATTATTAGTAAAAGATGGTAAAACCACTCGTAAGGGATATGTGTAATAGTTTCTGGTCCTTGTAATAAAAGTATTACTCCAATAAAAGATAATACAACTCCAATCACTTCTCCCAAATGTGTTTTATACTTAAAAAATAACACTCCTAGCACTACCACAAAAATAGACATCAACGCATTTAATATTCCTGCTATTGAACTATCTAAATGTACTTCTGCAATTGGAAACAAGAACATTGGTATAAAACTACCAACTATTGCTGTTAGAAATAACCATTGGAAATTTTTTCGAGGAAGTATTTTTATATTTTTTAATGAAATAGGCAGTAGAAATAGACCAGCAAGTGTAATCCTTAACGCACCAACTTGAATTGGTGTGAAGTATTCTAACCCTCTTTTTATTAGGATAAATGAAGAACCCCATACTAGAGATAGTATAAATAAGGTAACCCAATGTTTTAGCTTTATCTTCAAAGTGTAAAGTGTTTTAATAATTTTGCAATATAAAAAAAGACCGCTGGATAAGCGGTCTTTTTAATAAGTATGAATATTATTGTTAAGCTTTCGCTTTTCTTGTATCTAATTCACCAAAGTACATCTCTTGGAAACTTTTGTTTACACCATGTTCTGTACGTTTGTGGAATGTTTTAGGGTCAATTTCATTTGTCTTCTCATATCCACAAGCACTAATAAACTCACCTAAAGCTTTCATTGTATTTGCATGGAAATTAGCCACACGTTTTCTTTTGTCAGTAACATCTAACGCTTTGTATAAAGTCTCATCTTGCGTTGCAATACCTACAGGACAATGACCACTATCACATTGTAACGCTTGGATACATCCTAGGGCAAACATCATTCCACGAGCACTATAACAAGCATCGGCACCTAAAGCCATTGTTTTAGCAATATCAAAAGCAGAAATAATACGACCTGATGCTAATATTTTTATCTTGTCTCTAAGTCCATTTTCTATTAATGTTTTATTAGCAAAAACTAATGCATCGTTTAATGCCATCCCCATATAGTCAATAAACTCTAATGGAGCAGCACCAGTTCCACCTTCTGCACCATCAATAGTGATAAAGTCTGGGTGAATACCAGTTTCTAACATTGCCTTTACGATATCATTAAATTCATCTCTTCTACCAATACAAATTTTAAAACCAATTGGTTTACCATTTGATAGTTTTCTTAGTTTAGCAATAAATTGTACTAATTCAGTAGGGTTAGAAAAAGCAGTATGTCCTGAAGGAGAGTGTACAGTAGTGTGAGGTGTAATACTTCTGATTTTAGCAATCTCAGGAGTATTTTTCTCAGCAGGTAATAAACCACCATGTCCAGGTTTAGCTCCTTGAGATAATTTGATTTCAATCATTTTAACTTCAGGATAATTTGAACGCTCCTCAAATAATTCATCATTAAAGAAACCTTTCTCGTCACGACATCCAAAATAACCTGTTCCTATCTGCCAGATTAAATCTCCACCAGATCTATGGTATTGACTTATACCACCTTCTCCTGTATTGTGAGCAAAACCTCCTATTTTAGCACCTTCATTTAAAGCTGTAATAGCTTTTTTACTTAAGGCACCATAACTCATTGCACTAATATTGTAAACACTTGCGCTATATGGTTGAGTACATTGATCACTTCCTATTAAAGTTCTAAAGTTTGTATCTGTAATATGTTTTGGATATACTGAGTGTGATGCCCATTCATAACCAATTCTATTTGGATCATCTTGCATCCCAAAAGATACTGTTTGTTTTTCGTTTTTTGCTCTTTGATATACGATAGAGCGTTCGCGTCTATTAAATGGCTTTCCATCTAATTCACCTTCCCAAAAATACTGTCTCATTTCTGGACGAATAGATTCGAACATATAACGGAAACGAGCAAAAATAGGGTAGTTTTTTCTTATTGTATGTTTTGATTGTCTAAGGTCGTTAACTAATAGGATTGTCAAGAATCCTGAAATTACTATATTAACAATACTAGCTATTGATCGGTATAAGATAAAAGATGTAATAGCATAGGCTAGATACAAAAATACAATCGCAATTGTCAATTGCCCAAATGTAAATCGATTAAGAAATTTTTTGTGAAACATAAAATAGAATTTAATGCAATCTTATTGTTGTTTAGTTTGTAAATTGGTTTACGTTATTAGTTTGTAATTTTATTCATTTAAAGTATTGATTTATGTACGTTTTTCTACATTCAAATCAATCAATATTTTAAGAATAAAATCGCAGCAAAGGTAGCAAAGATTTTGAATTTACCGAGTATTTGTAATTATTATTTTGACATTCAAAATCGCTAAAAATAAGAATATGACAAAGTTTGATCTTTATTGCTATAAAACTTTGAATATATGATATTTATTGATTTTTTTATTGAAAAATATCTACTACATGAGTGAAGAATTTTCATAGCTATACACTTGGGATTTATAGATACTTTCTCTTCCTGATATGAAGTATGCCACTATACATGCGATCGCGATATAAGGTGCATTAGCGATGCCAAAAAGCTCTATTCCCATTATTGTACATGCCCAAGGAGTTTTAGTTGCTCCAGAAAAAACAGCAATAAAGCCAATTCCAGCAAGAAAATCTATTGGCACATTCAAATAAATTGCCATAAAGCTTCCCATAGTAGCACCAATATAGAATAATGGAGTTACTTCTCCTCCTTTAAAGCCTGCACCAAGAGTAATGGCTGTAAAAAGGATTTTAAGCAGAAAAGTTGTTCCTTCTTGAGAAACTATAAATGATTCTTCTATAGTAGGTACTCCTAGCCCTAGATATTTAGCATCTCCAATAGTTAGGATTAATATGATAAATACGATACCACCTATAAAAGGTTTTAATGGACCATATGACACATATTTATTTAGGAACATTGCCCAATAATCAGTTACTCTAACAAATAATATTGCTGCTAGACCAAATAAAATTCCTGCTACTATTACTTTTAATAATGTAAATGTGTCAATACTTACAGTTGAGTTCAATTGATATACTGTATGATGTATTCCCCACGAAATACAAGTATAGTGAGCAGCTACAGCAGTTAAGAGACACGGTACTACATATTGGTACATTACTTTACCTACAATCATTAATTCTAGAGCAAATAAAGTTCCAGCTAGGGGAGTGCCAAATACGGAAGAGAAACCTGCACTAACTCCCATTAATATTATTATTTTTCGATCTAAACTATGTAGGGAAAATAATCTTGAAAGTTGGTCAGATAATGCACCGCCAATTTGAATAGCTGTTCCCTCTCTACCTGCCGAACCTCCAAAAAGATGTGTGATAAGAGTACCTAATAATACTAAAGGAGCCATTTTTAATGGTAGTATTTCTTCAGGTTTATGAAATTCATCTATTAATAGATTGTTTCCTTTGTTTGATCTTCCACCAAAATAATGATAAAGTAACCCAACAAATAATCCCCCGAGTGGTAAGAAAAATAACAGATAAGTGTGATGAATTCGATAAGTTGTTACTTTTTCTAATAAATATAGAAATAGAGCAGAAGCTGAACCAACAGCTAAACCTATGATAGTACTTATTGCTATCCATTTTAATAAATAAATAAGTACTTTTTTAATGCGGGTTGATGTCTCGGATAAGTTGTCTAAATATGACATATGTATACAATATTAGGTTAATATTCCATTATTGTAGACGTCATCAGATGTGTAATACATCGGTTCGAGGCAGACATCATTGCCTAAAATTGTATTGCAAATATAAAATAAAAAGTCTGACTTTTTTAAAATCAGACTTTTTATTTTGTTTGTTCAAAAGAATTAAATATCGTCAAAGCTTACATCTGTAAATGAATTTACGTCATCTTTTTGATATTCTTTTTTGAAATCTTTTTGATGTCTTTCAGAAATAACTTCTTCCCCTTTGTTATCAACAACAAAATCTGTCATTTCATCTAAAATTTCTTTGAAAGCGTTAAAATCTTCTTTGTACAAATAGATTTTATGTTTTTTAAAGTGGAAAGATCCATCCTCTTCAGTAAACTTTTTACTTTCAGTGATTGTTATGTAATAATCATCCGCTTTTGTTGATCTAACATCAAAGAAATAAGTTCTTCTCCCTGCTCTCAATACTTTAGAGAAAATTTCCTCTTTTTCTAACATTTCGTTATCTCTCATAATTCCTTCTTATCAATTAATTGATTTGTTCATATAGTAGTCAAAAGTCTAAAAAAAAACTTAATAAACCAACTTTTTATAAAATTTCTTTTTCGCTGAGTTGTTTCTGGTGTAACTCATTGTAATAACCCTCTTTAGCTATTAATTCTTGGTGAGTTCCACTTTGGATGATTCTTCCTTGATCTAGAATAATAATGTGATCTGCATTTTTTGCAGATGATACTCTATGAGTAACAATTATTGTAGTTATATTTTTACTGTGTTCTTCCAGACTTTGTAAGATGCTTTCCTCTGTCTCTGTGTCCACTGCAGATAGTGAATCATCTAGTATCAGTATAGGTGCATCTTTAATCAATGCACGCGCTATTGAAACTCTTTGTTTTTGTCCTCCTGATAATGTCAATCCACGTTCACCAAGTATGGTTTCGTAACCCTTGTCAAAAGTGATAATATTCTCATGTACAGCCGCTTTTTTTGCAACAGCTATTATTTCTTCCTCTGTCGCGTTTTCTTTTCCGAATCTGATATTATTACTTATTGTATCTGAGAATAGAAAAGCATCTTGTGGTACTACAGCTACATTTTGACGTAAATCTTTTAGGTTACAATCCTTAATAGGCATATCGTCGATTAATATTGTTCCTTCATTTGTATCATAGAGTCTCGATATTAATGACAATATTGTAGATTTTCCTGACCCAGTTTTACCTAGAATAGCGAGCGTTTTACCTTTTTCTAATTTGAATGATACATTATCTAGAGCTTTAATACCTGTATCAGGATAGGTAAAGTTTACATTCTTAAATTCGATTTTACCATCTATTGGCGTGTGCTCTTTATTGGTATTGTATATTTCTGGTTTAACATCTAAGAATTCATTAATACGCTTTTGTGAAGCTTCAGCTTCTTGTATCATTGATGAAACCCATCCTAGCGAAGCTACTGGCCAGGTCAACATATTGATGTATAATATAAATTGTGCAATAATACCAATGTCAGGAATACTACCATTAAAGTAAAGTAAAGCACCAACAAATATTACTATTAAATTACTTAACCCAATCAAGAAGATCATTAATGGACCTATTAAAGCTCCCGTTTTAGCAAGTTTAAGCGCTTTGTCTTTGCTTTCTTGGGTTAGATTTTGGAATTCTTCTTCTTTTTCATTTTCTATTGAATAAGCTTTTAATACTCTAATACCTGAGAATATTTCTTGTGTGAAAGTAGAGAGTTTTGACATATTCTCTTGAAAGGCTGTACTTCTCACATTTATTTTTCGGCTAAGATTGAATACTAAATAACCTAACAATGGAAGAGGTATTAAAGAATAGAACGTAAGCTTTGGAGATATTATATACATCTGAGTAAGCACTACAGCAAATCGTATTAATGTATTGATAGAATACATCACTGCAGGTCCTGCATATTGTCTTACTTTACCCACATCTTCACTAATTCGATTCATTAAATCTCCTGTGCGATTCTGTTTGTAAAAACTTTGTGTTAGCTTTTCATAATGTTGAAATACTTCATTCTTTAAATCAAACTCAATATGTCTAGACATTACAATTAATGTCTGTCTCATTAAGAAGGTTAAAAAACCAGCAATAAGAGTAGTAATTAGTATCCAAATTATATTTTCCGACAATAATTTTATGACAGTAGGCTTGTGTAAAGCGTCTAATTGCTCTAAAGTTCGAATGGAATCACCTACTAACTTTGGAGTGTATAATGTGAAAATTTGTGCAATTATAGTTATCGCTATACCTATTATAAAGCGAGTTTTATATTTGTAAAAGTATTTATTTAAGTGACTTAATGCGCTCATAGTAATTAAGAAGGCTTTTTTTGAAAGAAGTTGTTTTTTATAATTAGTGATTAAAAAAAGCCAATGGCAAAGATAACTTATTCTCAGATAAGAAAAATTGGTGTGTTTTAATAATTTCCTCAAAAAATCGTTAAATAATATTCTAATACATCTTTCTTGTTTGATTAAAATTAAATTTTTTTACCTTTGCAAAGTTATAAACACCACATTTTACATATCTAAAAAAGTTCTTAAGTAGCATGTTAAACAGAAGACACATTCGTATAAAGGTTATGCAAACACTTTATATGATGCAGCAAAGTAACTCTGAAAATATCCAAGCAGGAGAGAAGTTTCTAATCAATAGTATAGAAAATATTCAAGATCTATACCTTTTGATGCTGAGTACCTTAATCGAGGTGCGCAAAAAAGAAGAAGATTATATTTCTTTAGCCAAGAAAAAACATTTAGCTACATCTGAAGAACGAAACCCAAATAAGAGATTTATTGATAATAAAGTATTAATACTTTTACAAAATTCTATTTCTGTTTCTTCTAAAATTGAAGAAAAAAGTCTAACTCAGTGGCAAATTCATGATAATTACATTCAATTACTATTGGATGAAATTAAAGAGAGCGAGATCTACAAAGCTTACATGGCTAAAGAGAAAGTAACTTTTAATGACGATAAGAAGTTCGTATTAGATATTTTTACTGAGATTGTTGCGCCTAATGAGAAAATTTATTCATTCTTTGAGGATAATAAATTAACTTGGTTAGATGATTTGCCATTGGTGAACACTATGATTCAAAAGCAAATACGTCAATTAAAAGATGGTGATAGTCAAATATTTGTTCCAAAGGTTTATAAAGATCACGAGGATCAAGATTTTGCTTTAAATCTTTATAGAAAAACAATCTTAAATTATAAAGAGTTATCTGAAGAATTTAGAGATAAGACTCCTAACTGGGATCCTGAGCGTATTGCAGAATTAGATACTATTATTTTACGTATGGCTATTTGTGAGATGCTAAAATTTAATTCTATTCCTGTTAAAGTAACAATTAATGAATATTTAGAGATTGCTAAGGAGTATTCTACGCCAAAAAGTAGTATTTTTATCAACGGAGTATTAGATAATATTTCAAAAGTTTATACACAAGACGGTCGTATGACTAAAATAGGTAAAGGATTACTTTAAAAAATATTAAAATGAGAAAAAAGTTGTTGATGTTATTTTCTATTTCTCTAATAGTTGTTTCATGTAATAATAATGAAGCTTCTAAAAAGATAGATTTAGAAAATGCTAAAAAAGTAGAAAGTAGTAGTACTAAGAATGAGTATCCTACTATTGAATTCAATAAAACTGTTCATGATTTCGGAAATGTTGAAAATGGTGAAGCTGTTTTTACTGAATTCGAATTAACTAATACAGGTAATGCAGATTTAATTATTATTAATGCTTTTGCTTCTTGTGGATGTACAGTTCCAGAATATCAAAAAACTCCTATTGCTCCTGGTGAAAAGTCTATTTTAAAAGTACGTTTTCAACAGTCAGCTCAGGGTCAACAACAAAAAACTGTTACTTTAGTAACAAATACACAAAAAGGAGAAGAGCTTTTAACTATTAAAGCGAATGTTGCTCCTCTAAGTAATTAAGTATAAATTATATAAACTATAACTATGGAAGGTCTAGGACAATTCGGGTCATTTTTACCCATAATCTTAATGTTTGCAGTGATCTATTTTTTAATGATTCGTCCGCAACAAAAGAAAATGAAATTAGAAAAACAATATGAAGCTAATTTAAAAGTAGGAGATAAAGTAATTACTAAATCTGGTATCTATGGCAGAATTGGTGAATTAAATGAAACTACTATTATTTTAGAGACTATGGCAGGTAAGATTCAAATGGAACGTTCTGCTATTTCTATGGAAATGAGTCAAAAAAGAAATAATGAAAGTAAATAATAACAGTTAGTTGTTATTACCGTATAAAATTAAAAAGACCTCTTTGTAATATTACAAAGAGGTCTTTTTAATTTTATCAAAATAGGTAATTAAGTCTATTAATCGGGAGGAGTAACCAATCTCGTTATCATACCATCCTACAATTTTTACCATCCTATCTAATACTGAAGTAAGTTGTGCATCAAATAAGCATGAATGTGTATTACCTAAAATATCAACAGAAACGATTGGATCTTCTGTGTAATCTAAAATCCCTTTTAATGTGGTTTCTGCTGCTTTTTTAAAGGCTTCATTAATTTCTTCAATCGTTACTTCTCTTTTTACATAACAAGTAATATCAGTCAAAGAACCATCAGGTACCGGAACTCTAATACCACCACCACCAATTTTCCCTTCGTATTCGGGAAATATTTTTGTTAATGCTTTTGCAGCACCCGTGGTAGTAGGAACTATTGATTGAGCAGCTCCTCTAGCTCTTCTTAAATCTTTATGAGGTTGATCATGTAAACTTTGATCAGTAGTGTAGGAGTGAACTGTAGTAATATATGCTTGTTCTATTCCGCAAAGTTCTTTAATAACTTTGACCATAGGAGCTGCATTGTTAGTAGTACAGCTAGCATTAGAAATAATAAGTTCTTCTCCCGTCAAAATTTCATTATTGACACCTAACACAATTGTTTTTATTGAATTGTCTTCAGGTGGTACCGATAGGATTACTCTTTTAGCTCCTTGCGTTATATGTTCTTCAAGTAATTCTGTTGTTTTTCGTTTACCAGTACATTCTATTACGTAATCGATATTTAACAATTTCCAATCTAAATTCTTTATATCAGCTTCATTAAAGAATGGTATTTGAGTATCGTCTACAATTAAGTGAGTATCTGTACAAGAAACTTTATTAGGTATTATCCCGTGAATACTATCATATTTTAAGAGGTGTGCCATGGTTTTAACATCAGCTAAATCATTGATGGCAACTACTTCTATGGCAGTATTATCTAAAAGAAGTTTAAAGAGATTACGACCTATACGGCCAAAACCATTAATTGCAATTCGCGTTTTTTTCATAAAGTTGTAAACAAGATGGTCGCTTGAGTAAGCGACCATTTTTATTATTATAATAAATGTTTTTGTGCTCTATATGAAGAACGTACTAAGGCACCACTCTCTACGTGTCTAAAGCCTAAGTCTAGTCCAATTTCTTCGTATTTTTTGAATTGCTCTGGGGTGATGAATTCTTTTACAGGTAAGTGTTTCTTACTAGGTTGTAAATATTGACCTATTGTTAATACATCAAGGTTAACGCCTCTTAGATCATGCATTGTTTGAATTACTTCTTCTTCTGTCTCTCCTAAACCAAGCATGATTCCAGATTTAGTTCTATTGATTCCTTGGTCTTTTAAATATTTTAATACTTCTAGACTTCGGTCATATTTAGCTTGTATACGAACTTCTCTTGTTAATCTGCGTACAGTCTCCATATTATGAGAAACAATTTCAGGAGCTACTTCTATAATTCTATCAATATTTCTTTCTATCCCCTGGAAATCTGGTATTAGAGTTTCCATTGTTGTTCCTTCACTTATTCTACGAACAGCTTGAACTGTTTCTGCCCATATGATAGAACCTCCATCTTTTAAATCATCTCTATCAACACTAGTAAGAACAGCATGTTTGATTTTCATTAATTTAATAGATCGAGCTACTTTTTCAGGTTCATCCCAATCAACAGTTTCTGGTCTACCAGTCTTTACACCACAGAATCCACATGAACGTGTACAAACGTTTCCTAAGATCATAAAGGTTGCTGTACCCTCTCCCCAGCATTCTCCCATATTGGGACAACTACCAGAAGTACATATAGTGTGAAGTTTATATTTATCTACTAATCCTCGTAGTTCTGTATATTTTTTTCCTGTCGGAAGTTTAACACGTAACCATTTCGGCTTAGCAACAGGTTGTATATTTGAGTCTAAAACAGTATCCATATTTTTGATTTTCAAAACACAAATATACTTAATCTATTATTTCTAGTAGAACTTTTAAGAGGGATTTAAACTTTTATCTTTTTTATTTTTTTAAACTTTTACTTTATTATTTGATTGTTATATATCTGTGTGTTTTTTTGAATGCTAATAAATTTTTATCAAAGGTTATATTATGGTAAATATTTAATATTGATGTTTGCCTAAAAGTTTGAGAAAAGGTATATTCGCTAACAAATATTTTTAAAAATGGATGATAAAATAAAATTAACTCCCGTAGACAAATGGCTATCAGAACCTGTAAACAGATTTATGAGTCGATCTACTTCAGGAGGAATTGTCTTATTTCTAGCAGCCGTTGTAGCTATTTTTATGGCAAATTCACAATGGGCAGAACAGTATGTCAACTTTTGGGATAATAATCATATTAGTTTTTCTTTTAATGATATATCGCTAAGTCATTCATTAAAAGATTGGGTTAATGATGGACTGATGTCTATTTTTTTCTTTGTAGTAGGGTTAGAATTAAAGCGTGAATTAACTACAGGAGAATTGTCGTCACCTAAAAAAGCAATGTTACCTATTATTGCTGCCATTGGAGGTATGGTAGTCCCTGCATTAATTTATACTTTTTTCAATGGAGGAAGTGATGCTGCACATGGATGGGGAATTCCTATGGCTACTGATATAGCATTTGCTTTAGGAGTATTGTTTTTACTAGGCGATAGAGTGCCGACTTCATTAAAAGTGTTTTTGACAGCTTTAGCTATTGCCGATGATTTAGGTGCAGTACTAGTAATCGCTATTTTTTATACTAACGATTTATCTCTGCTAAATTTAGGTTTGGGATTAGGATTTTTTGGCTTGTTAATTATAAGTAATTTAATAGGGGTTAAAAATACTGTGTATTACGCTATTATAGGTATTGGTGGAGTATGGTTGTGTTTCTTGCTTTCTGGGGTGCATGCTACAATTGCTGCTGTTTTAGCTGCATTTGCTATCCCTTCTACTGCGAGAGTTCACGAGTCTTATTTTGTATCAAAACTTGATAAATTACGCGATCGATTCAGAAAAATTGATCCTGATGATAAGATTCCAAATTTAACAGGAGAACAAATGGAATGCGTGGAAGATATTCAAACGCTTGCAAAGGATTCTTTACCTCCAGCTATCCGTTTAGAGCACAGTATGCACAATTTTGTAAGTTTCTTTGTTATGCCTGTGTTTGCACTTGCTAATGCCGCAATACCAATTTCATTAGGAGGTGGTAGTCTAAGTGCAGTAACAATTGGTGTTGCCCTTGGACTCTTACTTGGAAAAGTACTTGGAGTAGCAGGTTTGACTGCTTTGCTAATTAAATTAAAAGTAGTTGCTATGCCAAAAGGAATGACTTATTTTAATTTATTTGGATTAGGTTTCCTAGCAGCAATTGGTTTTACAATGTCATTGTTTGTAACAGAACTTGCTTTTGATGTTAATTTACATCCAGAATTTCCAGATCAAGCTAAATTAGGTATCTTAATAGCATCAGGACTTGGTGGAATTATTGGTTTTATTCTTTTGACTTTAGCAGGTAAAAAGAAAAATTAATCTTACATAATATATAAAAAATACAACAAGCTATCTCAATTTTAGGGATAGCTTGTTTTCGTATATATAAGTAGCATTGTAAAGCAAAATCGAACAGCACTAGTTATTTTAGTATTGTTTATTTGTATTCTATTGCGTATTTCAGCAAAGTAATTAGACTGTGAGTATTATTGAAGTGAATGATAATTATGATCTATTTTTAATCCCCCAAAATATTTTGCTTGAAAGGGAATAAACAAATATTATATTTGCACCGCATTAAAATTTTAAAAAAAACATGATTACAGTTAACGATATATCAGTTCAGTTTGGTGGAACTACTTTATTTAGTGGAGTTAGCTTCTCTATTAACGAGAATGATAAAATTGCTTTGATGGGAAAAAATGGAGCAGGTAAATCAACTTTATTAAAAATTGTAGCAGGTCAAAATAAACCATCGACAGGTTCTATTTCTGCACCTAAAGAAGCTGTTATAGCCTATTTACCCCAACATTTATTGACTGCTGATAATTGTACTGTATTTCAAGAAGCTTCAAAAGCATTTACGCAAGTATTTGCTATGAAAGAGGAGATTGATAAAGTTAATGAAGAATTGACAGTAAGAACTGATTACGAAAGTGATGCTTACATGAAGTTGATTGAACGCGTTTCTGAATTAAGTGAAAAATACTACTCTATAGAGGAGATTAACTATGAGGCTGAAGTAGAGAAGGTATTAAAAGGGTTAGGTTTTGAAAGAGAAGATTTTACTCGTCCTACTTCTGAATTTAGTGGTGGATGGAGAATGCGTATTGAATTAGCCAAAATTTTATTGCAGAAGCCTGATTTAATTTTATTAGATGAGCCTACGAATCACATGGATATCGAGAGTATTCAGTGGTTAGAAGATTTCTTAATCAATCAAGCAAAAGCTGTGATGGTGATCTCTCACGACCGTGCGTTCGTAGATAATATTACGAATAGAACCATAGAAGTAACTATGGGTAAAATATATGATTATAAAGCTAAATACTCTGATTATTTAGTATTGAGACAAGATAGACGTGCTCACCAACTAAAAGCTTATGAAGAGCAGCAAAAAATGATTGCTGAAACTACTGAGTTTATAGAACGTTTTAAAGGAACGTATTCAAAAACACTTCAAGTACAATCAAGAGTGAAAATGCTTGAAAAGTTAGAAATTATTGAAGTAGATGAAGTAGATGAAGTAGATAATTCAGCATTGCGCTTAAAGTTTCCTCCTGCTGCTCGTTCTGGTCAATATCCAGTAGTAGTTAAAGAATTAAGTAAATCTTACGGAGACCATGTTGTCTTTAAAGATGCGAGCATTGTAGTAGAAAGAGGACAGAAGGTTGCTTTTGTAGGGCGTAACGGAGAAGGGAAGTCAACTATGATTAAAGCCATTATGAACGAAATTGATTTTGATGGCGCATTAGAGATAGGTCATAATGTTCAAATTGGATATTTTGCACAAAATCAAGCTTCTTTATTAGATGAGAATTTGACCATCTTTGAAACAGTAGATCGTATTGCAGAAGGAGATATAAGAACACAAATCAAGAATATTCTTGGTGCTTTCATGTTCTCGGGTGATGATATTCACAAAAAAGTAAAAGTATTGTCAGGAGGTGAAAAAACACGTTTAGCGATGGTAAAACTTTTATTAGAACCATATAATGTTTTAATTCTGGATGAGCCTACAAATCACCTTGATATGAAGACAAAAGATATCATCAAGGAAGCTTTAAAAGATTTTGAAGGGACAGTTATCCTAGTTTCTCACGACAGAGATTTCTTAGATGGGTTAGCAGAAAAAGTGTTTGAATTTGGACACAAACGTGTTAAGGAGCACTTTGAAGATATTAAAGGGTTCTTAGCAATTAAGAAAATGGAGAATTTACGAGATATAGAGAGAAAGAATTAGTAGAATATTACAATAGAGAATAATAAATACAAAAAACCAGAAGTCCTTACTTCTGGTTTTTTTGTGTTTATAATTTATTTTTCAGTAAATGGGGTTAATATATTGTTATAGAAAGAGATTGCCATTGTCTTAGATTAGTGGGGTATGTAAGTAATTTGACTTCATAGTAAATCCATATTGACTCTATTAAAAACCCCTATTTTAATAGAGTCACTATGGACTCATAATGGACTCACTATGGACATACCACAATAAAAACCTGTCTCGTCCTACTATAACTGTACAGCTATAGTTAATAATCCTATCATTTACTGTACAGTTTTTCACTAGTCCTTCTATGACTGTACAAGTTTTGTTTTTTGTTTATTAGTTTTATAATAATTCTTCCATCTCTTAGTTAAGACACCTGTTCTTAAATGTGCCTGATTAGGAGTTAATCTATCGCAACTATCATGCGGTCTAATTTGGTTATAAGCATTTATACTATTTTTAATTTTTTCAACAGTACCTTGATAGCCTAAATTTGAATAATTTAGATTAAACTCTCCTTTAATAATACCATTTATACGTTCTGCTATTGCGTTGTCTCTTGGTTCTCCGCATTGTGTAGTACTAATAGATATTGTCTCGTCCTACTATTTACTATAATTGCAAGATTGTAATTAATGATGTAGTGTTCAGATTATTGTAGTAGATAATTCTAGTAAAGTTGCCTATGAGTAAGATAGTTTTAATACTTGCAATACTGCCAATAATGGGAGTTTTTTTAGACAATAGATATAATTATGGCTTTTGATTTATATATAATTAATAAGCATATCCTTATGTCTGTTTTTCTTTTTTTGAGTTGTTATAACTGAAATAATTTACGATAATGGCATAAAATTTGGTTTTGTTGAGAAGTAATAAAAGATTAGATGAATTTGCATTGCAATTCTAAGATAAGCTTTATCAAGCTATGAAATACTACTTTTATATTCTGAATATCCTTTTGTAAATGTGAAAGAAATATAAAATATTTGGTCTACATGCTACGATAAGTCTAAAAGTGAAGAGTATCAAAAGGTAAATTAAGAATAATTACGAGTATATTTTTGTGAAAATTGGATTAATTCGTAAATGTAAACGTGAAAATAATACTATATTTGTTTATTCTATAAATAATAACTTAATATCAAGTAATGGTTAAGGATTTAAAAGGTTATTTAGCAGTTCTAGGAAGTACAATTGCATTTTTTTGTGCAGTTGATAATACATACGGTCAGGAGTTGTCCTTTGCTGAAGCTCATTCTGTAATGAGTGGAGATAATAGTCTTATAAAAGCAGTTAAGAAACAGGAAGAAGTTCATGAATTCAAATGGAAATCTGCCAAGGGATATCGTTTTCCCTCAATCAAAGCCTATGGTATAGGACTTTATTTTGATAGAAAAGTAGGATCTAATTTGAATGATTTCAGAGATAATGTGAGTGGCTTTTTTCATATACCCAATCCAGAAGTATTAGGAAATTGGGATTTGACTTTTATGAAACGTGAAATTGCTGCTGGTGGATTAATGGTGACTTGGCCATTATTTACGGGAGGAAAGATTAATGCGGCTATTAAGGCAGGGGAGATAGAAAGTGAAATTGGGAAAAAGGACCTAGAGAAAACTGAAAATAAATTAATCTCAGAATTAGCTGATCGCTATTTTCAAACAAAATTAGCTGAGAAAGCTGTAGAAGTTAGAAAGGAAGTTTTGAAAGGAATGGAAAGACACCTTTATGACGCTACAAAATTGGAAGAAAATGGTATTATTGCACCCGTTGAAAAGTTGCAAGCAGACGTTGCTGTTTCACAAGCCAACAGAGAATTAGCTAGTGCTCTAAAAGATGCAACATTGGCTCGTGTAGCTTTAGCAAATACCTTAGAAAAAGAAGAAGTAAACGACGAGTTAACAACAGATTTTTTCATTATTCCTCAGCTTGAGTCTTTAAGTTATTATCAGGAAAGCGCTGTTAAGAACTATCCAGAATTACAAAAAGTAGCTCTCCAAAAACAATTAGCTGATCAAGGTATTAAAGCAAAAAAGTCTTCTTATTACCCTAACATCGTTGCTTTTGGGCAAGGTATCTTAGTGCATAATGAGCCAGTAGGTTTTGGATTGATGGAAAGTAAGGATAAGCCATGGGTTGTGGGTGTTGGATTAACTTATACACTTTTCGAAGGTATGCGAAATAAAAATGAGATTCGCGCAGCTAAGGCGACCAAAGAAAGTGTTGAATTTATGGAGAAAAAGGCTCAGAAGGATATTAAGACACTGGTGGAGAAGATATATAAAGACATTCAAAAACAAGAAGAAGAAATTACTAATCTTGGAGTACAAGAAAAATTAGCAACTGAATTATTAAGAGTTAGAAAACTTGCTTTCTCTGAAGGTTTTGCTTCTTCAACGGATGTAGTAGATGCTGAAATGAATTTGTCAGGAATAAAATTGTTAACCTTAAAAGCTCATTATCAATATTCAGTTGATTTAGCAACTTTATTAGAATATGCAGGTTTGAGTAATGAATTTATAGAATATACAAAATAATTATTTGTTAGAAAATGAAAAGTAAAGTAGTAAGTGCAATAGTAGGTATCGTAGTTATCGTAGTTATTTTGTTGGTGTCTTTGTGGTATATGAGTGCGCCAAATGATTATTACATTCAAGGTCAAGTAGACGCTACACAAATAAATGTGTCTTCAAAAATACCTGGCAGAATAGAAAATATTTTAGTTAAAGAAGGAGATATAGTTAAAGAAGGTCAACTTTTAGTACAAATAAGTACTCCTGAAATTAATGCTAAATTAGATCAAGCAGAGTCAGTGCAAAAGGCAGCTCAAGCCCTTGATGATAAAGCAAAAAAAGGAGCTAGAGAAGAAGAAGTTCAAGCAGCTTATAATATGTGGCAACAAGCTAAAGTAGGTTCGGAACTTGCAGAAAAAACTTTTAAGCGTATTGATAATTTGTATAATGAGAAAGTAATTCCTGCTCAAAAAAGAGATGAGGCCTACACACAATACAAAGCTGCACAAGAAGTAGAAAAGGCTGCCCATTCTCAATATCAAATGGCATTTAAAGGAGCTCGTGAAGAAGATAAAGTTGCTGCACTGGCAAAAGTTCATCAAGCTCAAGCTGCAGTAGAAGAAGTTAAAATTCTAAAAGCAGAAGGGGAAGTAAAAGCTCCTCATGATGGAGAAGTGTTAACTATCATGCCAAACAAGGGTGAAATTGTAAATGCGGGTTATCCAGTAGTCAATTTAGTTGACTTAAATGATGTATGGGTTAATTTCAATATAAAAGAAGGATTACTTTCTAAATTTCAAAAAGGTAGCAAGTTTGAAGCTGTTGTACCTGGTTTAGGAGATAAAAAAATAGAGTTTGAAGTAAGATATATTGCTGCACAAGGTGATTATGCAACGTGGACTGCTACAAAAACGAAGGGAGATTTCGATATGAAAACATTTTTAATTAAAGCTTACCCAACAAGTAAAGTTGAAGGACTACGTCCTGGTATGAGTGCTTTGGTTCTAGAAAGTAGTTTGAAATAAGAAATCTAAGAAAATAAACAATTGTGAAAAAAGGATTTTTGTCCATATTTAAAGGTGAGTTTGTAAGAATATTTACAAGTCCAAGGTTATTAATTTTAATGCTTGGAGTCCCTTTGATTTTATTCATTTACTATGCCTCTTTACTTAGTAAGGGAGTATCGAGAGATCTTCCTATTACTCTGTTAGATCTAGATAAAAGTGAATTATCACGAGAATTTGCTAGAATGCTCGATGCTACACCTACAATGGAAATAGCCTATGAGGTTAGTGATGAGTTACAGGGACAAAAAACAATTAAAAGGGGTGAGTCTTTTGCTTTAATCATTATACCAAAAGATTTTCAGAAGAATGTTCAAAAGGGATTACTTCCTAATTTGACATGTTACTATAATGGACAATATTTATTGCCAGCGGGGTTAATATTACGTGATTTTCAAACGACAGCAACTATGTTTGCTGCTGGGGCTAAGGTGCTAACATTACAAAATGGTGGTTTAATGCCTGAGCAGGCGGCAGCTTCAGTATTGCCAGTCGGTACTGATTCTCATGTTTTATACAATCCTTACACGAGTTATGAAATCTATTTGAATATCGCTTTCATGCCGATGGCATTTCAGATAGTAATAATGGTAGTGTCTGTATATGTATTCGGCTCGGTATTAAAATATCGCAGAGGAAAAGAACTATATGAACAAGGCAATGGTAATATTTTTGTTATCATGTTTGGTAAAATTTTACCTTACACTACTGTTTTCTTTATAATAGGATTCTTTATGAATTGCCTTTTATATTATAAAATAGGTGTTCCATTGCAGGGAAGTTTTTTAGTGATAAATTTATTCTTCTTATCTTTTATTTTAGTGTGTCAAGGTATTGCATTTTTTCTAGCATCAGTGATGTCTAGTTTGCGTACAGCGCTAAGTATTGGAGGTTCTTATTCTGCTTTAGCTTTCTCTTTTGCAGGATATACGTTTCCACTAGAAGGAATGAGTCCCTTTATTCGTGCACTGAATTATATATTTCCTTTCCACTCTTATATGCGTTTTACAGTTGATTATGCTATTCGAGGATTGGCATTTAATAGCTCTCAGCAAGGTTATGTGATTACCTTAGCTGTGTTTGCATGTATTGGGATGATTGGTATACCATTTTATAGTAAACGCTTACAGAAAGGAGGATATGATGTTTAAGAATCTAATCGAAAGTTGGTCACTAGTTTTAGAGGCATGTAAACGAGAGTTTAAATTAATATTCTCTGACTCTGCTATTATCATGTCTTATATTCTCTCTATATTACTTGTAGGATTTTTCTATTCTTACGTTTATTCATTGGAGACTTTTAATGATCTACCTGTGGTAGTTGTCGATCAGGATCAATCAAAATTGAGTAGAAAGCTAGAGCAGATGATAGATGCAACTCCTCAATTGTCTGTTGATTATCATACGACAAGTCTTGAGAAAGCTCGTCAAATGTATGATGAAGAAATAATTAAGGGAATTATCGTTATTCCTAAGGATTTTGGTAAAGACGTACAGAAAGGGATAGTCCCATCAATATCTGCTTATTGTGATGCATCGTATATGTTGTATTATAAGCAGACTATTGGAGCAGTAATGAAAGCTGTGGGAACTTTCAACGGACAGATAGAAGTTAATAAAGCGATGAGCCAAGGAATTCCTATGGAACAAGCTGTTGCTACGCGTCGACCATTTAATATAACGGCATCTGCATTGTATAATATTAATGTTGGATATGCTACATTTTTGATACCTGTAGTGTATATTATTGCCTTACAAGTGCTACAATTATCAGGTATGGGTATTTTGGGTGGAACCTTGCGAGAAAAGGGTTTACTTACGTCTACTTTTGCGTATGCTAATAGACGTTTTGGAAGTGTCTTTTTAACTTTAGGACGCAGTTTAGCTTATCTGATAATTTCAATGACATTGTTATTTATTGAAACAACAGTGATTAATCATGTCTATAATTTTCCACAGAGAGGTAATCTGTTTGAAATCATGTTGTTTTTAATACCTTTTGTATTATCAGTAACATTTATAGGGATGTCGCTGGTTAATATTTTTAGAAGGAGAGAAGATGCGATTATGACTATCACAATTTTTTCAATACCTACTTTGTTATTATCTGGAGTATCTTGGCCTACAGTATCTTTTCCTGCTTGGATTAAAGCGCTTTCCTTTTTCGTTCCTAGTACAGTGGGCGCGCAAGGATATGTATCTTTGACTCAATTTGGAGCTTCACTACATGAGATAAATGACATGTTTATTCAAATGTGGCTGTTGTGTATCTTTTATTTTGTCATAGCAGTTTGGACAAATAGGAGATTTATGAAAATGAAAACAACTAATTCAATATAATTTTAAATCCATTAAAAAGCCGATGTATATATTTTACATCGGCTTTTTTTTATTTTTTAAATGAGAGCTTATATATACCTGTGTTTTTATTAGGATCATCGGGATCTTCACATAGTAAGAATTCTAATTGGTTATCAGTATTCTTATAAAGTGTGATTCCTTCAAATTTATTTGTAGTACTAATAGTTTTAACCTTATCTAGTTTTAAGTTTTTAGTATTAATTCTTCCGATTATTGTACCTTCTATGACTCCATCATCATAGTTAGAATTTGTGTTTTCGGCAGCCGCTAAGAAATAAAAATAATCATCAACTTTAACTGCATCTGTAAAACTTGTCTGTACCTTATTTAATTTAGGTAATTTGATAGGCACAAAAGTGATTCTAAAGTTATCTATTATACTCTCGCCTTCTACTATAAATATTCCATTTTTGTGTTGAGGGCCATTTCCTCTATTAAAGAAATACCAAATATCCTTATCATAGACAGCACCTTCAATATTAAAATCTTCATCATCTATTTGAGCAAATGATTTCATAGATTCATATAAAATATCTAACTGTTGTACACTTACAACATCATTAGTTAGTTTATGAACTTCTACCAGGTCTATTCTGTTTTGTTTTGACCCAGAACCAAAGATATAAAAGTTACTTGCAGTCTGTGTAATAGATTCAAAGTCTGGTTTTATTTCCTTTTCTATGTTTTCTCTACCATAGTAATAATCTGATAGAGGTGTTTTTGTTAAGACTTCATTATTTATATCATAATGATATAAATATGTGCTGTCATCAGTTATTACATGTATAGTATCATCATTATAGATAAGTCCAGAAGCTGCACTAATGCCAAATAATTGAAATAATAATTCTAAGGTCAATTGCTTCATAAAAATAATTTAAAAGATTCACTCAAATCTAAGTAAAAAATGGTAATTTATACATTTAAAAAAAATGTTATGGATGCAGAAGAAAAGTATAAAGTAATAGCCCCTATAAATTTGGATGATTTGCCGACATTGCCAGATCCTATTATGAAATCTAAAAAGGCAATCCGCAAATTAGAAAAATTAAGTAGAAAACTTGGTAAATTTCAAGATGTATTATATGCAAATAATAAGTACAGTGTATTAATATGTATACAGGGGATGGATACTGCAGGTAAAGATAGTTTAATACGTGAAGTATTTAAATCTTTTAATGCAAGGGGAGTAGTAGTGCAAAGTTTTAAGAAGCCAACTTCCTATGAACTAGAACATGATTACCTATGGCGTCATTATGTCAATCTTCCTGAACGCGGTAAATTTACCGTATTTAACCGTACTCATTATGAAAATGTACTAGTATCAAGAGTACATCCTACTATTGTTTTAAATGAGCGTATTCCATCTATAAATACTGTGGAAGATATTAATAATGATTTCTGGGAAAAACGCTATGATGAAATTGTTAATTTTGAAAATCACATAAGTAACAATGGCGTTATTGTATTAAAGTTTTTTCTTCATTTAAGTAAAGGAGAACAAAAACGTAGAATCTTACGAAGATTAGATAAAGAAAAACACAATTGGAAGTTTGCTCCTGATGATGTAAAAGAAAGAGAATATTGGGATGAATATCAGAAATATTATGAAATTGCAATAAATAAAACGTCAACAGAAAAGTGTCCTTGGTATGTAATTCCTGCAGACAATAAGGATATGTGCCGTTATTTATTTGCAAAAATATTAGAAGAGGTATTTAGTAAATATACAGATGTGAAAATCCCAGAATTATCAGAAGATGTGAAAAAAGACTTAGAGTTCTATAAGCAATATCTTCTTGCTGAAAAATAAATAAAAAAGCCCTAATATACTACGTGT